>JAOUGW010000012.1 GCA_029865465.1 Gammaproteobacteria bacterium
CGTTCGCCTACGTGGACGGCGCGGTGCCGCGCATCCGCCTCATGGGCCCGATGCAGCATCTGCTCGGCACGAGCCACGTTGAATTCGACGGCGACGTGGCACGGGTCGAAACCTACCTGTGGACGTTCGCCCGGTTTGCCGCGAATGGGCAGTCCACGGACACCTTCACTGGCGGTCGGCTGGTCGACCGATTCGAGCGGCGCCATGGCCAGTGGAAGATTGCGCACCGCCGCACGGTGTTCGACTGGAATCGCGACACACCTTCGAGCGAAGGGTGGTGCACCGGCCTGTTCGATCCGGCGAAGCCGGGCATGCACCTGGGCCGCAAGGACGCAAGCGACCTGTCCTACGATCGGTCCTGAGCATCCATGAACCCGGCCAAGGCACCCTTTCGCGCCACGTACTTTCCGCCGTCCGACATGCGCGTCGAGCGGCGCGACGACGGCACGCTCGTCGTCGAACCCGTGACCGAGCTCGCGCCTTTCGTTCCGAACCTGCCGGCACAGCTGTCGGAGTGGGCAGCGCGCGATCCCGACCGTCCCTGCATTGCCGAGCGCGCTGGCAAGGGTGGCCCGTGGATCGAGTATTCGTTCAGTCAGTTCAAGCACGCGGCGGATGCGGTCACGCAGTGGCTGATCGATCAGCGCCTGCCAGCCGGCCGCTCGCTGCTGATCCTCTCGGGCAATTCGATCGCACACGCGGTCGTGAAATTCGGCGGCATGGCCTCGGGCGTGCCCGTCTGTCCGGTCAGTGCCAACTATTCGCTGATGCCCGGCGATTTCGGCCGGTTGCGGCACGTGGTGAACCTGGTCAAGCCTGCCGTCGTGTTCGCCGAGCAGACCGGCCTCTTCAAGCGTGCGCTCGAGACGGTCGATTTCGGCGATGCAATCGTGGTGACTGCGGATCCGTCCGCCCTCTCGCGCCCCGCCATCGCCTGCGCCGACGTGTTGGCCACGACCGTGACGCCGGCCGTAGAGCAGGCAATCGTCGGCCTCGATCCCGACGCGCACTCCCTCTACATGCTGACTTCCGGGTCCACCAGCATGCCGAAGGCCGTGGTGCAGACGCAGCGCATGGTCGCGGCGAACATCGCCCAGGCACGACAGGTGCTCGCGCAGACGGCCGGCTGGACCGAATCGATGCTCGACTGGCTGCCCTGGAGCCACGTATCGGGCGCGTGCAACCAGTTCGCCACGCTGTGCAGCGGCGGCCGGTTCTACATCGACGCGGGACGGCCCATGCCGGGGTTGTTCGAGGAGTCGCTGCGCAACATCAAGGAAATTCCGCCGAGCTTCCACATCAACGTGCCCTTCGGCTACGCGATGCTGGCCGATGCGCTCGAGCAGGACGCGGAGCTGCGCACGCAATTCTTCCGGAATCTTCGTCTCGCCCTGTATGGCGGCGCCGGCTTGCCGCAGGCCCTGTACGAGCGCTTCCAGCGGCTCGCCGTGGAGACCATCGGCGAGCGGATCTTCTTCACGACGGGTTATGGCGCGACCGAGACCACGTCGGGTTGCATGTCGATCTACTTCCCGACCGAAGCAGTGGGCATCGGACTGCCGATGCCCGGCATGACGCTCAAGCTCGTGCCGAACGGGCCGCGCTACGAAGTACGCGTTCGCGGCCAGATCGTCACGCCGGGTTACCTGTCCAGCCCGGAAGTGAATCGCGGCATCTTCGATGAGGAAGGGTTCTATCGCACTGGCGACACCGCGCAGCTTCACGATCCCACGGACATACAAAAGGGGCTGCGGTTCGCGGGCCGCCTCGCCGAGGACTTCAAGCTCGGCACGGGTTCGTGGGTCGCGGCCGGCAAGCTGCGCGCCGAGTTCCTCGAAGCGTTCGCGCCGCTGATCGCCGATGTCGTGGTGTGCGGCGAGAACCTGTCCTTCGTGGCGATGCTTGCCTGGCCCAAGGTGCCGCCGACGCCGGAACTCGAGGCCGAGCTGCGCGTGCGACTGCAGGCGTTCAATGCGGGGCGCGGCCTCAGCGAGCGAGTCGAGCGGCTCAAGCTGCTCACGGAGCCACCGAGCGTCGACCAGCACGAAGTGTCAGACAAAGGAACGATCAACCAGCGCGTCGCGCTCACCCGCCGCGCGAGTGAAGTGGAGCGGCTGTACGAAAGATCGCCGTGTCCGGAGGTCATTCTGCCGGCCGGCTCAGGCACCCAGGGCAACAACCCACCTTCGAACCCGGAGCGCTGACGATGGAAATCAAAGGCTGTGTCGGTCTCGTCACCGGCGGCAATCGCGGCATCGGCGAAGCTTTCGTCCGCGTGCTGCTCGAGTCAGGCGCGCAGAAAGTGTATGCAGGCAGCCGGGATCCCGCGGCAGCCGCTCATCTCGTCGAGCAGTATCCGGGGCGCTGCGTCGCGCTTGAACTCGACGTCACCGATTACGACGAGGTCGCGAAGGCCGCCCGGGAATGCGGCGACGTGAACCTCGTCGTCAACAACGCCGGCCTGTTCAGCAACCAGACGCTGCTCGGTGCAGCCGACATGTCGGTAGCGCGGCAGGAAATGGAAGTGAACTATTTCGGCACGCTCGCGATGTGTCGGGCATTCGCGCCCGTCCTTGCACGCAACGGCGGCGGTGCCATCATCAACGTGCTTTCGGCGGCCGCGCTCTGCCCGATTCCGAACATGGGCGGCTATGGGCCTTCGAAGGCCGCAACTCGCAGCTTGAGCGGCTGCGTGCGTGCCGAGCTTGCTGGCCAGGGCACGCAGGTGACGGCACTGATCGTCGGCTCGGTCGACACACGCATGGCCGCACACGTCGAAGGCGGCAAGGAGAAGCCCGAGGACATCGCACGCGCCGGCCTGCGCGCCGTGACCCGTGGCATCGACGAGCTCGACACCGATCGCATGGCCGTCGAGGTGCGAGCCGCGCTCGCGCTCGATCCCAAGGGCCTGGAGAAGCGCATGGCCCGCATGCTGAACGTGCCCGTCATCCGCACCGGCCGCTGAGGAGGCCTCGCGATGCCGTCCGACATCCTTTACCTGGCGCTGATCTGCGCTGCGACGATCTTCGGCTTCTGGATCACGCTGTGGCTGATCAGCCTCGCGATCAACGACTCGAGCATCGGCGACCCGCTGTACCCGGTCGGCATGGCCATCGTCGCCGGCGTATTCTACCTCGTTTGCGATGGCAACCCGGCGCGGCAGAACCTGGTCATGGGGCTCACGTTGATCTGGGCCGCACGTCTCGCGTTGCACATCGGAGCGCGCAACTGGGGCAAGGAAGATCCGCGTTACGCCCGGCTGCGCACCCATGCGGCCTCCCTCGGCCAGAACTACGCCTGGTACAGCCTCACGCATGTGTTCCTGTCGCTGGGTGCGGCCAGTGGCGTCGCGATCGCGTTCCCGCTGTTCCTGGCTCAGCGCACGCCCGAACCTGCGCTCGGCGCGCTCGCCCTCGCCGGTACCGTGCTGTTCTTCGTCGGACTCACGCTCGAAACGGTGGCGGACATTCAGCTGCGCCGCTTCCTGCGCGATCCCGCCCACCACAACCAGATCATGCGCGGGGGTCTGTGGCGCTATTCGCGCCATCCGAACTACTTCGGCGAGTTCCTCGTCTGGTGCGGCTTTTTTCTTATCGCGCTCGAGACGCCGTGGGGCTGGCTCGCGATCATCAGCCCGCTGACGCTGGCCTACATCCTGCTCGGTCCGCTCGGCATCGGGCTCGTCGAGCGTCGCATGCGCAAGAAGCGCCCTGAAGCCTTTGCCGACTACGAACGGGCGACCAGCGCATTCATTCCCTGGCCGCCGCGCGCGTGACGGGCGCGGCCCGGTCGGCTGCAGGGCCGTCCGGGACGGCGACCCCTAGAACAGCGCCGGGCGGTCGGCGAGCGCCTGCAGGTAGTCGGGCATTGGCTCGCCGGCCTTGAGCCGGTCGAAGAGCGCGCGGTCGAAATAATCGCGCCATTCGACGATGCGCGCGTCCTTGAAAACCAGGACGCCGGCGTAGGGCTGCACCACGCGGCGTCCCTCGTTGGTCACGAAGTCGTCGACTCCCTCCAGGAACACCCGGTTGCCGTTGGTGGCGGTTTCGAAAATGCGCCACTTGATGTCGTTCATCTGGGCCGTGAGCTTGGCGGCGAACTCGCGCATCGCCGCCTTGCCGACGATGGGCGGGCTGCCCACGTGCGAGTGCCACACGATGTCGTCGTCGATGTGGACCAGCATCCCCTCGAGGTCCTTCCCACGCCAGGCAGTGATCATCTTCTGCGTGATTGCGAAATAGTCGAGCGTCGCAGTCGCGGCGCCGGCGGCGCCTGCCGCCAGCATGGGAACGGCGGCGCTGGCCTGCATGAAAAGACGACGGTCCATGGCATTCTCCGGTAGTCACTTTCGTTAAAGGACCATAGAGTACGACATGCTGGCGCGCCAGCGCTACGTCGATTGCCGCTCGCCGGACCCTTACCTATACTCGATCGCACACGCACCCGGGGGCATCGCACTTGCGCACGACTCGCGAAGAACTCGTTCGGGAATATCGGCAGCTCGGCTGGTGGTCGGACACCCGCATCACCGACCTGTTCGACGCCGCCGTACGCTCCGCACCCTCGCAACTCGCGGTGCTCGATCCCCCGAACCGCGACGTGCTCGTCGGCGGCTCGCCGTTGCGCCTCACGTTCCAGGACGTCGCGGACCTCGCCGACGGCTACGCCTTGCGCCTGCTGGAACTCGGCCTGGGTCGTGACGACATCCTGGTCACGCAATTGCCGAACATCGCGGAATACCCTGCGCTGTACTTCGCCGCCCTGCGGCTCGGCATCATCGTCAGTCCGGTGCCGATGCAGTTCCGGCGCCACGAACTCGACCAGATCGTCGATCTCACGGGCGCACGCGCCATACTGACGGTGCGCGCGCTGAAGGGGGCCGACTATGCGGAAAGCGCGGTTGAGCTGGGCAGGGGTCGCCAGCTCCCGGTCTTGTGCCTTGGTCCGGACGCGCCAGCGGGCAGCCTCCCCTTCGTGCCGGCGCCACTCACGACCGAGTCGCGCGCAGCCCTCGCTGCGCACGTCGACGCATTGCAGGTCTCCGCGGACGACGTCGCGACGATCTGCTGGACGTCGGGAACGGAGGGCATGCCCAAGGGTGTGCCGCGCACCCACAACCACTGGATCGCGATCAGCTACGGCCACCTGCGCGGTGCCGGCATCCGCCGCGGCGAACGGCTGCTGAATCCGTTCCCGCTGATCAACATGGCGGCGATCGGCGGCTGCTTCATGAGCTGGCTGCACAGCGCGGGCACGCTCGTGCTGCACCATCCGCTGGACCTCGGCGTCTACCTGCGACAGATCGCCGAAGAACGCCCCGAATACGCGATTGCCCCGCCGGCAGTCCTCAACATGCTGCTCAAGGACGAGAAACTGCTCGCGAGCGTCGATCTCTCGTGCCTGCGCTGCATCGGTTCGGGCTCGGCGCCGCTCGACCCGGAGATGATCCGTGGCTACCAGGAACGCTTCGGCATCGAGATCGTGAATGCCTTTGGTTCGAACGAAGGCATGTCGCTGATGAGCAATGCCGCGAATGCGGCGAACCCCGAGCACCGGGCGCGCCTGTTCCCGCGCTACGGGCGCGACGAAATCCGCTGGGAATCGCCGCCGCACGCCCAGATCCGCACGCGCATCGTCGAACCAGAGACAGGCACGGAGATCCTCGCAGCGGGCAAGCCCGGCGAGCTGCAGATAACGGGACCGACGGTGTTCGACGGCTATTTCCGCGCCCCGCAGATCAACGCCCAGGCGTTCACCGCGGACGGCTGGTTCCGCACCGGCGACCTGTTCGAGATCACGGGCGATGACGATCCGCCCCGGTTCTACCGGTTCATTGGCCGGCTCAAGCAGATCATCGTCCGCGGCGGCGTGAAGATCGCGCCCGAGGAACTCGACAACGTATTGTCGCAGATGCCCGACGTGCTCGAGGGCGCCGTCACCGCCTACCGCGACGAGATCATGGGTGAGCGCATCTGTGCCGTGGTCGTGCCGAAGCCGGGCAGGCAGCCGACGCTCGACTCGGTGCGCGCACATTTCGCCGCCGCGGGACTCGCGCTGTTCAAGCATCCAGAGCGCCTGCAACTGGTCGAGCAACTCCCACGCAACAGCGTTGGCAAAGTCGTGCGCGGCGATCTCGCGCGCATGTTGTCCACCAGCGTCGGCTGAACTGCAGCCAGGCGATGCCCCGGCATTTTGCACCCGCCGCACCGAGGGTCGCGCTGCCGATCGGACAATTGCTCGGCGTCCAGGCGGCTCGTGACCCTCATCACCCCGCGCTCAGCTGCGGCGACCTGACGCTGACGCGAGCGGAGCTCGCAGCGCGCGTGCATCGACGGGCCCGTGCGATGCAGGCGGCCGGCGTCGCGGAAGGCGATTTCGTCGCCATCGCACTGCCGAATGGCGCCGCGTTCCTCGAAGTGGCCTTCGCGTGCTGGACCCTCGGCGCCACACCCGCGCCGGTTTCACATCGTCTGCCGCCGCTCGAACTGCAGGCCCTGCTCGACGTGCTGCAGCCGCGACTCGTGGTCGGCGGCGAGGCCGCACGGGCCGCCGGCGTGCCGCTCGTCACCGAGCAATCGCTGTACGACCCGTCCCTGTCCGCGGATCCGTTGCCTGAGCGCGTCTCGCAGTACGTCAAGGCGATCGCCAGCGGCGGCAGCACTGGCCGGCCGAAAGTCATCGTCGATCACGCGCGATCGGTACTCGATCCCGACGTGCCATCGCTCGGCATGCAGCCCGGCGACACGGTCGTCATCCCGGGACCGATGTATCACTCGGCGCCCTTCGGGCTCGCCTATTCGGCGCTGTGCTGGGGCTGTCACGTCGTGATAACGCCGCGCTTCGATGCAGCCGGAACCCTGCGCATGATCGAACGGCATCGCGGCCAGTGGCTGTACCAGGTGCCGACGATGATGCATCGCATCTGGCGGCTGGATCCCGTGGAGCGCGCGAGCTTCGACGTCTCGTCGCTCGAGATCGTCTGTCACATCGCGGCCGCATGCCCGGTATGGCTCAAGGAAAAGTGGATCGACTGGCTCGGGCCCGACGCCATCTGGGAGGTCTATTCGGGCACCGAGGCGATCGCGGCGACGATGATCGGCGGTCGCGAGTGGCTCGAGCACAAGGGCTCCGTGGGCCGCTTGATGCCCGGGGCCAGCGTGCGGATCCTCGACGAAGCCGGCAACGACGTCGCGCCAGGTGACGTCGGCGAGATCTATTTCCTGCCGGCCGGCGGCAAGGGCGCCACGTACCACTACCTCGGCGCCGAGCCTCGCGCACGAGGCGACTGGGAAACGTTCGGCGATCTCGGGCGCATCGATGCCGACGGATACCTCTACCTGGCGGACCGGCGCACCGACCTGATCATCTCCGGCGGCGCGAACATCTACCCGGCCGAGCTCGAGGCCGCCATCGACTCGCACCCGGCCGTCCTCGCGAGCGTCGTGGTCGGCTTGCCGGACCAGGATCTCGGTCAACGCGCGCACGCCATCGTGGAGGTGCGCGACGGCACCGCCCCGCTCGACTTCGAGGAGCTGCAACAGTTCCTGTCGGAGCGACTCGTTTCCTACAAATTGCCGCGCAGTTTCGAGACGACCACCGAGCGGCTCCGCGACGACTCCGGCAAAGTGCGGCGCGGCGCGCTGCGCGAGGCGCGCGTCGGCGGCGCATTGCACGTGCCGTAGATTCCAGGGCCTTCGATCCGAGAGTCCTTCCGACGAGCGGAAAGGCAGACACGCTCGTCGGAAGGACTCTCGGATCGAAGGCCCTTACGCGTCAGCTGCACCTGATGCTGTCAGACGCTTGATTCGGGTCTCCCTGCGACGAGCGTGTCTGCCTTTCCGCTCGTCGCAGGGAGACCCGCATCGAGCGTCACGAAACCATCAATGAGACGTCCACGCGACGTGACGACATCGATCAGGCAGCCGCTTCGGCCGCCTGCGCTGCGAGGAAGGGCTTGCGCACCACGACCAGCGCCAACACGCCGAGCGGCACCACGAAAGCCGAGAGCAAACCGATCGCGACGCCGATCTTGGCGGGATCGCGCAGCCAGTAATCACTGATCAGGGCAACGCCCGTCGGGCCGACGGTGAACGCGATGATATTGCCCACCAGCAGGTAGAGCGCAATGACGCGCGCGCGCACGCGATTGGGCGCCACGGCCTGGAATGCGGCCGCAGGCAATCCCTGTGCCAGGCCGAACGCGAACGACATCACGGCAATGACGGCCATCGCGAGTTCCCCGGTGGGTGCAAACGGTGCGCCGATGGCGAACGGCGCCGCCAGCGCCGAACCGGCGATCGCGACCTTGAGCACGGCGTCCTTGTAGCCCCGTGCGGCGAAGCGATCCACCCACCAGCCACCGATGAGAATGCCGGACGTGCTGAACACGAGCAGGATGCCTCCGTAAACTGCGCCGACACGCGCGATGCTCCAGCCGTGCACGCGCATCATGAACGCGGGCGCCCACGACAGGTAGGCCGCGATCGATACGCCGATCAGCGAGAAGCCCATGGCCAGCAGCCAGAACACCCGGCCGCGCTCTTTCATGAACACGCGGAACGAAGCTGGATTGCCAGCGATGGCCGTAGCCTTTTCGTGACGCGCCGGCTCGCGCATCGGCAGCATCAGCAGTGCGAGCAGAGGACCCGGCAGGCTGACGATCAGGAACGCGAGTTGCCAGGTCTTCAATTCGCCGATCACGGGCAGCACGACGGGCGGCGCCGAGTTGGCCCAGTGCACGACCGCTCCACCGATGATCAGTGCCAGGCCGACGCCGAGAATCGCACCGGTGGCGTACACGCCAAGCGGCCGTGCGCGCTTCTCCGGCGGAAAGCTGTCGGCGATCATCGAGTACGCCGCGGGCGACAGGCCAGCCTCGCCCACTCCGACCCCGATGCGCGCGAGGAAGAGCGTCAGGAAGCTGCTCGCCAGGCCGCAGGCCGCGGTCATCACGCTCCAGAACGTCATGCTCACGGCAATCAGGTTGCGGCGCGAACCACGGTCCGCGAGCCACGCGAACGGGATGCCCATGATCGTGTAGAAGAAGGTGAACGCGAGGCCGCTCAGCAGGCTGAACTGGGTGTCGGTAATCGCCAGGTCGCGCTTCACCGGCTCGACCAGCAGCGTGAGAATCTGGCGGTCGACGAAGGCGGTGGCATAGGCCGCGACGAGCAGCATCACCATGGCCCAGGCCCGTGCGGGCGCGGGCCACGCCTCGGCGGCAGGACTCGAATCAATCGCGGGCTGGTTACGGTCCATGCGGCTCCCCCTGCGTTTCGAGCCCGGCGGCGCGATTAGAATCGATCGTTATCGTGACTGGCAAATCACTCTTCGTTGACGACGACGAGCTTGCCGAGCGCCTGGCGCGATGCGATCGCGGCGATGGCAGCGCCACCCTGCGACAGCGGAAAGCGTGCGGAAATGTGCGGCTGGATAGCGCCTTCGGCGTAGAGCGCCAGCAACTCGCCGATCTCCACCTTGACGGCAGCGGGATCACGCTGTGCATGCGCACCATACAGCACGCCCTGGATGTCGCACCCCTTGAGCAGCGGCAGGTTGAGCGGGATGCGCGGAATATCGCCCGCTGCGAACCCGATCACGAGGTAGCGCCCGCCCCAGGCCATGCTGCGCAGCGCGGCTTCGGCATACACGCCACCGACCGGATCGCAGACGACGTCGACACCCTGCGCCCCGCAATGCAACTTGAACAGCTGCGCGAGTTGCCTGCCGTCACCGGCGGCCTCGCCCGTCGGATACACAAACCCCGTCGAGGCCCCGCGTGCCAGGGCTGCATCGACCTTCGCCTGCGTCGAGGCCGCCGCAATGACTCTGGCACCGCACGCGCGGCCGAGTTCCACGGCAGCCAGGCCGATTCCACCGCCCGCGCCGAGCACGAGCAGCGATTCGCCGGCCCGGATGCGAGCGCGGCGGCTCAGGCCGTAATGCACGGTGCCGTAGGTCACGAGCAGCGCCGCCCCGTGTTCGAACGACATCGCAGCGGGAATCTTCACGCACATCGCGGCATCGGCGACGACGCGCGTCGCGAGCCCGCCCAAACCCGGCATGGCGAGCACGCGGTCGCCCGCGCGGACGTGGGTTACTTCGCGACCGACGTCGACCACGATGCCCGCCACCTCGCCACCCGGCGAAAACGGGCGCGGTGGCCGCAGCTGATACAGGTCGCGGATCAGCAGCGCGTCCGGAAAGTTCAGGCCGCACGCGCGCATCGCGATCAGGACCTGGCCGGGTCCCGGCGCGGGGTCGGCGACGTCCTCCAGCGTGAGCGTCTCTGGCCCGCCAGCCTGCCGACTGAGCAGCGCTTTCAATGCAGGCCCCCGCTCACTTGAGACTCACGCCAGCGGCAGCCGCCGCCAGTTTCACGAACCGCATGCCGGGACCGCCGGGTTCCTCGCAGTGCATGGCGGTGGACAGATCGCAGATCTCGCCAAAGCGCGCCGCAATCGCTTCGGGGGTGCGTTCGGCTTCGGGCAGGAAGACGCCAGCCGTCTCCTGGATCACGATACGGGCATAGCCACCTGCGCAAGCGCTCAGGATCGTGCGGCGCGGCGCGTCGTCGCTGACGAGAAACAGCGCCGCCGGCGTGACCGACTCGGGCGTCAGCAACGCCAGCACCGGTTCAGGCATGAGCCCCTCGGTCATGCGCGTCGCCGCCGACGGGCACAGCGCGTTCACGCGGATGTCGTTCTTGGCACCTTCGATCTGCAGCACGTTCATCAAGCCGATCAGGCCGGTCTTGGCCGCCCCGTAATTGGCTTGACCGAAATTGCCGTAGATACCCGAGGTGGACGTCGTCATCAGGATGCGACCGAAGTTCGCGGCCTTCATGTGCGGCCACACGGCCTGGCTGCAGATCACGGAACCGAGCAGATGCACGTCGATGACGGCACGGAAGTCCTGCAGGCTCGACTTCGGAAAGCTGGCGTCACGCAGGATGCCCGCGTTGTTGATGAGGATGTCGATGCGGCCCCATTTCGCCAGCGCGCTCTCGACCATGTGTGCGACCTGCTCGGCATTGGTCACGCTCGCCCCGTGCGAGATGGCCTCGCCGCCAGCCTCGCGGATTTCTTCCGAGACTCTTTCCGCGGGTTCCGACGACCCGCCTGTGCCGTGCACGTCGCCGCCGAAATCATTGACCACTACTTTCGCACCGCGTACCGCGAGTGCCCGCGCGTGCGAACGCCCGAGTCCTGCCGCCGCGCCCGTCACGATCGCCACGCGTCCGTCGAATCGAATGCTCATGCCCGTCTCCTAGCCCACGAACTGCAGGCCCAGCCATTCGGCGACGATCGCCGGCTTGGACTGGCCTTCCACTTCCACCGCCACGGCTGTCGTCGTGAGCCACTGACCGGGCGCCCGCTCGACGATGTCCTTGAGCACGAAACGGCCGCGGATGCGACTGCCCGACCGCACGGGGTTCGTCATCCGCACCTTGTCGAACCCGTAGTTCATGCCCATCTTCGCGCCCTGCAATTGCAGGTCGGCCGAGGCCGACAGCTTCGCGAGCATCGACAGCACGAGGAACCCGTGCGCGATGGTGCCGCCGAACGGCGCCTGCGCCGCTGCCTCGCGGTCGACATGGATCCACTGGTGATCGTCGGTGAGGTCGGCGAAGCGGTCGATCATGTCCTGGTCGATCAGGCACCAGTCCGACACGCCGATCTCCTGACCGACGCGGGCTTTGAGGCTGTCCGGTGTGTTCATGCAGGTACGCTCGGCGTGGGCAGGGTGAAGGATTGTGCAAGGGTCGCGGCCGGTTGCCAGGCCTCGAGCAGCGATCGCAGCGCTGCGATGAGCGCGAGCGGCTGGTCGACCATGACGTGGTGACCGGCGTCGGGAATGACGATCCAGGGCGCCTCGGGCGGCGTGTGGCGCCGGATCAGCTCGAGCCGCGCGCTCGTCATCAATTTCGAGCGGTCGCCGAACAGGAGCGCCATGCGGCACGTCACGGGTGCCAGCAACTCCGCACTGGGCGTGATCCGGATCTTGGCGCGCAGGTCGGGGTCGAACCGCCACGACCAGCCGTCTCCACCGTGAGGAGACGGCGTGAGGCCGAGCGACGTCCGCGCGAGGAAATCCAGGATGTACGGGTGGTCGCAGGACTGCGCGGGTTCGAAGCGAAAACGGGCGACTGCCTGTTCGAGCGTCGGATAGACCCGGTGTCGGTGACCACGGACAGGAACATCGTGGTATTCCCGGTCGTTGTCGCCTGCCGCGAGCGCGCCGTCGACCAGCACGATGCCCGCGAGCCTCGCGCCGAGGGTGCGGGCAACGATGCGGGTCGCGAAGCTGCCGAACGAATGCCCAATAAGGATCGGCGCGACGGCTGAGTCGAACAGGCCGGCCGCATTCGCGACGGCGATCGCTTCACGGGCGTACTGCTCGAGCGAGTAGGCGTCCCGCCAATCCGAACGACCCATGCCCGACAGCGAGAAGGCAGCGACTCGCCGGCCCTGCGCGAGCAGCGGTGCCAGGAAGGTCCACCAGTCCGCATGCGCGGTCATTCCGTGCAGCAGCAGGAGCCCGGGCTGGCCTCGTTCACCCCAGGTAAGCACCTCGATCTCGGCGCCCTCGACCTCGAGATGGGTTCGCTCCGGCGCCTGCGCGAGCGCAGCGCCGAACCACGCCGGCGCAACCGGCCGGCGCTCGACGGCCGGGGCCTCAGGCCGCAGCGTCACACTGCTCGATGCGCGCGGCGTGATGATCGACGGACCCGAGCTCGGACTCGATCATCGTTGCCCGCTTGAAGTAGTGACTGATGGCGAGTTCGTTGGTCATGCCCATGCCGCCGTGCAACTGGATGGCCGACTGGCCGACGAACTTCGCAGCCTTGCCGACTTGCACTTTGGCCAGTGACACGGCCCGCTTGCGCTCCAACGCTGGGCGGTCGAGCTTGAGCGTGGCCATGTAGGTCATCGAGATGGACTGCTCGAGCGCCATGTACATGTCGACCATGCGGTGCTGCAAGGCCTGGTTCGCGGCGATCGGCGCGTCGAACTGCCGACGCTGCTTCGTGTACTCGACCGTATCCGCAAGCAGCCGGCGCATGACGCCGACGGCTTCAGCGCAGAGCGCCACCACGCCCTCGTCCACGGCCGCCTCGAGCGCATCGAGGCCCTGCGCTGCCGGGCCGAGCAATTCGGCGGGTGCGCCCTCGAACTTCAGGTCCGCGGCGCGCGAGCCATCGACCGTCGGGTATTCGCGCGACGACAAGCCCGACGCGCCCGCTGCGACGAGGAACGTCGACAGCCCGGCACGATCGCCGCTCTTGCCGCTGACGCGCGCATTCACGAGCAGATGCGTCGCGAACGGTGCGCTGCGCACTGCGTCCTTCAGGCCACTGATACGCCACGTGCCGCCGTCCTGGACAGCGGACGTAGACACATTCGCGAGATCGAACCGGCTCGATGGCTCGAGATGCGCGAAGGCCAGCCGGACCTCGCCGGCGATGATGCCGCCGATCAGTTCGCTGGCGCGGCGGGTACCGCAGCGTCGCAGCAGGCCGCCGCCGATCACCACGGTGTCGAGGTAGGGTTCGATGACCAGAGCCTTGCCGATCTCTTCCATGACGATCATGGATTCGACCGCGCCCCCGCCGAGTCCACCCATGGCTTCGTCGAATGGTGCGCCGAGGATGCCCACGTCGTCGGCGAGCCCGCGCCAGAACCCGGGCCGCCAGCCCCCCGCGGACCGGATCACGGCCTGGCGTTGCGGAAATGCGTAGTGATCACCGAAATAGCGCGCCACGCTGTCGCGGAGCATTTCCTGTTCGGCCGTGAAATTGAAGTCCATGTGCAGGAGCCGTGGTTACGCGTCGTTGCGCAGCGATCAGAGGCCGAGGACGGCCTTCGCCAGGATGTTGCGCTGGATCTCGTTCGAGCCGCCGAAGATCGACAGCTTGCGCATGTTGAAGTACGTGTCGGCGATGCCGACAGCGCCCGGCGCGGCGACGGCGTCGGGACCCGACGCATGAGCCGTCGCGCGGCTGACGCGCAGCGAGGCGTGCGACCCGAGCGCCTCGAGGGTGAGCTCATTGATCCGCTGGTGGATCTCCGTGCCGCGGATCTTGAGCATCGAGACCTCGACACCGGGCGCCTTGCCCGCACTCTCGGCGGCGAGGAATCGCAGCTCGGTGTATTCCAGCGCGGTCAGCTCGACATCGATCTCCGTGAGCTTGCGCCGGAAGATCGGGTCGTCGGCCAGCCGGCACCCCGGTTGACCGGTCGCCGCCGCGAGCTTGCGCAGCCTGCCCAGGGCGACCTTCGAGTGCGCCACCAGCGCGATGCCGCTGCGCTCGTGCGCCAGCAGCATCTTGGCGCAGGTCCAGCCCTTGTTCTCCTCGTGCACGCGGTTCGCGACCGGCACCTTCACGTTTTCGAGCCAGACCTCGTTGACCTCGTGGGCGCCGTCGAGCGTGATGATCGGTCGCACGGTCACCCCAGGGCTCTTCATGTCGATGAGCAGGAAGCTGATGCCGGCCTGCTTGCGCGCCGACGGATCCGTGCGCACCAGGAAGAAACCCCAGTCGGCATGCTGCGCCAGCGTGGTCCAGGTCTTCTGGCCGTTCACGATGTAGTGATCGCCTTCGCGCGCCGCGCGCGTCTGCAACGAAGCGAGGTCGGAACCGGCGCCGGGCTCGGAATAGCCCTGGCACCACCAGTCGTCGCCCGCCACGATGCGCGGCAGGAACCGCGCTTTCTGCTCGGGCGTGCCGAAAGTGTAGATGACGGGACCGACGAGGTTGGTCGAGAACGCGATGATCGGGACCGTGTCGGCACGCTGCAGCTCTTCAGCCCAGATGTGTCGCTGCGTGGCGCTCCAGCCCGTGCCGCCGTATTCGACCGGCCAGGCTGGCACCGACCAGCCCTTTTTCGCGACGATCCGGTGCCAGCTGAGGATGTCTTCCTTGCCCAGCTCGAGCCCGCGGTCCTGCTTCGCGCGTACGTCCGCGGGATAGTGGTCGGCGATGAATGTCCGCACTTCTGCGCGGAACGCCCGTTCCTCGGGTGTGAACTCGAGTTGCATCGGAATCTCGGCCTTTGCGGGGAAACTGCCCGTGGGAGGTTATTGGTTCCGCACAGGCGGGTCAATTGCACAATTAGACTCGGATGCGGCCTCGAACCGGATCGGCAATCGCGCCAGGCCGTGACTCACGAGCCCGCCCATCCGGACCAGGTCTGCCGCGGCGAACCCTGCGTCGAAGCGCAGGTTGCGCAGCCGGCTCAGCAGCAGGTCGTAGGACTCGACGAGTTCCTGCCGGGCGAGCGTCGCTCCGGCACAGGTGTGGATGCCGCCGCCAAATCCCAGATGGGTGCGGAACGACGCGCGGTCGATGTCGAAGGCCTGCGCGTTCGGATAAACCTCCGGATCGCGATTGGCGGCCGCCCATGACAGCAGGACCAGCGCGCCTTGCCGCATCCGCACCCCATGGAGCACGGTGTCCTGCGTCAGCGTGCGGAAGTTGTTCTGCACGGCCCCCTCGTAGCGCAGCGATTCCTCCGCGAAACGTTCGATGAGCCGCGCATCGCCGCGGACGCGGTCCACGATATCCGGCCGCTCGACGAGCCGCAGCATGCCGAGCGAGAGCGCATTCGCGGTCGTGTCGTTGCCCGCAACGATCAGCAGCTCGCAGAGGCCGAGCTGTTCGTGCTGTCGCAACGGCACCTCGCCCTGGCCCAGATCGAAAGTCGCATGCGCGATATCCGTCAGCAGGTCGTCCCGTGGCGACTCCCGCCGGGCGGCGAGTTCTCCGACCAGGAAGTGCTGCAGCTCGGCGATCTGCGTCACGCAGTCGAACATCTCGTCCTCGGTGAGCCGCTGCAGCAGCGGCCGCACCCAGGCATCGGACCAGCGCTTGAACTCGCCGATCCGCTCGCGATCCACGCCGAGCAGGTCCGCGATCACCAGCACGGACAGCTTCCAGGCATAGTCGCGCGTGAATTCACAGCGACCCGCCGGCGCGAAGTCGTCGATCAGGCTCGCGGCCACCGCGCGAATCTGCGGTCGCATCCTGTGGAACCGTTTGTCGCGCAGCATCTTCCCGAGCACCCCGCGAAAGGCGGTGTGACGCGGCGCGTCCATGACGATCAGGTGCGGCGTGCGGCCGAACCCCTTCTCCTTGAGCAACGCTTCCGCCCGCGGATACAGGTTGACGCCCTGGGCCCCGACCGGTCGGCTGGAGAAGATGTCCGGCCGGCCGAGGATCTCCTTGATCGCCGCCGCGCCGACGACGAGGTAGGTCTCCTTTTCCGCAGTCGAGACATCGAGCACCGGCCCTGCGGCGCGCCGCGACTCGTAATAGCCGTAAGGGTCCGCGAGTGTGCGTGGATCGAAGAACTCGGCACCCGGACTCGTTGACACGCGCCGCCCTCTTCCCCTAGCTTCGGATACGCACAAGGAAACCACACATGACTGCCCGCCGCGAATCGCACCCGCCCCATCCATTCTGGCCACAGATCGACGCGCTGCTGCAGCCGTGGCGGGTCAACGACATTGCCACCATCGCCGGGACGTTCGCCGAGGACGGCGTGCTGCACAGCATGATGGGCACTCCCATCCGCGGTCGCGCCAGCCTGCGCAAGGTGCTCGGCAAGCACCTCGCGCACATCGTCAGGATCGAGTTCGAGATCCGCAACATCGCGATGAGCGGCGACGTGCTGATCCTCGAGCGCGTCGACCACGTCACCACGCCCCAGGGGCTGCATTCACTGCCGGTCGTCGGCGTGATCGAACTGCGCGATGGCTTGATCCAGGCCTGGCGGGAATACTTCGATTCCGCGCAGGCCGCGTCAGCGCTCGAGGCGTCGAAAGCCAGCCACTCCGCCTGAGTCATCACCGCCCCGCCTCGCCCGGGTCAGGGTCAGGCCGAGGCTGAACGCGCCCTGGCGACGTCGGCGATCAGCTTCGCATAGATCGCCTCCGGCTCGACCTCGGGCTTGCGCGAAAAAGCGTAGGCGTGCGCCGCGCGCGGTGCGCGATCGAACCACAGCGCGCCTGGCACCGGTGAGGGGCGCTTCGCAGCCAGCCACAGCGCCGTGTCACCGCCCTGCGCCGGCGTGCGCAGGACCCGCCCGAGGTGACGTTCGAGGTCGGGCAGCGCCGTGCTCACGCCCTGCGTGGCGACCCAGCCCGGGTGCATGGTGTACGACACGAGCCTGCGTTCGGGCTGCGTCCAGCGGTCGGCCAGGGCAAGCTGCGCGCGCTTGTGTGCGGCATACGCCATCACCCCGCTGTAACGTTCCGGCTTCTGCTCCAGTCGCCGCAGGCTCAGCGCGGTGTTGTAGAGCCCACCGGAGGCCATGTTGACGACGACCCCGTCGTCGAGTGCGCCGGCATCCACAAGTTTCTCGGTCAACGCGAAGTGACCGAGCAGGTTCAGCGCGTACGTGCCTTCGAACCCTTCCGGGGTGAGCCGGTGCACATGGTCGAGCTTGCCGATGTTGTTGACGAGGACGTCGAGCTTGCTACCTCGCCGCATCACCTCGTCCGCGAGTGCCAGGTTGGCGGCAACCAGTTCCAGGTCGAACTGCATCGGCACGATGCCCGCGCCGCCCTCCTGCGCCAGCGACTTCAGCGCAGTCTCGTTGCGACCGACGGACAGCACGGTCGCGCCGCGCCGTGCGGCGCCGAGCGCGATCCCCCTGCCGATGCCGCCCGTGGCGCCCGTGACCAGCCAGGTCTGGCCCTTGAACGACGCGTTCAACGGTCGCAGTGGCAGCCCTCGCGCCACGTAACCCAAGGCGGTGAATGACGGCGCGAAGCGGCCGTAGAACACCACCACTTTCATCCACATCGGCATCTCGGCCGGTTTGAGCGTCGGCTTGGGGTCGGCCATGGCGCTTGTCCTTTGCTTCAGCTGAAAATTTCAAACAGGCCCGCGGCGCCCATACCGCCGCCGATGCACATCGTGACGACACCGTATTTCGCCCCGCGCCGACACCCTTCGTGCAGCAGGTGCCCGACACAACGCGCGCCAGTCATGCCGAAGGGATGGCCGATCGAGATCGAGCCGCCCGACACATTGAGCCGTTCGTTCGGGATACCGAGCTTGTCGCGGCAATAGAGCAGCTGGCTGGCGAACGCTTCGTTCAATTCCCACAGGTCGATGTCGTCGATCGTGAGCCCATGCCGCTCGAGCAGTTTGGGAACCGCGAACACGGGACCGATCCCCATCTCTTCGGGCCGGCAGCCAGCGACTGCCAGGCCGCGGTAGGCGCCCAGGGGTTCGAGCCCGCGCTGCTCCGCGAGTTTCGCGTCCATCAGCACGAGCGCTGCGGCGCCATCCGACAACTGCGATGCATTGCCTGCCGTGATGAATCGCCCTTCGGCAACGTAGCGGCCACCCTTGAACACGGGCTTCAGCTTCTGCAGGTCCTCGAGCGTGGTCTGCGGACGGTTGCCCTCGTCGAGACGAAGCGTGACCTCCTGTTCGCTGACGGTGCCTGCCGCCTTGTCCTGCACGCGCATGCGTGTCGTAAGTGGCGCCATCTCGGCGTCGTAGCGCCCCGCGGCCTGCGCCTGCGCCGTGCGTTGCTGCGACTGCAGGGCGTACACGTCCTGCGCTTCACGACTCACGCCATAGCGCTCCGCGACGATCTCCGCCGTTTCGATCATCGACGTAGCCATCCCCGGGTAATGCTCGCGCTGCCACGGGTCGCCGATGCGGTCGTAGTTGATGCGCTCGTTCATGACCAGCGACACGGACTCGATGCCGCCCCCGATCGTGACTGGCGCGCCGTCGACGATGATGTGCCGAGCGGCCGCCGCGACCGCCATCAAGCCCGACGAACAGGCGCGATCGATGGTCATCCCCGGCACCGTATCCGGCAGGCCCGCCCGCAAAGCGGCGAAACGCGCGATGTTCTGGCCCGTCGTGCCCTGCTGCACGGCGCAGCCGAAGACGACATCCTCGACTTCGGCTGGATCCACGCCGGCGCGGCGCACGGCTTCGGCGACGACGTGCCCGCCCAGGGTCGTGGCATCGGTGTCGTTGTAGGCACCGCGGTAGGCCCGGCCGATCGGCGTGCGCGCGGTGGCGACGATGACTGCTTCCCTGGACATGCGCGCCCTCGGTCCTATATTGAAAGTCGCAATTGACCCTGCCGGCAGCGGAATGTCAACGCCGGTGGCATGGCCCCGGGGCGGGCGACTGCTCCACTCCCGACCGACGCCGGCGACACGCGCCGGCTGACGCTTGCGACTTGCCGCGGCGTGTCCCGTGTGCAAGCATCGCTTTCACTATCGAACTGATGCCGAGACCGGGGGACCGCACGTGGACACGAGCAGCCAGCAGCAGGTTTTCGAATTCTCCGATCGCTTCACTGCCGCGCTGAACCGGGGCGACCCGGTCGAGGTGCGCCAGTTCTACCAGCCGGATGCGACGTTCTGGCACAACTACGACGACGTCCACCAGACCGTGGCCGACAACATGAAGGTCCTGGAGTGGATGGTGCGCAAGGCACCGCACCGCAATTACCGCATCGTGCGACGCGAGCTGATTCCCGGCGGCTGGATGCAGCAGCACGTCGTCGAGGCAAGGCTTGCGAACGGCAAGGAAATGAAGCTGTTCGCGTGCTGCGTCATCACGCTGAAGGACGGACTGGTCTGGCGCATCGAGGAATACCTCGACCCGGCCCAGGCAGCCGTGCTGCGCGAAGTGAAGACGGCCTGAGCTGCAGTCTCAGCCGAGGCGCTCGACCACCATCGCGGCGCCAACGCCGGCGGCACCCGAACAGACCACCAGCCCGAGGCGCCCGTTCGACGCGTCCAGCACGTCGAGCAAGGTCGAGACCAGTATGGCGCCGGACGCACCCATCGGATGGCCGCGCGCGATGTGACCCCCGGCGACGTTCACCTTGCCGGGGTCCACCGGATAATCGCGGAGGAACTTGGCGATCGTCACGGCGAAGGCTTCCATGAACTCGATGCGGTCCATGTCGGCAAGCGTCAGCCCGGTGCGCTCGAGCACCCGGGCCATGGCGGCAAAACCGGCCAGCAGCGAAGCGTGCGGATCGCCGCCGGATTCCGCATATCCCAGGATCCGCGCGCGGGGCTGGTCCGCTGCCTTCGGTGCACCGCCGATCAGCGCCAGCCCGGCGCCGTCGCAGATCGGCGGCGCGTGGCCAATCGTGTGGCGGTGATCGATCGGTCCCTCGAGCGCATCCGCGTACTGGGCGGCCAGTGCCGCAAAGCTCGGTGTCATGGCGGCCAGTGATTCCGCGGTGGACTGCGGCCGTGCACACTCGTCGCGGCCGAGGCCGCCGAGCGGTATGCGCGAAGCCGTCAATGCCGGGTTCGCTTCCGCCGCGCCAGCACGCTGTTGCGATACGAGCGAGACCGCGTCGAGCTGCTCGCGGGAGACCCGCTCTGCCTCGGCGAGGCGATCGGCCGCAAGCACGACGGGGATGAAACGCGTGCGCTTCGGCAGGCTCGCGTCGGTGTAGTAGCTCGCGTTGTCACCGAGGAATGGCACACGCGACATCATCTCGACGCCGCCCGCGAGCGCCCGCTCGAGATTCCCGGCAGCCACCTGCGTAGCCGCGTGGCCGATGGCCGTGAGACCCGATACACAGTAGTTGTTCAAGGTGAAGGCATACGCATCGTCCGCGACACCGGCATACAGCTTGGACACCAGTGCAATGTTGGCGCCCTGGTCGCCCACCTGGTCGACACAGCCAAGGACCAGCGCCTGGACGTTACGGGCATCCCGACCACGTGCGTGCAGGCCGTCGACGAGGCCGCCCACCAGCTCCTGCGGCTTCAATTTCGCGAGGCCGCCCTCGGCGCGTGCCTTGCCGCGCGGCGTGCGCACGGCGTCGTAGATGTATGCGTGTGCCATCCGTGCTGCCTCAGTCGCGCAAGCCGACGACGAAACTCACCACCGTGCCGAGCGAGCCGCCGATATTGAGCGTGCCGTACGTGCGCGCACCTGCGACCTGGTAGTCCCCTGCCGTGCCCGTCACCTGCCGACCTGCGTCGAGCAGCAGGCGCGCGCCCGTGGCGCCTACGGGATGACCAACCCCGATGAGCCCGCCCGATGCGTTGACCGGGCACCGCCCGTCGATCTCGACCAGGCCGCTGTCGATCGCCTGCCAGCTCTGCCCCGGCGGCGTGAGACCGAAATGGTCGATCGCCATGTACTCCGTGGACGTGAAGCAGTCGTGCGTCTCGATGCCATCGAGATCCTCGACGCCGTTGATACCGGCGCGCCGCCATGCATCGCTGATGGCCTTGCGCACGTGCGGGAACATGAATTCCTCGCCCTTGCTGCGCTCGAGCTTGTCGAGGAAGCGAATGCCGGCATTGGTGTGCCCCCAGCCCATGATCTGCGGGAACCCGTTCACCTTGACGCCGCGGCGCGCCGCATAGCGCTGCATGAAGCGCTCCGACGCCAGCACAACCGCCACGGATCCATCCGTGATCTGGCCGCAGTCCTGCCGGCGCGTGCCCGGCTCGATCATGGGATTGAATTCGTCGTCGTCGGTGAACGTCTCGGCGCGGAACTTCCACCCACGGGTCTGCGCGCGCGGATTGCGCTTCGCATTACCCATGTTGATCTCGGCGATGCGGTTCAGGTAGCGACGATCGAGACCGTAGCGCTCGTCGTACTCCATTGCGATCCGGCCGAATACGGCCGGCCAGACGAACTTGCAGTCGAGCCCCTCGTGACCCTGCCACGAAGCGGCGTTCTGCACCTGCGATGCCTGGTCGCCCGGCAGGTTCTTTTCCTCCTCCACGCCGAGCACCATGATGCAGTCGTAGCGCCCCGCTTCGATTTCTGCCGAAGCCGAGAGGATGCCGAGCGAACTGGAGGCACAGGCGGCTTCGTGGCGCATCGCGGGCTTGCCGAAGAACTCGGGCTTCACCTGAGCGACCATGGCAGCGAGGTGACCCTGGCCGCGGTACAGCTCGCCAAAAGCGTTGCCGACATGGATCGCTTCGATGTCGTCGGCCTCGAGCAGGCAGGACGCCAGGGCGCCGTCGATCGCCTCGCGCATCATGTCGGTGTAATCGAGTCCTTCGCGCGACCAGACACGTGCGAAATCGGTCTGGTAACCGCCGATCAGGTGGATCGCCATGACGTTCCCCTCACTGCTACCGGCTCAGGATAGCGCATCAGTCCAATAATGCTAGTCACTCTCGAGGCCGGCGACCCGCCCGCCCCGCACGGTCACGCCGTGTGCTTCGCGATCCCAGGTATCGGCCGTCAGGCCTTCGACCCGCAGCCGGTGCTTTTCGATCTTCGCGGTGGGCGTCTTCGGCATTGCCGCGACGACCCGGATGTAGCGCGGCAGCATGAAATGCGCCATGCGCGGAACGAGGAAGCGCAGCAGCGCGCGTGGTTCGATCACCTGCCCGGCGTTGGCGGTCACGACCAGCAGGACTTCGTCTTCGGACTCGGTGCTCGGCACCGGGATCGCGGCGGCCTCGAGTACCGCCGGATGGCACAAGGCTTCGGCCTCGACCTCGAACGACGAGATGTTCTCGCCGCGACGGCGGATGGCGTCCTTGATCCGGTCGACGAAGAAGAATTCGCCACTGCGATCGCGCCGGAACGCATCGCCCGTGTGAAACCAGCCATTGCGCCACACCGCCGCCGTCGCCTGCGGATTGCGGTAGTAGCCCTGCGTGATTTCCCACGGTCGCGACGCACGGAGGATCAGTTCGCCGACCGCGCCGTGCGGCACTTCGATGTCGTTCCCATCCACGACTCGTGCTTCCACCCCCGGGCGCGGCCGGCCGCACGTGCCGAGGACCTCGGGGTTGGCGCCGGACCTTATCGGCACCGCCGTCTCGGTCATGTTGAACGCGGTGTGCATCTGCAGTCCGTAGCGTTCTGCCACGGCGCGCGAGTCCTGGTTCCAGGGCACGGTGACTACGTTGCGCAACGGGTGATCGCGATCGCGGCCGCTCGGCGGCTGCCGCAGCAGGAACTGCGTCATCGCTCCGACGAGGCAGCAGCCGGTGATGTCGAATCGTCGCACGGTGTCCCAGAACGTCGCCGGCTTGAACCCGTCCTGGAGGATGCAGGTGCCGCCCTTGGTCAGCCGGTCCATGACCGCGCCGGCGCCACTGATGTGAAACAGCGGCAGGTTGGCCAGCACGCGGTCCTCGGCATCGAAATAGTCCATCCCCATCGCACCGCCACACCAGGTCTGGATGTAGGTGCAGATGACGGCTTTGGACGGGCCGGTCGTCCCCGAAGTCAGCATGATGAAGTTGGGATCCCACGGCTCGACGGGTCGCGACGGTTCCGCGCGATCCGACGAGTGCAGCACTTCGATGCCGTGCAAGGTCAGTTCACCGATGGCTTCGGGCACCTCCCCGATGACAACCACGTCGCGCAACTGCGCCGTCCCGATCTCGCGCAGCCGGGGCAGCAGGCTGGAGTGCACCACCATCACCCTGGCGTCCGACAACTCGATGGCATGCTGCAGCAGTCGTCCGCGATAGCCGGTATTGATCGGCACGTGCACGGCGCCGAGGTAGTTCGCGGCGAGCCACGCCAGGACAGCTTCCGCCGCATTCGGCATCCAGCACAGCACGTGCGAGCTTTGTCGTACCCCCAGGGACCGTAAACCCGCTGCCGCCTGCTGGACACGGCTCAGCGTGGCTGCGAACGTCCAGGCGCTGCCGTCCTCGAACTCCAGGAAGTGCTTGTCGGGCCTCGCGTGCGCCCAGTGCCGCAGGAGGTCGCCGACGACACATTCGTCGCGGTCCGGAATCCTTGCGTCAGCGTCCATCCTGCTAGGATGTCCACGCCCGTCTGATCGCGCAAGCAAGTGAGAGACCCGAGATGACTTGGGAGCCCGAACTCGAAGAACTGCGGCAGCGCCAGGCCCTGGCCCGCGAAATGGGCGGGCCCGACAAGATTGCACGGCAGCGTGCCGCCGGCCGCCTGACGGTGCGCGAGCGCATCGGCACATTGCTCGATGCCGGCAGCTTTCGCGAAATCGGCTCGATCACGGGCAGCGGCACCTATGACGAAACCGGCGCGTTGCAGTCGCTGACCCCGACCAACTTTCTGTTCGGCCGCGGTCGCATCGAAGGCCGCCGCGTCGTCGTGGCTGGCGACGATTTCACCGTGCGCGGCGGCGCGTCCGACGCTTCGATCATCGAGAAGCAGGTGGCGGCGGAACAAATGGCGCACGAGCTGCGCCTGCCGCTGATCCGCCTGATCGAAGGGAGCGGCGGCGGCGGTTCCGTTAAGTCGCTCGAGGCCATGGGCTACACCTACGTGCCATTCCTCCCGGGTTTCGAGCACATGGTCCGCAATCTCGCGACCGTGCCGGTGGTGAGCCTGGGCCTGGGCCCCATCGCCGGTTTCGGCGCCGCCAAGGTCGTGCAGAGCCACTACTCGCTGCTGGTGCGAGGCCAGTCGCAGATGTTCGTCGCCGGCCCGCCCGTCGTCGCCGCCGCCGGGCAGAAGCTGACCAAGGAGGAACTCGGCAGCAGCCGCATCCATGCCTCGAACGGTGCGGTCGACGACGACGTGGGCAGCGAACAGGAAGCATTCGAACGGGCGCGTCGTTACCTCGGCTACCTGCCCTCCTCCGTATTCGAACTGCCGCCGCGCCTCGCGACCGGCGACGACCCCGAGCGTCGCGAGGAATTCCTCGTGTCAGCCGTCCCGCGCGACCGGCGCGAGGTTTACCGCATGCGCCCGATCATCGAGGCCGTCGTCGACCAGGGCTCGTTCTTCGAGATCGGACGCCTGCATGGCCGATCCGTGATCACGGGCCTGGCCCGGCTCGACGGCTGGCCGGTGGCCGTGATCGCGAGCGATCCGTTCGTGATCGGCGGACTCTGGACGGCGGCGAGTTCCGCGAAGCTCGAGCGGTTCGTCAACTTCGCGCAGACCTTCCACCTGCCGGTCGTGCACCTCGTCGACAATCCCGGCTTCATGATCGGCAAGCAGGCTGAGCACGAAGCCACCATCCGTGCGGGTGCCCGCGCGTTGACCGCGATCTACCAGGCGACCGTCCCCTGGTGCACGGTTATCATCCGCAAGGTGTTCGGGGTCGCTGGTGCCGGCAACCAGAATCACACGCGCTTCCACTATCGCTACGCATGGCCATCTGCGGACTGGGGCTCGTTGCCGATCGAAGGCGGCATTGAGGCCGCCTACAAGGCCGAACTCGATGCGGCCGACGACCGCGCAGCGCTCGCGGCCGAGATCACGCAGCGGCTGAACCGGATGCGTTCGCCGTTTAGATCCGCGGAGAAGTTCCAGATCGAGGAGATCATCGACCCGCGCGATACGCGCAAGCTGCTCTGCGAGTTTGCAGACATCGCAGCGCCATTGCGCGCGACGCGGCCGCTGGAGTTCGCCTACCGGCCCTGATACCGGCCGTGACCGCCTGCTCGACTCACGGTGAGTGCGTCGGCCCGGTGCGCCAGCAGTGGGGCAGCGCTAGTTGTGCCGGTGCGAATCGTGTCTGCGACGATTGCACAGGATCTTCACGAAAGCTTCCGTGACACTGCGCTGGAGATCGTCTTCCTCGTCGACCTGCGCCAGGCTCGAGCCGTCATCGAAGAGCACGTCGACCTGGCAACGCGCACAGTGACTGCTGCGGCCCGCGCCCGGCTCCTCGGACAAGTCGACCTTGAGGGTATTGATGCGACGCCGCAGCGCCTGGGCCAGCCGCTCGGCCTCGTGATGGACGGCCAGCCGCAGGTCGTCCGACAACTCGATCCCGTGCGTCGTGACTTCCGTTCTCATGGCTTCAGTCCCCCTGAATGCCACTGACCGATGTTCAGACTTAGTTTGCTCCGATTCGAAAGCGAAGTCATCCTGCGTCGCATCGCCGCCCCGCCAACTGGCGGCAGGTGGCGTCGCATCCGTTGCTTCCACACTGCAAAGACGGTCATCAGCGGCCTAGCATGCACCTCTGCTGCGGCGAGTGGCGCATTCCAGGAGTCCCGTCATGCGACGAATCCGCAATCCCGTCGCCGGTGCTGGTGCACTGGTGTGCCTGGTGTCCGTGGCCGGCGCGCAGGCCGAGCCGCTCCTGACGCGCAATCAACATCCCCTCGTCACTTTGTACGGCCTGCCGATGCCGCTTGCAGCGCGGTTGCCAGGTTCCGGCTCGGGACACCTTGGCGCGACCCTCAACTGGAGCAATATCGCGACGACGGACTCGACGGACCAGGCCGGTTACACGCTCGATGCGGAAGTGTTCGAGGTTCGCGTACAGGCGGAACATGCACTGGGCGAGCGCTGCGCCGTGCAGGGCGAACTGGCGTGGCGGCAAACGAGCGGCGGCTCGCTAGACTCGCTGGTGGCGAGCTGGCACGACCTGTTCGGGCTGCCCAACGGCTCGCGCGACCGCCTGCCCGAAGACGCACTGCTGATTGAATACCGCTCGGGTGCATCGACATTGCTCCGAATCGACGATGAATCGTCAGGACTCGCCGACCTTCCCCTGTCGCTGGGCTACCAGTTGGCCGCGACCGAACACGGCGCAGTCGCGACGTGGCTCACGATCAAGGTGCCGACCGGCAAGGCCGAGGACCTCACTGGCAGCGGCGCCGTCGATGTCGCTCTCTCGCTGGCAGGTGAACGGCAACTTTCCGACCGCTGGCAACTGTTCGGACAGGCCAACGTGGCGTGGCTCGGCAAGGGCGACGTGCTCGCGGACCTGCAGCAGGACTTCGCGGGTTCGCTGCTCGCGGGCACCACGTGGAAAGCCTGGCGCGGTCTCGAGCTGACCGCGCAACTGGAAGCGAATACGGCGGTGATGGACACCGGCACCGACCTCGACGGCGACGCCGTCGTGCTCACGCTCGGCGGGCGCTACAGGACGGAGGCCGGTTGGGCGTTCGATTTCGGCTTCAGCGAGGACCTGCAGGTCGACGCATCGCCCGATTTCGTCTTCCTGCTTGGCGTGCGACGCGCGTTCTAGCGGCGTTTCCGGGCCGGGGACGATCGCCTCGGTCGTGCCATGGTCGCATCAGGCTTGCAAGCAAGGCTCGCTCGTGCCGACCCACGGCATTCTGCGCGAACATGCTCGATATCCGGCTCGCCCGACGACCCGGTCCGCACCAAGCTGCGAGCATGGACAATGACCGCGATTCGCTCGCAATCACGGAACCGGTCGAAACGTCGGCACCGGGTGACACCGACGACGCGCTGGGATTCGTCCGCGGTCTGGGCTACGGCTTGGCGTGCGTCGCACCATTCTGGGGCCTGGTCATGGCTACTGCGTGGCTGGCACTCTGAACGCGCGCCCCGCACGAACTGCCGCTGCCGCCGCGATCGCGCCCGGACTTGCTAGACTCATTCGATGGGACATTCGAGGATCGCCGGCACCGGGGCCTACCTGCCAGCCAAGGCGCTGACCAACCAGGAAATCGAGCAGCGCATCGAGACCAGCGACGAGTGGATTTTCTCGCGCACGGGTATTCGCAGCCGCTTTGTCGCGGACGAGAACGAGCAGGCATCGGACCTGGCCTTGCACGCCTCGCGTCGTGCCATGGATGCCGCGGGCGTCACGGCCGACGATGTCGACCTGATCGTTCTGGCCACCAGCACGCCCGATCTGATTTTTCCCTCGACCGCCTGTCTGCTGCAACAGAAGCTCGGTGTAACCCACGGCGCCGCCTTCGACATCCAGGCTGCGTGCACCGGCTTCCTGTACGCCGTTTCGATCGCCGACAAGTTCGTGGCGAGCGGTCAGTGCAAGTGCGCCCTGGTCGTGGGAACCGAGGTCTTCTCGCGCTTGCTCGACTGGAGCGACCGCCGCACCTGCGTGCTGTTTGGCGACGGCGCGGGCGCGGTGATCCTGAGGCCGTCAGCAGAACCCGGCATTTTGTCCAGTCATCTGCACGCGGACGGCCGGCAGAGCCATATCCTCGAAGCCACCGGCTACGTACAGGACGGGGTCCTCCATGACCATGCCTTCCTGCACATGGACGGACAGGCGGTGTTCAAGTTCGCGGTGCGGGCCCTGGAAGACGTCTGCAACGAGGCGCTGGCGGCCAATGGCCTGGTTGGCTCCGACCTCGACTGGCTCGTGCCCCATCAGGCGAATGTCCGCATCATCCAGGCGACCGCGAACAAACTCGGCCTGCCCGCGGACAAGATCGTCACGACGCTGGAGACCCAGGGCAACACCTCTGCCGCCTCAGTGCCGCTGGCTCTCGACGCTGCCGTCCGTGACGGCCGCATCCAGCCCGGTCACCTGGTGCTACTGGAGGCCGTCGGCGCCGGCATGACGTGGGGAGCCATGCTGCTGCGCTGGTGACCCCTGCCGTCGCGGCGGGCCGGGTGATGCGTCAACCGGTTGCGGAACCGATCAGTTCTGACCGCACGACGATGCATCGGTGGGCCGTCAGTACTGATTGTTATACTAGACATTCTTATTTTTTAGTATAACCTGCCGGGTTATACTAAACTCGGGACTTGTTTAGTATAACCGTGATGCCCGGCTACACCGACCTTCCCGCCTCAGCCCAGACGGCCTATGCACAGCTGTTTGACGCTGCGCTCGCTGCGGACCACGTCCGATCCGTTGCAGACCTCAGCGGCTCCTTTGCCTCGAAGACGGTCAAGGGCCGAACCTACTGGTACTACCAGTGCACCCAGCCTTCCGGCGCACTGACCCAGCACTACGTGGGTCCGGACAACCCCGCCGTTCGCCGGCTGATCAAAGGCTCCAAGCAGCCCGGGGCACTGGCGGCACTTGAGCCACTGATCCACGTCGCGCATGCCCTGGGCTGTGTCACCCTGATTCCGAAGCACGAGCGGGTACTGCGGCGCCTCGCGGAGTACGGCTTCTTTCGGGCCGGAGGAATCCTGGTTGGTACGCACGCCTTCCTCGCCTACGGCAACATGCTGGGCGTGGCGTGGACTCGCCCGGGCCTCACGCAGGACATCGACTTCGCGCATGCGGGCCGGGCGGTGTCACTTGCCCTGCCGAGCACACTGGAGGTCAAGACCTCTGCCGCAATCGACTCCCTCACGATGGGGTTCCTGCCGATCACGCAGTTGGCAGGAAAGTCCGGTGCAAGCTTCCTGAACCCGAAGGAGCCCGAGTTTCGACTAGACTTCCTGACCACCCGTCACCGGGGAGGCGAGCAACCCTACTTCCATCCGCAACTGAACGTCGTGCTGCAACCACTCCCGTTCATGGAGTACTTGCTCCAGCACGTCGAGCAAGCGGTGGTATTCTCGCGCGAAAAAGCTGTGCTGGCAAACGTGCCCGACCCTGCGCGGTTCGCCCTGCACAAGCTGATCGTCTACGGCGAGCGCACGGGCTCGTACCGCGCAAAGGCCAGCAAGGACCTGTCGCAGGCCGCGAGCTTACTCTCCTACTTGTGGGAGCATCAGCGGCGCACGGTCACGACGGCACTCGCAGACCTGCACGAACGCGGCAGCGGCTGGACGTCGCGCTTCGCCGTCGGATCTCTCGCGTTGTTGAAGACCCGTCCTGACCTTGAGAAGGCGGAAGGACTTGCGCTGGCGTTGCTGCCCAAACGACGTCGCGCCAAGCGCAAGGCGGCAAAATCGACCCGGTGATGCTCAAGTGGACGCACCTATTAGCGTGTTACTCGGCGGAGTCATCGTGTCGGCGGTGAGGCGGTGCGAAGGCTTGCCAGGCGTTGAGTCAGCGTGGCTTGCGACAGTTCGCCGATGCGAGTGCTGGCAAGCCGTCCAGTAGCATCGAAGAACAGCGTGGTCGGCAACGCGCTGTGGCTCAGCGCCGCGCCGGTGCTGTTCTGCGGGTCGACCAACACATTGCGCAGCGCCAGCCCGTGCCGGTCGAGGAAGGCGACAATGGTCGCCGCCTCTTCACCCTGGTTGACGAAGACGATGTTCACGTCCGGGTTGGCGGCCTGAACCTGTTGCAGCGCGGGCATCTCGCGCCGGCAAGGCGGGCACCAGGTGGCCCAGAGGTTGACCACGGTGGGCTTGCCGGCGAAATCGGCGAGCGACACGGACCTGCCCTCCAGCGAACTCAGGGTCAGCGACGGCAAAGGGGCTGCCGAAGGCGCCATCATGAAGGTGGCGATGCCGCCGAGCAGCAGCACAGTGCCAGTCGTGAACGCAGCGGCCAGCACGGGTTTGCGCAGGCCGGCCCGGCGGTGTGCGCGTTGCAGGCCGAACAGCAAGGCCACCAGAACGCCCGCTGCCGGCTCCCAGCCGCCATCGCGGATGTTCAGGATGCTCAGCGGCACGTCGAAGTACTGGTCACGCCATCGCAGAACGAAGGCCAGTCGCGCGGCGAGCAGTCCGACGAGCAGCATGTACGTCAGCGTCGGCTCGACCTCGATGTCGGCGGCCCGCGCCAACCGGTGGGCGACGAATCCGCCAAGGGCGATGGCAACCAAAGTCAGCAGCACCGTATACGGCAGCGACAGCGGGCCGATCTGCAATGCCTGGTTCATGTCCCGGAGAATAACCGACACGCGTGCAGCGCTCATGTAGCATCACCGCCATCGCATCGGGGGACGCGCTCATGTCCAGTGCACGGGGCGAGGCGAGTGGCCTGGCGTGGCCGCGGTATTA
>JAOUGW010000169.1 GCA_029865465.1 Gammaproteobacteria bacterium
CCTCACCACAGACGAGCCCGGCCGCGTGGACGCGGTGTCGAGGCCGACGGAGCCAGCCTCGATGCTGATCAGCGAATTCTCGATGGACTTCTTCTCGCTCGCTGGCAAGAAGGCCATCGTCACCGGCGGCAATACCGGCCTCGGCCAGGCCTTTTCGCTGGCGCTCGCGAAGGCCGGCGCCGACGTGTTCGTACCGAGCGTCATGGACGATGACGGCAAGACAGGACCGCTGATTGCAGCGGCCGGCCGTCGCTACGAATACCTCAAGATCGACATCACCGCGCCCGGGGCTGCCGCGACCGTGATCGACACCTGCGTCGAGCGTTTCGGCGCCATCGACATCCTGGTCAACAGTGCCGGCATCTGCCCGATGGCCGAAGTGCTCGACTTCGGACGGCCGCAGTGGGACGCGACCGTTGCCGTGAACCTGACGGCTGCCTTCGAACTCGGCTACGAAGCAGCGAAGCGGATGATCCCGCAGAAGAGCGGCAAGATCATCAACATCTGTTCGCTGTTCTCGTTCCTGGGCGGGCGCTGGTCGTCGGCGTATGCAGCGACGAAGCACGGCCTTGCGGGCTTCACCAAGGCCTATTGCGACGAACTCGCGATGCACAACATCCAGGTGAACGGCATCGCGCCCGGTTACTACGCCACCGAGATCACGCGCCAGACCCGCAGCAACCCGGAGACCAACCAGCGCGTGCTCGACCACATCCCGGCCGAGCGCTGGGGCGAGCCGGTCGACCTGATGGGTGCGCTCGTGTTCCTGTCGAGCCGCGCCTCCAACTACGTCAACGGTCACCTGCTCGTCGTCGACGGCGGCTACCTGGTGCGCTGACGCGAGATGGCGATCCGGGGGCGTTACATCGTCGGCGTCGACAACGGCTCGCAGAGCACCAAGGTCGTGATCTACGACCTCGAGGGCAATGCAGTGGCCGAAGGCCGGCAGGTGCTGCGCGCCGCGAGTCGTCCGCGCCCCGGGGTCGTCGAGCACCCCGACGACGACCTGTGGGATTCGATCATCGGCGCCAGCCGGCAGGCGCTGGCTAACTTCCTGGGCGACCCGCGCGAGATCATCGGTGTCGGCCTCTGCACCATTCGCTGCTGCAAGGCGTTCCTGAAGGCCGACGGCTCGCTCGCCCAACCGGTCATGAGCTGGATGGACACGCGGGCCTACCAGCCGTACATGCCGGAGAATCCTGCCGTAGCGTACGCGACCACCTCCTCCGGCTACATCACGCAGCGGTTCACGGGCGAATTCAAGGACACTGCGGCGAACAACATCCTGCTGCAGTGGCCCATCGACACGGATACCTGGCAATGGAGCAGCGATCCAGCGTTGCTGCAGCAGTTCAACGTCCGGCGCGAACAACTCTTCGAACTGCTGCTGCCTGGAGCGATCGCCGGCCAAGTGACTGCGGCGGCGGCGGCTGCAACCGGGATTCCCGCCGGCCTGCCGGTCGTGGTCACGGCCAATGACAAGGCCGTCGAAGCGCTGGGCTCGGGATCGCTCGACGATCGCACCGCGTTGATCTCGCTGGGTACGTACATCGCCTCGATGGTGCACGGGCAGCGCAACCGGCAGGATGCGCAGCACTTCTGGACCAACTTCGGCTGCGTCCCGCACCGTTACCTGTACGAGAGCCACGGCATCCGTCGCGGCATGTGGACGCTCACCTGGTTCATGGACCTGCTGGGACCGGAATTCGCCGCCGCGGCGGCTGCGCGCGGCGTCACGCGCGAGCACGTGCTGGAACAGGAAGCGCTGCACGTCCCGGCCGGTTGCGACGGTCTAATGAGCGTGCTCGACTGGCTCGCCCCCACCGACAAGCCGTTCCGCAAGGGCATCATGCTCGGGTTCGACGCGCGCCATACGCGTGCGCACGGCTACCGCTCCATCCTCGAAGCAATCGCGCTGACGATGAAGGACAAGGTCGACGCCATGGCGGACGAACTTGGCATAACGCTGCGTGAGATCGTGATCTCGGGCGGCGGCTCGTCGAGTGCACTCTTCATGCAGATCTTCGCCGACGTGTTCGGCATTCCCGCATCCCGCGCGCACGGCCCGAGCGGCGCCAGCCTCGGCTCCGCGATCTGCGTGGCAGTTGCCACCGGCGTTTACCCGGATTTCGCGACTGCCGTTGCGCGCATGGAAAAGCCCCGCGAAGCGTTCGCTCCGAATGCCGCCAATACCGACGTCTACCGCCGCATGAACGCAGACGTCTATCGCGACATCCGCCATTCGACTGACCAGGTCCTCGAACGGTCCTGGCCACTCTTTCACTGACACCGGCGCGCGCCGGAAACGACCGAAAAGGACCGCATCATGGCCTTGAGCAAGACCGCCATCGTCCAGGGACTGCAGCAGATCGTTGGCGGCGCCAACGTCATCACTGACGAGAAGGAACTGAAGCAGAGCAGCATCGACCGCCTGCGCCTCTACGAGGACGTGCACGGCGTGTTCACGCGGCCCATTCCGGCAGCGGTGGTCATGGCGCGCAGCACGCAGCACGTGGCCGAAGTGCTGAAGTACGCCAACAAGAGCCGCATCAACGTGGTGGCCCGCACCGGCCGCACCGCGACCGAAGGCGGCCTCGAGACGGCAGTCGCCAATTCGATCGTGCTCGACGGCTCGGGCATGAACGGCATCCTCAAGATCGACACCTACAACATGCAGGCGACCGTCCAGTGTGGCGTGTGCCTGCAGACGCTCGAAGACGAGTGTCGCAAGGTCGGGGTGACCACCGGCCATTCGCCGCAGTCCAAGCCGATCGCGCAGATGGGCGGACTGGTCGCGACGCGCAGCATCGGCCAGTTCTCGACGCTGTACGGCGGCATCGAAGACATGGTGGTCGGCCTCGAGGCGGTCTTCGCCGACGGCACGATCACCCGCATCAAGAACGTGCCGCGTCGAGCCGTGGGCCCGGACATCCGCCACGTCGTCATCGGCAACGAAGGCGCGCTCTGCTACATCACCGAAGTCACGGTGAAGCTGTTCCCGTACCTGCCGCAGAACAACACGTTCGTCGGCTGGACGCTGAAGAACATGCGCCCAGGTTTCGAGGCGCTGCGCGAAGTGATGGTCGCCGGCTACAAGCCGTCGGTCGCGCGTCTCTACGATCCGCCGGACGGCGCGTTCCACTTCTCGAAGTTCGCCGCCAAAGACGACTGCGTGCTGCTGTTCATGGCCGAAGGCCCGGCCGGCATCGTCAAGGCGACGATCGAGGGGATCAAGGAACTGGTCGCGAAGTTCCCGGAGTGCAAGCCGGTGGACGCGCACCACCTCGCAGAATGGTTCGCCGACCTCAACTGGGGCGCAGACAAGATCGCGAACGAACGCAAGGAAATCCTTGCCACCAGGACCATGGGCCGCACGACCGAAGTCTCGGCCGACTGGAGCACGATCTGCGACATCTACGAGAACGCGCTCAAGCGTCTGCGGGTCGAGGTGCCGGACATCACCGTGGCCGGCGGGCACAGCTCGCACAGCTACATCAACGGCACCAACATGTACTTCATCTACTACTACAACGTGAACTGCCCGCCGGAGCAGGAAGTGGACAAGTACCGCACCGAGATCAACCGCGTGATCTGCGAGGAGACGCTGAAGCTCGGCGGCTCCGTCGTGCACCACCATGGCATGGGCAAGGCACGCACGCCCTGGATCCGGGAAGAGTACGGCTCCTCGTACTACATCCTCGAGCGCCTGAAGCGCGCGTTCGACCCGAACGACGTCATGAACAAGGGCTGCATCATCCCCGACTGACGCTCCTTGTCAGCGAAGCGGGCGGCGGTATTGGGCAGCCATTGACCGTCGCCCGCCTGTTTCGAGGATGCACGTGTCGCCATATTGAAAAATAGTGTCGTTTGGACGACATTGAACGGCCAGATTCTCGTGCAAAGATGCTCGCGGGACCGCTACGCCGCGGTCTTACGGGGGGAAGCCGTTGGCCGTCGAAGCAGTGCATGCGTATGACGACGCGCCGTTGCGTCCTTTTCACCTGCGCGTCGCCGTCGCCAGTTTTGGCGGCGTGTTCAGCGACGGCTTCGGCCTCGGCATCATCGGCATCGCGCTCGGGCTCGCCGCGCCGCAGCTGGCACTGACCCCCCTCTGGCTCGGCCTCATCGGCGGAGCCTCGCTCGCCGGACTCTTCCTCGGTGCCCTGCTCACGGGCCCCAATGCCGACCGCTTCGGCCGGCGGCCGATTTTCGCCTACAACATGCTGCTGCTGGCAGTTTTTGCGGCCGCACAGTTCTTCGCGCAGTCCGCGGCACAACTGCTCGCTCTCAGGCTGGTCATCGGCTTCCTGCTGGGAACCGACTACGTCGTGAGCAAGGCACTGCTGACCGAGTTCACGCCCCGCGCGTTTCGCGGACGCATCATGAGCACGCTGTCGGTCGCGTGGGCCGGCGGCTACACCTGCGCCTATTTCGTCGGCTATGCCCTCGCCGACACCGGACCCGACGCGTGGCGCTGGATGCTGTTCTCGAGCGCAGTGCCATGCCTCTTGATCCTGCCGTTGCGACTGGTACTGCCGGAGTCGCCGCTCTGGCTGGTGACTCACGGTCATGACTCCGACGCGGCGTCCGTGGTCCGCCGCTGGATCGGACCGGACGTGGGGTGTCCCGTCGTTCCGCCGGCAGCGCCGGTCGTCGCGGGTCGCTGGACGCAATTGCTCTCGTCCAGGTGGCGACGCCGGACGCTGGTAGGCGCCACGTTTTTCACGTGCCAGGTCATCCCCTATTTCGCCGTCGGCACGTTCGTCACGCGCGTCCTGGACGCCATGGCGGTCAGCAACAGTTTCATCGGCGGGCTCGTCTACAATTTTTCACTGCTGTTCGGGGCGGTGCTGGGCCTGAGCGTCGTCGACCGCATGCCGCGGCGCACCTTCCTGGTCGGCAGTTTCGCGATCACTGCAGCCGCAATGCTCGCGCTGATCGTGCTCGACGATCCCGGCAGGATCACCATCATCGCGCTCTTCGCCGTGTTCGCCTGCGTGCTGTCTGGCGCGTCGAATCTCTGTTACGTCTACCTGCCCGAATTGTTCCCCACCGATCTGCGCGCCTCAGGCATAGGGCTGGCGATCGCCGCAAGCCGGATCGGATCGGCGGCCAGCACGTTTCTCCTGCCGGTCGTGGTCGCAGCGATGGGGGTGCGCACTGCCCTGGGAGCGTGCTTCGTCGTGCTCGCCGTCGGCGGGCTGGTCTGTTATGCCCTTGCGCCCGAAACCCGCAATACGGCGCTCGACGCGCCAGCCTGACGGCGATGAGCCGGCAAGACACGTTCAAGCTCGGCCTCCTGCTGTTTCCGCAGTTCTCGTTGATGGCCTTTTCTGCGACACTCGAGCCGCTGCGCGCCGCCAACCGCCTGCTTGACCGCGAGTACTACCAGTGGGTGATCCTGTCGCCGGACGGTGGTCCTGTCGTCGCGAGCAACGGCATCCCGATCGCGGCGCAGGCAGCCTTCAGTGCGGTCGAGGGCATCGACCTGCTGCTCGTGTGCATCGGGCTGGATCCGCTGCAGGTCCAGGCCTATCCGGGACTGCGTGGACGACTGCGGCAGCTCGCGAGCCGCGGTTGCCAGGTGGGTGGAGTGAGCGGCGGTCCCTTCCTGCTCGCGGAGGCAGGACTGCTGGACGGACGCCACTGCACGGTCCACTGGGAATACAGCGATTTCTTCGCCGCCCGTTATCCGCGTGCGAAGCTGCAGCAGGATGTATTCGTCGTGGATCGCGGAGTGTTCACCTGCTCAGGCGGCACTGCCGCGCTGGACATGATGCTGCACTTCATCCGCGAGCACCACGGGTCCGGTCTCGCACTGTCGGTCGCCGAGCAGTTCATCCACCCGCGCATCCGCGAGCAGGGAGACCGGCAGCGCATGGCCGTCCATACGCGCTACCGCATCACGAGCCCGAGGCTGGCCGAGGTCATTGAACTGATGGAGCAGTCCCGGGCGGACGCTCCCGGACTGCGCGACATTGCCGCAAGGGTGGCTCTGTCGACGCGCCAGGTCGAGCGGTTGTTCCAACGGCACCTCGGAAGATCACCGAGCCAGTTCTATCTCGAACTGCGGCTCGCCCGTGCACGGACCTTGTTGCGCGATACGTCGCAGCCGGTGCGCGCGATCGCCGCAGAGTGCGGGTTCAAGTCCATGTCGCACTTCAGCAGTTCATACCGGCGTGCCTATGCGCGTCGACCCACAGATGAGCGCCAGCCGCAGGCGTCGCCGCCTCGCAAGAAAGGGTCGGCCCCGGGCAAACGCCCAGCATTCCGCAAGAACAAGATCCGCTGAACGAGGTTGATCGCCCAAATGAGCACCCGACTGACGACCCCTTGCCCGTTGTCGACCGCTGGACGCCTGTGCACGGCGAGCTTGCTGTTCGCTGTGCTTTCCGGGGCTGCGGGCGCCGGGCCCGCAGCCGACCGCCTGCCGGAGCGGTTAATGCTCAGCAGTGAAACCAGCGCCACGCCTGCGGACAACGCGGCCTTCGCGCCGGCGCAAGATGCGCTTCCGGCACCACCATTTGCCGGCATGCTGCGTGTCGACTCGACAACGATGCGAACCTTGCCGGCGCTGGCTAAGCCGGTGCTCGATGGCCGGGATGCGCGGCAGTTCCCTGGCGTGTCCCTGCGCTTTGTCACCCTCGGCGACGTACTGGTGCCGCTGGAGCGCGGCGAGATGGTGCGCGAAACCGCGGCCGGCAAGGTGCCGAGTTATTGGCGCGTCATTCCGCAGTTTGGCCGCGTCTGGCGGGAACAGGCCGATGGCGACTGGTCGCGCGCCGCGTTGCCACTGATGCTGGTGAACGACACGGAGAATCACGCTCACCAGGGCCTCGCGACGTTCCTCTACCAGGATGGAAAGATCAGTTCGCTGCGCGTTCAGTTCGTGCAGCAGACCGCGCCCTACCTGCTAAGCCCGCACTGCGTATTGTGGGGCTCGATCCCGGCGACGGTGTCATCAGTCGACCCGGCACGCATCGAGCAGGAACGGGCGGTCGCCACGGCTGAACTGGCGGCAAGGCTGCCTGCGCGACCGCTGGCGGAACTGCGGGCGAACTTGCCGCCCGGGACGCTCGACGGATTTGGCGGTCCGATCCTGCCGAAATGGCAGGTCGCCCTCGGGCTAGTGCGCGATGGCACGCTCTACTACGAAGCCTCCCCCACTGCCTACGGCAGCTATCCCTACCCGCTCGAGATGCGCTTCGGGGTCCGCTCGGTGATGAAG
>JAOUGW010000170.1 GCA_029865465.1 Gammaproteobacteria bacterium
TGCAGGACTGTGGCGGTGAGCGATTCGCCCGCGCCTGCCGCCATGCTGACCTGCGCGAGCCAGTCGGAGAACTTCGACAGCCTGGCGTCCCTGGGCTTGAAGCCGAGCGGTGCGACCGCAATGGCGGGCACGTGCGGGTAACTGAGCTCGAGGCTGCCATCCACGTTGGCGAAGCGCTTCGCCGGCAGCCCGAGCTCGAAGCCTTCCTCGGTCGCCCGGTAGGTCATCGGATGCGCGTGCAGTGGCTGCGACCAGCGCTGGAACATCACCGACGAGTACCACTGGTTCGTGGGCGCGGCCTTGCCGGCTGCCTCGCCGCTTACGAACGCAGCGACCGGCAGCACGCCGTCGCCGCTTTTCACGCGGGTGTAGTAACCGCCCAGCCCGATCGTGGCGTCCGGGTCTGCGGCCAGGGCAATCCCCGCGCTGCCGAGCAGCACGATGCAGCCGGCTGCGGCCCGCGCGGCCCTCACGAGGGTCGCGATCGGCTCGCCACGCATTCTCACTTCGCTGGTGCGCAAGGCGCTCGTCCTTGGAAGCAGTGATGTCGATTGCCCGCGCGGCCCTGGTCCGTCGCAGGCAGAGTCGCCGAGTGGCGCGCTCCTGCTGATCAATCAGGGCTTTGAAAGCGCTTGCAGAAACTAGCGGACCTCCGGCATCCTTGTCAATCGCTGAGCCGCGCGACACCCGCTTGTCCGTGCTCGTTGCTGCGGTGCGGCGCAAGTGCAGGGGAGCAATCCGCGGGACCCGCGCTACGGCAGCCGAGGAATCGAAGAATGCGACGATCGGAACTTGAGCGCCGTGCTGCCGCAGCTGCAAGCGGTTCGGCGGTGACCCTCGAGATGGTCGCCAGGGAGGCCGGCGTGTCGCCGAGCACGGTCTCGCGCATCCTGAACGGGACCGCACGCGTCCGCGACTCGAAGGTGCGGGCCGTCGAAGCCGCCATCGCCAAGCTGCAGTTCTTGCCGAACCCGGTGGCGCGCTCGCTTGCAGGCGGCAAGTCCATGAGCGTCGGTGTCGTGACCCAGGCCATCGACAGCCCGTTCTACGGCGTGTCGCTGGCCGGGATCGAGAAGGGCCTGCTGCGGGCCGGTTACTCACCGCTCTTCGTCAGCGGACACTGGCGCGAGGGTGATGAAAGGAGCTGCGTCGATCACCTGCTGAGCAGGCGCGTGGAGGGCATCATCCTGATGACCAGTCGCCTGCCGGACGAGGAACTCGTCAACCTCGCGCGCAGCGTGCCGCTGGTCGTGACCGGCCGACGGGTCGATGGTGACCGCGTCTACTGCGTCGACGTGGACAGCACGCTCGGCGCACGTGTTGCGACCGACTACCTGATCGGGCAGGGCCACCGCCGGATCGCTTTCATTTCGGGGCCGCCGGACCATCCGGATGCGCTGCAGCGGCTGGATGGCTACCGGGCAGCCCTGGCCGCCGGCAGGATTCCGTTCAGGAGCAAGCTGGTCGCTGCCGGCGACTATCTCGAGGCAGGCGGGCAGGCGGCGATCAATGCGCTGCTCGACGCCCGCGTCGAATTCACGGCTGTCTTTGCGGCGAACGATCAGACCGCCTATGGCGCGATGCTCGCGCTGCACCGCCGCGGCCTCAAGGTGCCACAGGATGTCTCCGTGGTCGGCTTCGACGACTTGCCGACCTCGGCGTTCATTGTCCCGCCGCTCACCACCGTCCACAGGTACACGGACGAGATCGGCGAGGGTGCGGCCGAGGCAATCGTCGACTTGATCGAGCGACGGACTCCCCACGCCAGGGTTTCTGCGCCGACCCTTGCGATTCGCGAATCGACGCGTCCCTGGCGCGACTGACCGTTCCCGTCGGCGCGTAGTGCCCATACCGGGACGTCCTGGCGCTGTCAGTTGCCGCGGCTCAGGCCGAGTCGTTCGAACGCGCGAGGATTGTCGCGTCGCAGCAAGATCTCGCACGAGCGGTCGTTTGACACGACCAAGAATGACTGTGCTAGATTCGCTTCTGAAAGCGCTTTCGCAACCATTGTTCGAGCCGTCCGTGATGCGGCCGGCAGCACGTGAAGGCCGTGACTGCGTATTGGCGCTCGATCGACCCGCTGCCTGGCGTGAATGACACCATGCTGATGAAATCCGACGAGCGCTCGACCAATGCGGTGTTCAGCCATGACGCCGGTGTCCTCGCGGAGCGGTTTCCTCGGAGCTTTGTCTGGGGAGTGGCGACGAGCGCTTACCAGGTCGAGGGCGCCGCGCACGAAGATGGCCGGGGCGACTCGATCTGGGACGAGTTCTGCCGCCGGCCCGGTGCAATAAAGGACGGCAGCAGCGGCGAGCGCGCGTGCGATCATTACCACCGCGTGGCCGAGGACATCGGGCTGATGGCGAGCCTGGGCGTGAACGCCTACCGTTTCTCGCTCGCGTGGCCACGCGTCCAGCCCCTGGGTGCGGGGAATTGGAACGAGCAGGGCTTCGAATTCTACGACCGGCTGCTCGACGGACTGCTCGAGCGGGGCATTGCACCGTATCTCACGCTCTATCACTGGGACCTGCCGCAGTCACTGCAGCAAGGCGGCGGCTGGCTCGATCGCGACACCGTCGGTCGGTTCGCAGACTATGCAGCAGAGGTCGCGCGCCGCTTCGGCAGCCGCGCGGCGGCGATCGCCACGCACAACGAACCGTGGGTCGTGGCGATCCTCGGTCACGAGGCAGGCACCTTCGCGCCCGGCCTGAAGAGCCGGAAATCGGCGCTGCAGGTCGCGCATCACCTGCTGCTGAGTCACGGCCTCGCATCGCAGGCGATGCGGGCGCAGCACTGCACGGCGCCGCTCGGCATCGTGCTGAATCAATCGCCCATTCACCCTGCCACGGATTCGCCGCAGGACCTTGCCAGGGCGCGTCTCGATGACGGGCTGACGATCCGCTGGTACATGGACCCACTGCTGCGCGGCCGCTACCCCGAGGATGTGCTGGCGTTCCTCGGCGAGGATGCGCCGCAGGTTGCGCCCGGGGACATGGAAGCCATCCGGCAGCCGCTGGACTTCCTGGGCATCAACTACTACACGCGCAATCTCTCCGGCACTGAGGCGCCGCTCGGCCACGTCGAGTCCGGCAAGGAAGTCACGGACATGGGTTGGGAGGTGTTCCCGGGCGGACTGTCGGAACTGCTCATGCGCTTGCAGGCCGACTATCGCCTGCCTCCGCTCTATATCACGGAGAACGGCGCGGCCTACCGGGATCGCCTCGTGGACGGACGCGTCGCCGACGCCGACCGCATTCGCTACCTGCAGTCGCACATCGCCTCGCTGGCGGACGCGCTCGAGAGCGGGGTCGACGTGCGCGGCTACTTCGTCTGGAGCCTGATCGACAATTTCGAGTGGGCGGACGGCTACACCAAGCGCTTCGGGCTCGTCTACGTTGATTACGCGACGCAGCACAGGACGCCGAAGGACAGTGCGCTGTGGTACCAGGCATTCTGTCTGCGCGCGAGGGCCGCCGCGGGCGGCGGATCGCGAGCCACGACGGGGCAGGGCAATGCCAGGTAAGCACCCGCGCTGGAAGCTCGTCTGGAGCGACGAGTTCGACCGTGGCGAGATCGACCCGACTAAGTGGGACTTCGAACTCGGCAACGGGTTCTTCGATTACCAGACCCACCAGTGGGTGCAAGGCTGGGGTAACGAGGAACTGCAGTACTACACGCGCGATCCGCAAAACATTTCCGTCCGGGACGGCCTGCTGTACATCCGCGCCCTGAAGGAGTCACTGCACGGTTGCGGCTACACTTCCGCGCGGATCAGGACGCGCAAGCGCGATGGGACGCCGCTGTTCGGCAAGCGCTACGGCAAGTTCGAGTTCCGCGCGAAAGTGCCGCACGGCAAGGGCTTGTGGCCCGCGATCTGGCTGCTGCCCGAGCACGACAGGTACGGCGGATGGGCGGCCTCCGGCGAGATCGACGTCATGGAGATCGTCGGCGAGAAACCGCACCAGTACCTCGGCACGATCCACTTCGGGTCGACGTCCCCGAAGCGCGAACTCGTCACGCACGTGCACGAGTTCCCGGCCGGGCAGTCGGTGGCGGATTTCCACGTCTATGCCGTGGAGTGGGAGCCGGGCGAGATCCGCTGGCTGGTGGACGGCGAGGTCTGGGCCACGCAGACGTTCTGGTGGAGTTGCAGCAAGCTGCGCAACGGCAAGGGCGTCGTGGCGCGCAGCAGCGCCGACTTGAATCCGTGGCCCGCGCCGTTCGACCAGCCGTTCTACATCGTGATGAACGTCGCCGTCGGCGGCAACTTTCCGGGCGTGCCGAATCCCGCGACGCAGTTTCCGGCCGAACTGGTCGTCGACTACGTGCGCGTCTACGACCGAGTGGGTGGTTACGGCGAGCCTGCGCCGCGCGGCAAGGGCCGGCTGCCGTACCAGAAGCAGCGCTGAACAGATCGCGCCCGGGCGGCGCGTCGGGGGATCCTGTGAAAATCGCAGACTACAAGCTTTCCGTGTCCGAGAAGATCGGCTATGGGCTCGGCGACCTGGCGTCGAACTTCTTCTGGCAGATGTTCGCGATCTTCATGGCCAAGTTCTACACGGACGTGTTCCTGCTCGGCGCCGCCACGATGGGTACGATGATGCTGGTAACGCGCATCGCCGACGCGTTCTTCGACCCGATGATCGGCACGATCGCCGACCGCACGGTGACGAGGTGGGGACACTTCCGGCCATACCTGATCTGGATGTCCCTGCCCATGGCGCTCACCGCCGTGCTCGCGTTCACGGTGCCGGACCTCGACGGCTCGGCCCGCACCGTCTACGCGTACGTCACCCTGATGCTGATGATGTTCGCCTACTCGGCGATCAACATCCCGTATTCGGCGCTGCTCGGAGTGCTGACTCCGGACTCCAGGGAGCGCACCAGCGTCACGTCGTACCGCTTCGTGATGGCGCTGATTCCCGTATTCATCATCGTCAATACGACCCTGCCGCTGGTTCAGTACTTCGGCGGCAGCGACACGTCGCCATATGGCTGGCAGATGACGATGGTCGTGTATTCGACCGTGGCCGTGCTGCTCTTCTTCGCGACCTTCGCCATGACGCGCGAGCGCGTGCAACCGCCGCCGAAGCAGAAGACATCGCTGGCGACCGATCTCAAGGATCTCGTCCGCAACAGGCCCTGGGTCGTGCTCTGCGGCGTCGGCATCGCGGCGCTGACCTACGGCAACATCCGCAACACCGTCACCATCTATTATTTCGATTACGTGGTGCCGAACGGCAGCGGGTACTTCGGTCCCGTGCTGACGACCGGTGCGATCGCCTTCATCCTCGGCGTCATGGCGACGTCGCCGCTCGCGAAGCGCTTCGGCAAGCGCAACTTCTACCTCGTCTCGATGTCGGTGACGGCGCTGCTCACCTTCGGCTTCTACTTCGTGCCGCCGGAAAACATCAAGCTGGTCTGGGCGGCCAACACGATCATCAATTTCTGCGCCGCGCCGACCGCGCCGCTGGTCTGGGCGATGTACGCCGATACCGCCGATTACTCGGAGTGGAAGTGGGGACGCCGGGCCACCGGGCTCATCTTCTCGGCGGCGTCCTTCGCGCAGAAGCTCGGCTGGGCCATCGGCGGCGCGGGTGCCGGCTGGCTGCTCGCGTACTTCGGTTACCTGCCGAACGTCGCGCAAAGTCCGCGAACGGTCCACGGCATCGTGCTCATGATGAGCGTGATCCCGGCCATCGCTGCGATCGTCGCGGTCGCAGCCCTGTGGTTCTACGAGATCGACGAGGCGACCGTGCAGCGGATGTCGGTCGATCTCAAGGCCCGTCGCGGCTCCGAGCCCGCCGAGGATGGCGTCGCGGCGGCGCCCGTCGTGCCGCCCGCCATCCCGGCGTTTGCGCTCGCCGGGCACCCCGAGGTGGCGGTCGGCCGCTCTGCGTCGGACCTGGCGGAGACCGGACAGCCAGTACCCGCGCAGAGGGCCGCTCCGTCCATGCCGCGCATTCCTGCGCTGGCTGCGGCACGTGCGTTCGGCACCGCACCGGTGCCGGCGGCGCTCTCATCCCAGGAACTCGCCGACCTGGCCGGTGAGTTCGCGGAAGCACTGCACGCAGGCGTGCACGGATTGTGTTTCAGCCCGTACCTCGAGGGCCAGTCGCCCGGTTCGCTGGTGGGCGAGGCCCAGATACGCGCGCGCCTCGGGATCATCCAGCCGTACACGCGCTGGGTGCGCAGCTTCTCCTGCACGGACGGGCATGAACGGACGCCGCGCATCGCGCACGAGCTCGGCATGAAGACCCTCGTGGGCGCGTGGCTCGGCACGGACCGTGAGATCAACGAGCGCGAGATCGCGGGGGCGATCGAACTCGCTCGGGCAGGGCACGCAGGCATCCTCGCCGTGGGCAACGAGGTACTGCTGCGCGAGGACATGTCGGAGGACGAGCTGCTCGGCTACTTGCAGCGCGTCAAGCAGGCTGTGCCGCCCGGCGTGCCGGTCGGGTACGTCGACGCATACTACCTGTTCGAACGTCATCCGCGGATCACGGCGGCCTGCGACGTCGTGCTCACCAACTGCTACCCGTTCTGGGAAGGCTGCCCGCGCGACCAGGCGATCGCCTACATGCAGAGCATGTACCAGCGGACCGTCGCGGTCGCCGGCGGCAAGAAAGTGATCGTGAGCGAGACGGGTTGGCCGCATACCGGCACGGCATTCCACGGAGCGGTGCCGTCGGTGGAAGGCGCCATGCGCTACTTCATCGACACGTGCCGTTGGGCTCGCCAGGACGGAGTCGAAGTCTTCTACTTCGAGGCGTTCGACGAGGCCTGGAAAGCGGGCGCCGAGGGCGACGTCGGTGCGTACTGGGGCCTGTGGGACAAGAACGGTTTGCCCAAGTACGTCTGACACCGGGAAGGCATCGTCATGCTCAAGCTTCCACGCGGCAACGCCATCTGCTACTCCGGTTACCGGCGCGGCCAGAGCCCGGCCGAGAAGACCTATCCGACCATGGCGGAGATCCGCGAGGATCTCCACATCCTGCAGAAGAACTGGCGGCTGCTGCGCCTGTACGACTGCAGCCTGCATGCCGAGCGCGTGCTGGAGGTGATCCGGCGCGACCGGCTCGACTTCGTGGTCATGCTGGGCGCCCATCTCGCGGCCGAGATGAACAACTTCGGCTGCCCCTGGGGCGCCACCTGCAGCGAGGCGCAGCTGGAAGCCAACGCCGCCGAGAACGATGCCGAGG
>JAOUGW010000354.1 GCA_029865465.1 Gammaproteobacteria bacterium
CCACGGCCCGCGAGAGCGCGCGATTCTAGCAGATCGCCGGGTTTTCCCCGTCCCGGACTCCCCCGGGGTTGGCGCGGGGGCCGTATAGGACTAAAATCGTCCCAATTGGAAAACGCGCCATGCTACGCATCAGCAAACTCACCGATTACGGCACGGTCATCCTGGCCTGCCTCGCCACCGCCCCGGACCGCCGACTGACGGCGACCGAGGTGGCCGAACGTACGCGGCTCGGCCTGCCCACGGTCAGCAAGCTCCTGAAGAGTTTCCATCGCGCGGGCCTGCTCACCTCCACGCGCGGTTCGCGGGGCGGCTACCGGCTCGCCCGTCCGGCTGCGGCAATCAGCGCGGCCGCCATCATCGATGCGATCGAAGGCCCGGTGGCGATCACCGAGTGCAGCGGAAACCACAGCGCCTGCGACCTCGAATGGTCATGCAGCACCGGCAACGCCTGGCAACGCATCAACGGCGCCATCCGTCGTTCGCTCGATGACATCTCGCTCGCGCAGCTGTCGGGACAGGAAGCCGTCGCCGTCTGGCGCCCCGCACTGTCCGCGGCCATGCGCACGCCCGTCGCGCCGCGCGGTCCCGGCCGGCTCTGAGGAATTCGACGATGGCCAGCACACCGACCGACCTCGACGCACTCGTCGCGCAGAAGTACCAGCACGGCTTCGTCACTGACGTCGAATCGGACACGCTGCCGCCCGGTCTCGACGAGGACGTGGTCCGCGTCATCTCGAGGATCAAGCGTGAACCGCAGTTCATGCTCGAGTGGCGCCTGAAGGCGCTGCGGCACTGGTACACGATGGCGAACCCGGACTGGGCCCACCTGCGCATCGCGCCCATCGACTACCAGTCGATCTCGTATTACTCCGCCCCCAGGGCGAAGACCGACGGACCCAAGAGCCTCGACGAAGTCGACCCCAAGCTGCTCGCCACGTACGAAAAGCTCGGCGTGCCGCTGCACGAGCGGGCGCGTCTCGCCGGAGTCGCCGTCGACGCCGTGTTCGACAGCGTCTCGGTCGCGACGACCTTCAAGGACAAGCTCTCCAGGGCGGGCGTGATCTTCTGTTCGTTCTCGGATGCGGTGCAGAACCACCCAGAACTGATCGAGCAATACCTCGGCAGCGTCGTTCCTTATACCGACAACTACTTCGCCACGCTCAACTCCGCGGTGTTCTCGGACGGCTCGTTCGTCTACGTGCCGAAAGGCGTGCGCTGCCCGATGGAGCTGTCGACATACTTCCGCATCAACGCGGCCAATACCGGCCAGTTCGAGCGCACGCTGATCATCGCCGACGAGGGCAGCCACGTGAGCTACCTCGAAGGCTGCACCGCGCCGATGCGCGACGAGAACCAGCTGCACGCCGCCGTGGTGGAACTCGTGGCGCTGAAGGACGCGAACATCAAGTATTCGACGGTCCAGAACTGGTACCCGGGCGACGAGGACGGCGTTGGCGGCATCTACAACTTCGTGACCAAGCGTGGCGAATGCCGCGGCGCCGGTTCGCGCATCAGCTGGACCCAGGTGGAGACCGGCTCGGCGATCACGTGGAAGTACCCGAGCTGCGTGCTGACCGGCGACAACTCGGTCGGCGAGTTCTACTCGGTCGCGCTGGCGAACCACTACCAGCAGGCCGACACCGGCACCAAGATGATTCACATCGGGCGCAATACGCGCAGCACGATCGTCTCCAAGGGCATTTCCGCGGGCCGCGGCCAGAACACGTACCGCGGTCTGGTGAAAGTCCTGCCCTCGGCCGAAGGTGCCCGCAACTTCACCCAGTGCGACTCGCTGCTGATGGGTGACAAGTGCGGCGCGCACACGTTTCCGTACATGGAGATCAGGAACCCCTCCGCCGTCGTGGAGCACGAGGCCACGACCTCGAAGATCGCCGACGACCAGCTCTTCTATTGCCGCAGCCGCGGCGTATCCGAAGAAGACGCGGTGAACATGATCGTCAACGGCTTCTGCAAGGTGGTTTTCAAGGAATTGCCGATGGAATTCGCCGTGGAAGCCCAGAACCTGCTCGCCGTCAGCCTCGAAGGCTCCGTCGGCTGATCCGCGTCCCAAGGTGACAACAGACATGCTCAGCATCCACGACCTGCACGCCCAGATCGGCGTTCGCAAGATCCTGAAGGGCGTCAACCTCGAGGTGAAGCCCGGCGAAGTGCACGCCATCATGGGACCGAACGGCTCCGGCAAGAGCACGCTCGCCAGCGTGCTGGCCGGCCGCGCCGGCTACGAGGTGACGAAGGG
>JAOUGW010000013.1 GCA_029865465.1 Gammaproteobacteria bacterium
GGTGGTCTCGGTATCGACGATGGCAGCCCGCCGGACGGTGGAGCCTGCGAGCGCCGGCCGTTGCTTCGCCATGTCGAGCCGGCGCAGCACCCGGTAATCCGGATGAGCTGCGAGCTTCGCCGCCATGGCTTCCAGTTCTTCCCGCTCCGACACGTTCTGACGATCTCCCGGTCTATCGCAGGAACCACTGCAGCTACTGCGCCTCCGACGAACCCCTTCCTACCCTTCCTGCCCTTCCTACCCTTCCTGCCCCTTCTCCTCCAGCCTGTACCCGGCCCCCGACTCCGTCTTCAACACCGTCGGCGCCGCCGGATCCTCCTCGATCTTCTGCCGCAATCGATGCACCAGCTGCTTGAGCAGTTGCCGGTCGCCGCTGCCGCGATGTCCCCACACGTGTGTGAGCAGGCGCTCGGTGCCGACCACGTGTCCGGCATTCGCGATCAGGATCTGCAGCAGGCGCGATTCGAGTTTCGTGAGCTTGACAGGCGGCGCCTCGCCGACATGCAGTACGTGCCCCTCGAGATCGAGCCGCAGCGAGCCGACGGTCATTGATCCGCCCGCTTCGAGTCCGGCGCGTCGCAGCAGCGCCCGCGCTCGCGCCAGCAGCGTGCGCGGACTGAACGGCTTGGTGAGGTAGTCGTCCGCGCCGAGGTCGAGCGCCCGCACCAGGTCTTCCTCTTCGCCGCGCGCGGTCAACATCATCACGGGGATGCGCGACTGCCTGCGGATTGCCGAGCAGATGTCGAAGCCGCTGCCGCCGGGCAGGTTGATGTCCAGGATCGCGAGGTCGGGCGCCTCCGCGGCAAACACCTGCAGCGCGGACGGCACGTCGACCGCCTTGACGACGACGAAACCTGACTGCGACAGCGCGAACGCGACGAGCGACAACAGGTCGGGATCATCGTCGACGATCAGGATCTTCATGACGCGTCCGTCCCTCCGGCAGGCAGCCGGACCACGAAGCGCGTGAGCCCCTGCTCGGTGCGCATGGCCGCCACCGTGCCGCCGTGACGCTCCACGATCGACTTCACGATCCACAGCCCGAGGCCGAGGCCGCGCGGCTCTGGCTCCTCCGCGGACGCACGATGGAAGCGCTCGAAGATCGAGCCACGCTCGCTCTCCGTGACACCGGGACCGGCATCGTCTACGGTGGCTTCGAGCACGCCGTCGGCGAGTCGCGCGGCGATGCTGACCGTGCTGCCCTCCGGTCCGAACTTGTTGGCGTTGGCCAGCACGTTCACGAACACCTGCGTCAGGCGCGGAGCGTCTCCCACCAGCGCGGGCAAATCTTCCGGCACGTCCACGGCGAGCGTTTGACCGCGCTGCGTGAACAGGCTGCCCACGAGTTCCACGGCGTCCTGCACGATCTCATGCAGCCGCAGGTGCTGCTGGCGGATCGCGAGCTGCCCCGATTCGATGCGCACGCTCTCGAGCAGGTTGTCGATCAGCCGCGTCAGCCGCAGCGAACCACGACGCAGCGAGGTCACGAGCTCAGCCAGTTGCTCGCGCGGCAGTTCGTGCAGGTTCTCCTGCAACAGTTCGATGGACGCGAGCTGCGCGGCAAGCGGCGTCCGGAACTCGTGCGAAATATTGGCGAGGATCGTGTCGCGCGCACGACGGGCCGCCTCGAGGTCGGTCTCGTCGCGCATGACCTGCACCTGCAAGCCGTCGACCATGCCGGCACTGGTGATGATCACGGTCCGCCTCGCGCCATCTGCGCGCTGGAGGAACTCCGTGGCCTGCGCCTGGCCGCGCTCGCGCGAGGCGACGATCGGGCACGCCGTGTCGCAGGGTCGCGTGCCATCCGGCAATGCGCACGGCTTGAGCACGTCGCCGCAGAACTTGCCGACGGCCGTGCCGGAATCGACGCCGAGCATGCGCTCCGCCTGCGGGTTGAGATACTTCACGTTGCGGTTGGAGTCCACCGCATACACGCCCTCGACCACGCCTCGCAACAGCGCCTGCGCGTCGGCTTCGCGACGCCGCAAGGTCGCCGTAAGCTCGACCAGGTGGCGTCGCATGTCCTCGAGGGTCCGGGCGAGCGCAACGACCTCGGGGCCGCCGCCCGCAACGGGGATCGAGGCGGAGAAGTCGCCCCGCCCGAGACGGGTCGCGGATTCGGCGACGGACTGCAGCGGACGCACCATGCGCCGCGCCAGCAGCAGCGCGGCAGCGACGGCGCCGACGCTCAGCAGGAAGGCCGTCCAGGCGAGGCGGCGCACGAACCCGGCCACTTCCGCGTCGCTCTCCGACGCCGGCAGTCGCGCCTCGAGCAGCGTAATGCCCTCGCCGGTCGACGCGAAGATCGGCGTGCTCGATGCAAACAGGTCGCGCGGCTCGATGCGGCGCGCCACGCTCTCGGCGCGTGACAGTGCCGTCGAGTGCAGTTCCTTGAAGTCGGGCTCGACATTGTCGAGCCAGTTGGACAGGCGGACGAAACGGATCGGCATGCCCGCCTGCTGGGACAGGGCGACGGCCAGCCGGGCGTCGAAGTAGCGCAATGCGACGACGCGGGTCTCGACGAAGTTGGGCACCAGCGCCGTGGCGCCGATCAGCCCGTCCGGCTGCCAGGCCGGAGCCAGCATGAAGCGCTCGCCCTGGTCCGCCGTCGCTTCGAGCGTTTCATTCCATGCCACGCTCCGGCCCGTGCTCGCGATGACGTTCGGCCCGACGATGACGGCGCAGGCGCCGAGATTGAGCGCGCCACAGGTGCGTCGCAGGAACAGCTCGGTCTGCTCGCGGCTGCCCGCGCGGATCAGCCTTTGCAGCGGCTGGCGGCCGGCGAGCACCCGCGTCGTCGTGAGCGTGTCTTCGCTCAAGCGACGCAGTTCCTCGCGCGCGGCAACGCCGGCGAGCTGGACCCGGGAGACCGCCTGCTGTTCGGCCTGCCTGTGCAGCAGGCCGACGGCGCTGATGGCCAGCACCAGGATCGCGGCGAGCACCAGCCCGCCGAGCGTCAGCGTGAGCGTGCGTTCGAGCGTGGCCGGCCCGGCGGCCAGGCGCCTCAGGCTCGCCATCCAGTCCTGCAGCAGTGCGGGAATTCTGTCCATCAGCCTGTACGCCGGTCGGCCCGCCACTCCACTAACGTCTTGATCACGAGCGTCACGATCGCCAGCAGTGCGAGCACGGACGCCACCGCGAAGGCTGCCACGAACAGGTACTCGTTGTAGAGGATTTCCACCTGCAGCGGCATCGTCGTCGTCAGGCCGCGGATGTGCCCGGACACGACGGAGACCGCGCCGAACTCACCCATGGCGCGGGCGTTGCACAGGATCACGCCGTAGATGAGGCCCCAGCGGATCTTCGGCAGCGTGACCCGCAGGAACGTGGTCCAGGCGCCGGCGCCGAGCGTGATGGCGGCCTCCTCTTCCTCGCTGCCCTGCTGCTGCATGAGCGGTATGAGCTCGCGCGCGACGTAGGGAAATGTCACGAACAGGGTGGCCAGCACGATGCCGGGCACGGCGAAGATGACCTGGATATCGCGGTCCTGCAGCCAGTGGCCCCACCAGCCGTGCGCGCCGAACAGCATGACGAACACGAGGCCCGCGATGACCGGGGAAATGGCGAACGGCAGGTCGATCAGGGTGATCAGCAGGCTCTTGCCCTTGAACTCGAACTTCGCGATCGCCCAGGCGGCCGCGATACCGAACAGCGTGTTGACCGGCACGACGATCGCCGCCGTGAGCAGCGTGAGCTTGATCGCGGCGAGCGTGTCCGGGTTGTCGAACGCTTCGAGGAAGACGCGCCAGCCCTCCGCGAAGGCCTGCCCGAGCACGGCACCGAGCGGCGCCAGCAGCAGCAGCGCCAGGAAGCCGATGGCTACCGTGATCAGGGCGATGCGTCCGGCACGCACGCCTGGCGGCACATACCTGCGCTTTTCGAACCTTGGAGCTGCGCCGGCCACGTCAGGCCCCGGCCTTGAGGTTGCGGGGGCGCGCGCGCCGCTCGACCCTGCGGCCACCGTCCCCGGTCCCGACATAGCGTCGCCGGCTCCACGACTGCACCAGGTTGATGGCGAGCAGCATCAGGAAGGACACGAGCAGCATCATGAAGCCGAGCGCGGCGGCGCCGTTGTAGTCGAATTGCTCGAGCTTGATCACGATCAGGAGCGGCGTGATCTCGGTCTTGAGCGGCAGGTTGCCGGAGATGAACACCACCGACCCGTACTCGCCGACGCCGCGCGCGAACGCCATCGTGAAGCCGGTGACGAGCGCCGGCAGCACCGCTGGCAGAATGATGCGGCGGAACACCGTGAAGGGACTAGCGCCGAGTGTTTCGGCGGCTTCCTCGAGGTCGCGCTGCGCTTCGACCAGCGCCGGCTGCACCGAGCGCACGACGAACGGCAGGCCGATCAGGATCAGCGCGACGACGACGCCGAGCCATGTGTACGCGACCTGGATTCCGAACAGCTCCTGCAACCTCACCCCGAGCCAGCCTGTCGGCGCGAAGACGGTAGCTAGCGCGATGCCGGACACGGCCGTGGGCAGCGCGAAGGGCAAGTCGATCAGCGCATCGACCAGGCGGCGTCCCGGGAACTCGTAGCGGACGAGCGACCAGGCGACGATGAAGCCGAAGAATGCATTGACAGCCGCCGCGATGAAGGCAGCGCCGAAACTCAACCGGTAGGACGCCAGCGCGCGCTCGTCCAGCACCACGTCGAGGAACTCCGACCAGGTCAGCGACGTGGTCTTGAAGATCAGCGCCGCGAGCGGCAGCAGCACCAGGGCGCTCAGGAAGAACGTCGTGAACCCCAGCGTCAGCCCGAAGCCCGGGAGGATGCTGGGCTGACGGAACCAGGAAGCGGCCATCTCAGGAGTCCGCTGCCGGCTCAGCACGCGCCGAGTTGACGATCAGCACGGCACGCTCGGGCGTCCCTTCGAGCAGCGACTTGAGCCAGTCCCAGTGGATGGCGCCCGGGTTCGACGTGCCGAGCACCAGCATGCTGCGTTCGTACGCCGCGAGTTCCTTCTCCAGCTCTTCCGCCACGGAGCCCGGACGCAGCTCGGTCCGCATGTCGAGGCCGTGATCGGCGAGCGCGGCCGAACGCGCGTCCAGCAGGTTACGCAGGTGCGCCCCCCGCTCGGTCTCGGCGGAGGTGCCAGGCTGGATGCCCAGGTAGATGGCCTCGGCCGCGACGTGTCGCAGCAGACTGGCCGCGACCGCGAGCGTCGCGCGGCGCGACTCGGCGTCGAGCGTGTGGATGACCACGTGGTTCGGCAACGGCCCGGTGGGCGGCACGCACAGCAGCTGCACGGCGCCGTGCGTCAGGTGCCACTCCGCCGCCTGCGCGCAACCGGGCCCGGTCGCGATCGCCGGCATGCCCGGCGGCGCCCGCTCGAAGCGACCGATCCGGGTCGCGACGCGTGTCTGCATTCGCGCGCCGAGCGCCGAGAGCAGTGGCGAATCGCAGAGTGCGCGCGCAGCCGCTGCGTCCGCCGCCACGGCAGTGAAGCTCGAAATCGGCGTCGGCAGCACGTGGATGGTGCGCGCACCGACGGCGACCCGCTGGCCGACCGCGACCGGGAAGTCGCGTTGCTCGGGCAGCGTACGCGACACCTCGAGCAGGGAGCCCCGGTCGGTAGAACCGTCGCGTCCCGGCGCCACCGGCACGGGACCGTCGGGGGCCATGCGGACACGCAGGCGCTCGACCGCGCCGCCGAACAGCACTTCTTCGACCTGGCCGTAGCTGACGAAATTCGACTTGACCGCCAGTTCGTCGGCGCAGAGTTCCACTTCTTCCGGCCGCAGTATGGCGACCACTTCGCGCGGGACCTCGCCGCCCGCCATCGGCGCGGAGCTGAAGCGCACGCCGCGGGGCGTCCGGTAGCCGAGCAGCAGGTTGGCCGCGCCCAGGAACGTGGAGACGAAGCGCGTGGCAGGACGCGTGTAGAGGTCGTCGGGCTTGCCGCATTCGAGCAGGCGGCCCTGGTGCATGACGCCGATGCGGTCGGCGAGCGCGAAGGCTTCTTCCTGGTCGTGCGTGACCAGGATCGTCGTCATGTCCAGCTCGCGCTGGATCTGGCGGATGGTCCGCCGCAGCTCCTCGCGGATCTTGGCGTCCAGCGCGCCGAACGGCTCGTCCATCAGCAGCACCTGCGGCCGGTGCGCGAGCGCCCGCGCGACGGCAACGCGCTGCTGCTGCCCGCCCGAGAGCTGCGCGGGGAGCCGGTCGTCCATGCCCTCGAGGGCGACGAGCTTGAGCAGTTCCTTGCGGCGCGCGCGCCGGTCCGCGCTCTTCACCTTGCGGACGCGCAGCGCAAACTCGATGTTCTCGCCGATGGTCATGTGGCGGAACAGGGCGTAGTGCTGGAAGACGAATCCCACGTGTCGCTCGCGCGAGTTGACGTGGGTCACGTCGCGGCCATGGAGCGCAACGCGGCCGTGGTCGATTTCCGTGAGGCCGGCGATGGCGCGCAACAGCGTGCTCTTGCCGCTGCCGCTCGGACCCAGCAACACCAGGAACTCGCCCTGCCCGACGTGCAGCGAAACGTCGTTGACGACCGGGGCGCCCTGGTACCGCTTGGTTACCTGATCGAGGACGATGGACATGCGCGCGCCAGGGAGTCGACTGGGATTTTCATGCCATCCTAGGGCTGCGAGGTTACACCGTCAGTCGCCCGACGGTGACATTTCGGTAACATCCGGGACGACCGCCCGTCGTTGGCGCGTGCCCGGAAAAAAGGAAATCGACATGCCGCTCCCATCCTACGAAAAGCTCGGCGTCTTCTATCTCGGCCGGGAGTACGACCCGGCCACGCAGCAGCTCGGCGACGACCTGCTGTACGACTCACGCGACCTCACGACGCACGCCGTCTGCATCGGCATGACCGGCAGCGGCAAGACCGGCCTCTGCGTGTCGCTCCTCGAGGAGGCGGCGATCGACGGCATCCCCGCCATCGTCATCGACCCGAAAGGCGACATCGCCAACCTCGCCCTGACGTTTCCGCAGCTGCGGCCGGAGGACTTCAGGCCGTGGGTCGACGCCGGCGAGGCCTCGCGCAAGGGCCAGAGCGTCGACGAGTTCGCGGCGGCAACCGCAGCGACCTGGCGCAAGGGACTCGAGGAGTGGGGCCAGGACGGCGAACGCGTCCAGCGCCTGCGTGATGCAGCCGTCGTGGATATCTACACGCCGGGCTCGAACGTCGGCCGGCCGCTGTCGATCCTCCGTTCCTTTGCAGCGCCCGATCCCGTGGTCGCGAACGACACCACCGCGCTCAAGGAGCGTGTCGGCTCAGCCGTCGCGGGATTGCTCGGACTGCTGGGCATCGACGCCGACCCGATCCGCAGCCGCGAATTCATCCTGCTCTCCGCCTTGCTCGACGCTGCGTGGCGCAAAGGCGAGAGCCTGGACCTCGCTGCTCTGATCCGGTCGGTGCAGAAGCCGCCGTTCGACAAGGTGGGCGTCTTCGACGTCGACAGTTTCTTCCCGGCGAAGGACCGCACGGATCTCGCGCTCCGCATCAACGGCCTGCTGGCATCGCCCGGGTTCCAGGCCTGGCTTGCCGGCGACGCGCTCGACATCCAGTCGCTGCTCTACGACGCGCACGGCAAGCCGCGCATCGCGATCATCTCGATCGCGCACCTGAACGACGCCGAGCGCATGTTCGTCGTGACGCTGGTCACGAACGAACTCGTTGCGTGGATGCGCCGCCAGTCCGGCACGACCAGCCTGCGCGCAGTCTTCTACATGGACGAAGTGTTCGGCTTCTTCCCGCCGAGCGCCATGCCGCCGTCCAAGCTGCCGATGCTGACGCTGATGAAGCAGGCGCGCGCCTTCGGTCTCGGTGTCGTGCTGGCGACGCAGAATCCCGTCGACCTCGACTACAAGGGCCTGGGCAACGCCGGCACGTGGTTCATCGGCCGCCTGCAGACGGAGCGCGACAAGGCACGCGTGATCGAAGGACTGCTCGGCAGCGATGCGACCGGTGGCATGGACAAGTCGCAACTCGAAGAGGCGATGTCGAGCCTGCCGCAGCGCACGTTCCTGATGCGCAACGTGCACGACGCGGCGCCCGTGCTGCTGCGCACGCGCTGGGCACTTTCGTACCTGCGCGGTCCGCTGACTTCGGCCGAGATTGCCAAGCTGGCCGCGTCGGACGGAGCAAGATCCACGTCGCCTGCACCAACCCCGCAAACGGAGACCGCTCCGGCCGCCACTGCGCGCGCGGTGGCGGCGGCATCCAGCAGTCGCCCCATGGTTCCAGCAGGCGTGCCGGAGAGATTCCTGGCGGCTGCAGGCAACCAGGGCGTCGAGTACGAGCCGCACATCGGCGCACGCGTGCGAGCGCACTTCGTCGACGCCAAGGCCGGACTCGATGCGTGGGAGAACTGGTACTACCTCGCACCGGTAACCGCGCAGGGCCCCGACTGGGAGGCCGCGCAGATCTGCAACGCCGATGCGATCCACCTGCTCGACGCGCCAGCACCCAACGCGACATTCGCGGACGTGCCGGGCAGCGCCGTCGCGACCCGGGCCTTCGCGCAGCACGGCAAGTCGCTGGCCGATCATGTCTACCGCACGACGTCGTTGTCGATCATGCGCTGCCCAGACCTGAAGCTCGCGTCCGCGCCGGGCGGCAGCGAAAGCGAATTCCGGGCACACCTGGCCCTGGTCCTGCGCGAGAAACGCGATGCAGCCGTCGATGCCCTGCGCAAGAAATACGCGTCGAGGCTCGACACGATCGAGGACCGGGCGCGCAGAGCCGAGCAGAAAATCGTGCGCGAAAAAGAGCAGGCAAGCCAGCAGACCATGTCTTCCGCGATCAGCGCGGGGGGGAGCCTGCTCGGGGCGCTGTTCGGCGGCCGCCGCAGCAGCGCGTTCGGCAAGGCAGCGTCCGCGGCGAGAAGCATGAGCCGCATCGGCAAGGAACGGACCGACGTCACGCATGCCGAAGCCGACCTGACGGCGCTGCAGCAGCAGCACGCAGCGCTGGAGGCGGAGCTGGCCGACGAGATCGCCGCGCTCGAATCGAAGTTCGACGCCGGGTCGATCGCCGTGGAGCAGTCGGAGGTCAGGGCCCGCAAGTCCGACACAGAAGTGACGGATCTGGCGCTCGTCTGGCAGCCCGCTTGAAGTAGAATCAGTCTGGTTCGCCCCACCCCGAGTGACAGCGATGGACGACCTGATCCGCAAGATCACCAAAGACCTGGGCGTCTCCAGGGACCAGGCTCGCGGTGGCGTCGTGGCGCTGCTGCGCGCGGGCCAGCAGAACCTGAGCCCCACTGACTTCAAGGCGTTCGTCGCCGACGTTCCGGGCGCCGACAAACTGCTCAAGAACGCCCCGCCGCCGAGTGCGCTGAGTTCGCTTGCCGGCGGCATCGGCTCGTTGTTCGGCGGCAGGAAATCGGCGGCCGGGCGCTGGGCAGGCCTCGCCGCATCGTTCGCGGAACTCGGCGTCGACATCGACACCGCGAAGAGGTTCGGCCCGATCGTGATCGAGCACGTCCGCCAGCACGGCGGCGAGGACCTGGTCGACAAGATCCGCGTCGCCCTCAAGATCTGACGGCCGGGCCTGGCGCATGAATCGACTGCACCTGCCCCTCGCGGGTCGATTGCGAACGGGTGCTGGCACCGCCGCACTGCTGCTGGCGGCCGCGCTCGCGCTCTCCTCCTGCTCGAAACCCGCCAGCCGCGACCTGCAACCCGGCAGTTACCGCGCCACCCTCGAGCTGCCGGGCGACAAGACGGTGCCCTTTGGCCTCGACGTCGCCCAGGAAGAGACCGGCAAGGTGCTGTACGTCCTCAACGGCGATGAACGCATCCGGCTCGACGAAGTGAAAGTCACTCCGGGCCGGCTGCAAGCACGGTTTCCCGGCTACGAAACGACGCTGTCCGCGAACGTGAGCGGCGACGAACTGACCGGGGATGTCGCGCTGGTCCACGCAGACGGCAAGGTGCTGCACCTGTCATTCAAGGCGAAGCTCGGGGAAACCTGGCGCTTTTACCCCGACGCCCTGTCGGACAACGCGGATTTCGCAGGTCGATGGGACGTGACGTTCACGGACGATGCCGGCCGTCGCACAGCCGGCGTCGCCATGCTCGACCAGCGTTTCGAAGACGTGACAGGTACGGTGCAGATGCCCGCCGACGACCAGCGCTTCCTGGCCGGCGAGGCGCATGACGAGGAGTTGCGACTGTCACGCTTCGATGGCGGTGCCGTCGTGCTCTACGAAGCGCGGCTCGACGCCAAAGGCGATCTCGTCGGAGCGACGTGGTCCGACCGCGGCGGCGCGCAGCGCTTCGTCGCGACGCGCAACCCGGATGCCTCGATCGACGCCGCGGCCCTCGCCTCGCACTTGCGCAATCCGGAAGCGCCTTTCACGTTCGCGTTCAGGGATCTCGACGGCAGGACCGTAGCGAGGGGCGATCCGCGCTTCAAGGACAAGGTACTGCTGGTCACGCTCGCGGGCAGCTGGTGCCCCAACAGCCATGACGAAGCACGGCTGCTGGTGCGGCTCGACCGCCAGTACCGGTCGCGAGGACTCGAGATCGTCAGCCTGATGTTCGAGCAGCATGCGGATTTCAAGCGTGCCGTTGCCGCCGTGCAGCGCTTCCGCGCAGCGCACGGCGTCGAGTACCCGACGCTCATCGCCGGCGAGGCCGACAAGACGAAGGCTTCGACCGCGCTGCCACAGCTCGACGCCGTGCTCGCCTACCCGACCGCGATCTTCATCGACCGCACGGGCCGTGTGCGCAAGATCCACACCGGATTCGCGGGGCCAGCCACGGGCGTACAGCACGAACTGCTGGCGCACGAATTCGAGCTCCAGGTCGAGGAACTGCTGCAGGCGGGCGCAACGCCCGCCGCTGCGGCGGCCCCGGCGTCGCCCACGGCGACACCTTGACTCAGACGACCAATCCGACCGTGGCCGCCGTGAGGCACGTCGCGAGCGTGCCCGCGACGATCGACTTCAAGCCCAGCCCGATGATTTCACCGCGGCGTTCCGGGCACATCGTGCTGAGCCCGCCGATCATGATCCCGAGCGAGCCGAAGTTGGCGAAGCCGCAGAGTGCGTAGGTCAGCAGCAGCCGACTGCGGCCAGAGAGTCCGGTCATGCCGGCGAGGTCCAGGTAAGCGACCAGTTCGTTGAGCACCGTCTTGGTTGCGAGCAGCGTGCCGCCGAGGTGCGCCTCGGCCCAGGGGACGCCCGCCAGCCACGCCAACGGCGTGAACAGCCACCCCAGCGCTCCCTGCAACGTGTACGGCGCCAGCACGAGGTTGATCAGCGTGACGATGGCGACGAACACGATCAGCATCGCGATCACGTTGAGCAGCAGCTGCAGGCCGTCGAGCGTGCCGCGCGTGAGCGCGTCCATGGCGCCTTCGGCCTCCGACTGGATCTCCAGCCGTCCGCCCGTGGGCGCGTCGCCCGGCGGCACCATCAGGAACGAGACGACCAGTGCGGCCGGGGCCGACACGATGGAGGCGACGAGCAGGTGCGCCACGGCATCCGGGAGCGCTTCCCTGAGGATGCTGGCGTACAGGAACAGCACGGTACCTGCGATCGAAGCCATGCCGCACGCCATGATTGCGAACAGCTCGCCTCGCGTGACGCGCGCGAGGTAAGGCTTCACGAACAGCGGCGCCTCGACCATGCCGACGAACACGTTGGCGGCGGTCGACAGGCCGACTACGCCACCAACCCCCATCGTTCGCTCGAGCAGCCAGGACACGCCGCGGACGATGAGCGGCAGCACCCGCCAGTAGAAGAGCAGCGACGACAGCGCACTGATCACCAGCACCAGCGGCAGGCCACGGAACGCCAGCACATAGCTCGCGGCGGGGTTCGACGCGGAGTACGGCAGGGGTCCACCACCGAGGTAGCCGAAGACCAGCGAGGTGCCGGCTTCAGTCGCCTGCTCGAGCGCGAGCATTGCCCCATTCAGCGCGAGGAACGCGTCCTTGGCGAGCGGCAGCTTCAGCAGCAGCACGGCCAGCGTGAGTTGCAGCAGCAGTCCTGCAATGACTGCGCGCCACGGCACCTGTCGTCGCCGCTCGCTCAGCGACCACGCGACCGCGAGGAGGCCGGTCATGCCGATCAGCGCCTGCAGGACCGGCGGCACCGGGCCCCCGGTCAGTCGCGGAAGTTGGTGAACTGCAGCGGCAGTTCGTACTCGCCCTTCTTCACCAGCGCGATCGCATCCTGCAGATCGTCCCGGCTCTTGCCGGTCACGCGCACCTGCTTGTCCTGCAGCGCAGCCTGCACCTTGAGCTTCGAGTCCTTGATCTGGCGCTGGATCTTCTTGCCGAGCTCGGTCTCGATTCCCTCGCGCAGCGTGACGACCTGCTTCGCCGTCTGGCCGGTGATCACGGGCTCGTCGACCTTCAGGCAGGCCACGTCGATGCCGCGCTTGGCAAGCTTGAGCTTGAGGATTTCAATCATTTGCTTTAGTTGAAAGTCCGCCGGTGCAGAGAGCGTGACGACGTGGTCTTTCAATTCAAACTTTGCATTCGTCCCCTTGAAGTCGAACCGCTGGCTGACCTCGCGCGAGGCCTGGTCGACGGCGTTGATCACTTCGTTCATGGGGAACTCGGACACGATGTCGAACGAGGGCATGGGTGGGCTCGGGACGCTGGAACAGGCTGTAAGCCTAACGCGCGGGAGGCGTTACGAGACAGGTCCTGCGCGTTCAATGCGGTTTCTACTTAATACGAATGCGAATTATTTGCATTGACATCTCCTCGCCCCTTTAGCAAAGTCCTGACCGACAACAATTCACAACCATCGAATCCGCCATGCCCGAACTCGTCCGCCCGGCCACTTCGCCTTCCCGCCCCGCCCCGCAACCTTTGGCACGACGCTCGTCGCTGCTGAGCCTGGCCGTGACCGCCCTCCTGTGGGTGCCCACCACGACCCGGGCCGATGACGCAGCGTCGGCCGCCGTCGATGGCCTGGAACCCGTCATCACCGTGATCGGCGACCGGATCCGGCTCGACTCGATTCCGGGATCCGCCGCGGTCATCGACGCAGAGATCCTCGCCGAGTCCCGCGTCTTCACCATCAATGAAGCAATGCGCAAAGTGCCCGGCGTGTTCGCGCGCGACGAGGAAGGCCTCGGCCTGCGGCCGAACCTCGGGGTCCGCGGCCTCAACCCGACACGCTCGAGCAAGGTGCTGCTGCTCGAAGACGGCATTCCCATCGCTTATGCCCCGTATGGCGACAACGCGAGCTACTACCACCCGCCGGTCGATCGCTTCGAGCGCATCGAGGTCCTGAAGGGCTCAGGGCAGATCGCCTACGGGCCGCACACCGTCGGCGCCGTGATCAATTACATCACGCCGCCGGTGCCGGACGACCGCGCGGGACGGCTCGTCGCTTCGTTCGGCAACAAGGGCTTCCGCGAGATCCACGGCCAGGTGGGAGACCGGTCCGGCGACACGGGGTTCATCGCGCACGGCACGTACAAGGAGACCGACGGGGCGCGCGACAACATGCACTTCGAGGTCGGCGACCTGAACCTGAAGGTGGTGCACGAGTTCAGCGAACGGCAGGCCGTCACTTTCCGCGCGAGCTATTACGACGAAACCTCGCAGGTGACGTACTCGGGTCTCACGCTCGCCGAGTGGCAGGCCGACCCGTACCAGAACCCGTTCAAGTACGACGAGATGGAGGCACAGCGTTCCGGCACGTCGGCCACGCATCGATTCGAATTGAGCCCCGCGGTGAGCTTCACCACCAACGCCTACTACACGTACTTCAACCGCGACTGGTGGCGGCAGTCGAGCAATTCGGCGCAGCGCCCGAACGATGCCAGCGACCCGGCGTGCGCCGGAATGACGAATCTCTACACGACGTGCGGCAACGAGGGCCGCCTGCGCCAGTACTGGACGGCCGGCCTCGAACCTCGTGTCGCGGTGGAGCATGGGCTGTTCGCCGTCGACAACCTCACCGAAGCGGGAGTTCGCTACCACGTCGAGGACCAGTTCCGCGTGCAGGCCAACGGCGACGGCCCGACCTCGCGCGACCCGGGCACCGGGCGCAATGCCGGCATCCGCGAGGACAGCGACCGCGCGGTCGAGGCAAGGTCGGCCTTCGTGCAGAACCGTTTCGACTTCGGCCGCTGGACCATCACGCCCGGCGTGCGCTTCGAGCACGTCGACTACGAACGCACGGACAACCTGACGGGAGCCACTGGCAAGTCGACCGTCGACGAAGTCGTGCCCGGTATCGGCGCGACCGTCGAGGTGCTGCCGGAAACCGTGGTGTTCGCGGGCGTGCACCGTGGCTTCGCGCCACCGGGCGTTGCTGACATCGTCACCGCGGCGGGTGGCAGCGTCGATCTCGATGCCGAGCTCTCGTGGAACTACGAACTCGGCGTGCGGGCCAGTCCGCGCGAGGGGCTCGCGTACGAAGCCACGATCTTCCGCATGGACTTCGAGAACCAGATCGTGCCCGCGAGCGTTGCGGGCGGCTCGGGCGCGGCACTCACCAGTGCCGGCGAAACCCTGCAGCAGGGTCTCGAGCTCTCGGGCAATGCGTCGAGCACGGGCTTCGTCGAATGGCCCGTCGAAGTCTTCGCGCGTGCCTCCTACACGTGGCTCGCGGATGCAGAATACGCCGGTGAGCGGTACAGCAACGTTGCGGGCTTCGGCACCGTCAGCGTGACTGGCAATCGCCTGCCGTACGCGCCGGAGCACCTGCTCTCCGGCACGGTCGGTTTGCGCACGGGCTTTGGACTCGAGGTCGCACTCGAAGGCGTCTACACCAGTGCGGCGTTCACCGACGACCTCAACACCGTCGCCATCAGCGCCAACGGGCAGCGCGGAGAAATGCCCGGATTCACCCTCTGGAACCTGACGGCGAATTACGACCTGCCGCTCTGCGACTGCACCGTGTTTGCGACTGCAAAGAACCTCGGCGACACGCTGTACGTGGCCGACATGAGTCGCGGGCTGATTCCCGGGATGCCGCGCCTGGTGCAGGCGGGTTTCGAGGTGCGGTTCTAGAAGAAGCCGTCAGCGGGACGCGCGCCGTTCGATCCAGGTTACTGCGGCGAACTCGTCCAGCAGGCGAAAGGCTCTGGCACACTGGCACCAGGTCGTTCAGTTACCCCGCATCGAGGGCCCTGGAAAGAACCGGCGGGCTGCTTCGACCTGTTCCGCTGCGGTCGTCGGTGGCTGCAGAAAGATCATCCAGCCGTTGCCCAATACCAGGCTGCCAACAAGACCGAGTACGCCAAACACACGGCGGCGACCAACAGGCGCGCGTATGCCATTGCTGTCGGGTGCCGGCTGCCGAAAACCGACCACGTAATGCCTGCCACAACCCGTTACAGGAAACCTCAGGTACCGAAGATGCGACCCACCGAATTTGCCGGGGACATGAACACTGGGGTGATGCCCGCAAGCGCGAGCAAGATGTAGGTGAGGACCGTGATCCGGCTGACACCGTTCGTGATCAAGCGATTCCGTCAGTCTCCCAAGGACCCGCCTTTGACCGATTGCCATCGGTCATCGCTGACCCGTGCTCCACCCGGACGGCCCGGTGGCAGGACCAAACGAAGATGCCCGTGACTGACGTCACGGGCATCTTCTGCGGAGACTCGGTGCCTCGGGCTACGTTCCGACCAACCCCCAATACCTTCCGCTAGGAGGCGAGCGACGCCTTGCTCATCGCGCGCAGCCGGCGGCGCTGCAGGTGCAGCCCCTGCTCGATCTGCTTGAGCTGCAGGCGGAAGCTGGTCTCTTCCCAGCGCTGCAACAGGCGCTGCTTGCGGTCCGCCACCCACTGGTCGCGGAGCTTGCCCCATTCCTCGACCGACTTGCGGAACGCAGCGTACTCCTCGGCGACGCGGGCCTTCAGGCGATCGATGTGCTCGTCGCCGGGCCGATTGCGCCGCGCCTCCAGGGCCTTTTCCACCCGCTTGAACTGCATGGCGACCTGCGCGCGCTGGATCCAGAGATCCGGCACGCGCTTCAGGTTGTTGGCGAGGCCTGCGTACGACAGGCCGGCGATCAGCCACTTGGTCGGGTCGTACTGCCACCACTTCACGCCGTTGCGATAGTCGTTCTGGAAGATGTGATGGAAGTTGTGATAGCCCTCGCCGTAGGTGAGAAACGCGAGCATCGGATTGTCGCGGGCGGTGTTCTCGTCCGTGTATGGCTGCGAGCCCCACATGTGCGCCAGCGAGTTGATGAACCACGTGAAGTGGTGATTGACCACCAGGCGCAGGATGCCGGCGAGCAGGAACACGCCCCAGACGTCGCCCACGGCCCAGCCCGCGAGCAGCGGCACCGCCACGTTCATGAAGATCGTCAGCGGGATGTAGAAACGGTGCTGGAACATGACGATCGGATCGCGCTCGAGATCGCGCGCATTCGAGAAATCGTTCCTGCCGCTGGGGTAGTTCCGCAGGATCCAGCCCATGTGCGAGAACCAGAAGCCGCGCTTCGCGCTGTACGGATCCTTGTCCCAGTCGTCGACGAAGCGGTGATGGGTGCGGTGCTGCGAGCCCCAGACCAGGATGCTGTTCTGCAGCGCCATGGCGCCGAACAGCATCAGGAAGGTGCGCACCGACCAGTGCGCGCTGTAGGCGCGGTGCGCCCACAGGCGGTGGTAGCCGGCCGTGATCGCGATGCCGCATGCCCACAGCGACACGAGCGCCAGGACCCAGGCCGCGAGGCTGAAGCCGTGAGTGAATCCATACCAGGGCACGACCGTGACTGCGGCCAGCGGGAGTGCCGTGAACAGGATCGTGGTGACCCAGTTGATCGGCGCATGCTCGGGCGCGCGCGTGACGGTCTCGGTGTCGTTGTGCATCAGGGGATTTCCGATCGCTCTCATTGAATACGATTTACAACTTTATAGTCTAACTGGCGGGCCCGGTCATGGCCTAGTCACTTTCAGCCAACTATCTGACCCATAAGCGTTCTTTTCCGTGCGTCACCGCATGAAAACGACACCTGGCCGACGCCATGCGCGTGCGGCGGTGCAGCAGAAACACCATGTCGCCCGGCATTGCTACCGGTTGCGGAACCATTGGCGTACGGTCAACCATGTTGCCCCTCGACCGTTGTCCAGGTTGGACTTCCCAGAACTGCTTGGAGAGCCTCATGCGATCGATTGCCCGCCCGTTCCTGGCTGCCTTGTTCGCATTGGCCGTCACGATCCCGGTGCCGGGCCTGGCCGAACAGGCCGCCGCTCCCATGGCGCGTGCGCCCGTAAAGCAGCCGGCGCTCAAGCCGGCGCCCGCACCACAGACCCGGTCTGCCCAGGACGACTGTGTGCGGGAAGCCAACCGGCGGGGGTTCACGGTGTTGGACACGAGCAACTTCCAGCAGTTCCGGGACGGCTGGTCGATCGATTTGCGCGTGCGCAACCAGCGCGGCCAGGTCACGAACGGCTCGTGTTTCGTCGAAACCCGCACGGGCGACGTCAACCTCTATGGTTTCGGCTGGGGCTACGACGACGAAGGCGACGACCGCATGCAGTTCAACTGCGCTTCGGTCGACATGAAGTACCGCGAGTGCCAGCTGCCGGTGAATGGCCGCGCCGTGCTGGTGAAGCGACTGTCCGACGCGCGCTGCGTCGAGGGCCAGAGCTGGGGCCAGCGTGGCGATCGTGTCTGGGTCGCCAACGGCTGCCGCGCCAGGTTCGAGGTCACCCGCGCCGGTTGGGGCGGCGGCACGAACGTGGTGGACTGCAACTCGGATGGCGGTCGCTACCGTGAATGCACGATCGGCGCGGGCTACTTCGGCCGCCTGCTGCGCGACAACAGCAGCGGACGCTGCCGCGAGAACTCGACCTGGGGCACGCGCAACGGCGTGATCTGGGTGACGGATGGTTGTCGCGGGCGTTTCGAGAAGGTGCGCGGCAATCGCGGCGGCGACGGCCGGAGTTTCTTCGACTGCCGCTCGACCGACGGTCGCTACCAGGAATGCAGCATCGGCCGTGGCAACTCCGTGCGGATCGTGCGTGAGTACTCGTCGGGCCGCTGCAGGCCCGGCGCAACCTGGGGCACGCGTGACGACGTGGTCTGGGTCACCAACGGCTGCATGGCGCAGTTCGAACGCACCGGCAACGGCAATGACGGTGGAGCGGGACCGTCCCAGGCCGCGCAGGCCTGCGTCAACGAAGTGCAACGCCGCGGCGGACGCATCCTGCAGCAGGACGCGGCCATCGCGATGCCCGGCGGCTATCGCATGCAGATGCGGGTGCGGCTGACGACCGGTGCAACGCGCACCGTGGGCTGCACGTACTCTTCGCAGAGCGGGCAGGTTCGCGTCGAGGTGCTGTCCGGCACCTGAGCCGAATCAGCGACAGCAGAGTTCCAGCAGCCGCGGCCACGCGGCCTGGCTGGCGCGCTCGGTGTCCGGGGACAACCCCGCACCGAGCTCGAAGCTGTGGGCGCGCACGCCGAACAGCAGCGCCGCCGGTGGCTCGCTGCCGGTGACGCGCCGGTAAGTTTCCAGCACTTGTGCCGGCGCGAGCGAATGGCTCGTGTGCGCGAAACCCGCATCCGCGACGACGGGACGCTCGACGAATGGCGCCTCCGCGTCGACACAGGCATCGACGAAGATCACGCGTTCGCGCCCTGCAAGGTCGAGCGCGTGCTCGACCTGCAACTGGAAGTCGACCAGCACCTCGACGCCCGGCACCGCGGCCGTTGCGAGTCTTTCCGCCAGCAGCGGGCCCACGGCATCGTCACCCCGGCTCAGGTTGCCAACGGCGAACACGAGCGTGGGCGCGACGCTCATCCGCGCACCAGCGCGTCCGCGACCGAGCCGTCGGCTTCGAGCAGTTGCACCGACAGCGGCATCCTGCCGACCGCGTGCGTCGCGCACGAAAGACAGGGATCGAACGCGCGCACGGCCACTTCGATGTGATTGAGCAGGCCCTCGGTCAGCGTGCGCCCGTCGAGATACTTGCGCGCCACCTCGCGGATGGCGATGTTCATCGCATGGTTGTTGTGCGTCGTCGACACGATCAGGTTCGCGCGCACGACCTGGTCGCTCTCGTCCACGCGGTAGTGGTGAATGAGCGTGCCGCGCGGCGCCTCGATGACGCCCACGCCACGCGCCTGCCGCTTGCCGCCTGCCATGAGATCGGTCCCGAGCAGGTCGCCGTCGTGCAGCAGGTCCTTGATCGCTTCGGCCGCGTGCAGCATCTCGATCATGCGTGCCCAGTGAAAGCCGAGCGTGGACTGCGCTGCGCGCCCGTCGTCGAACGCCATGAACTCACGCCGTTCGCGATCGGCGAGCGGCGTGGGAATGAAGTCGCAGCGCGTGACGCGGGTCAGCGGGCCGACGCGGTACCAGCCATCCTCGTGCCCGAGCGCGCGCAGGTACGGGAACTTCATGTACGACCACGCCTTCACTTCCTCGGAGATCTGCTCCCAGTAATGGCCGTAATCGACGTGGTCGAAGATCGTGCCCCCGTCTGCGTGCTTGGCTCGCAGGCCGCCGTGATACAGGTCCATGGCGCCGTCGGCGCGCACCAGGCTGAGCGTGCGCGCGGCGAAGGTGCCGAAGCTGCGGCAGGTCTCGAGATCCTGCTCGAAGAGCTGCCGCACCAGGCGCACGGCGTCGCGGCTCCAGGCGATCATCTGGTAGATGTCTTTCTGCAGTTCGTCGCGCTCAGCGGCCGTAAGGCTCTTGTTCACGCCGCCAGGGACCGAGCCCGTGCCGTGGATGCGCTTGCCCGCGGTGTGACGGATGACTTCCTGGCCGTACCTTCGCAGCAGCACGCCCTGCCTGGCGACGTCGGGATACGCCGCCGCGACACCCACGATGTTGCGGCGCGCGAGGTCGGACCCGAAGCCGAACAGCAGGTCGGGTGACGAGAGATGGAAGAAATGCAGCGCGTGCGACTGCAGGATCTGTCCGTAGTGCATCAGGCGGCGGATCTTTTCCGCCGTGGGCGTGAGCGTCGTCGCACCGACCACCTGGTCGAGCGCCTTGCAGGCCGCGAGGTGATGGCTCACCGGGCAGATGCCGCACAGGCGCTGCACCATGACCGGCACTTCCCAGTACGGCCGGCCCTGGATGAACTTCTCGAAGGCGCGGAACTCGACGATGTGCAGCCGCGCCTGCTGGACGTGGCCGTCCTCGTCCAGCAGCAGCGTGACCTTGCCGTGGCCCTCGACGCGCGACAACGGTTCGATCACCACGCGGCGCAGCTGCTCGGGATGGGCGGCGGTTTCCAGCGGAAGCGTGATCATTGAGTGCGGCCCTGCTCAGTCGTAGTGGATCAGGCCGTGGCCGAGTTTCGGCGTGCGGCCCTCGATCAGGTCGGTAAGGAATTTCCAGATGGCATCGCCCGACGGCGGGCAGCCCGGAATGAAGTAGTCGACCTTCACCACCTCGTGCAGCGGATGCACCTTGTCGAGCGGCAGCGGCAGCTCCGGATCGTTCGGGATCATGCCCTGGGCCACGCCGGGATCGGTCAGGTACACCTCCTGCAGGCACAAGCCGAGATCGAGGTGGTTGCGCTGCGCGGGCAGGCCGCCCGTCACGGCGCAGGCGCCCATCGCCACCAGGATCTTGCAGTTGGCGCGGAACTCGCGCAGCACGTGCACGTTCTCCGCGTTGCAGATGCCGCCCTCGATGATGCCGATGTCGCACGGCCCGCAGTGCTTGATGTCGGTCAGCGGCGAGCGATCGAACTCGATGCGCTCGAGCAGCGGGAACAGCCGTTCGTCGATGTCGAGCAGCGACATGTGGCAACCGAAGCAGCCGGCGAGCGACGTCGTCGCGACCTTGAGCTTGCGCCGGGCGAGGTCAGTCATGACTCCTCTCCAGCGGGCGCGGTGCGTCGGCGAGCGCCTGCGCACTGATCGGCGACTCGTCGTAGCGGCGCGCGCCGATCGGCGTGGCGAACCCGATGCGCTTGCGCAGGATCACGCCCACCGGACACACCTCGACGGCCTTGTCGTTGATCTTCACTTCGGTGTCCGCGAGCCGCCCGGATTCCGCGTTCACGATCAGGTGCTTGCCGAGGCCGCGGCCCGCGAGCGAGAAGACGTGCTTGCCGTCCACTTCACGCGCGGCGCGCACGCACAGCTCGCAGAGGATGCAGCGGTTGAAGTCGAGCAGGATCTCCGGATGCGACGCATCCACGGGACGGTCCGGGAAGAAGTGCCGGAATCCGGCGGTCATGACCCCGAGATCGTAGCCAAGGGCCTGCAGCACGCAGTTGCCGCTCTTCTCGCAGGACGGGCAGAAGTGATTGCCCTCCGCGAACAGCATCTGCACCAGCGTGCGTCGCAGGTCATTCAGCTCTTCCGTTTCGCTGTCGACCTCGGTCGCGGACTCGGCTGGCGTGGTGCACGCGGCCATCAGCCGGCCATTGACCCTGGCGGTGCAGAGCTTGCAACTGCCGTGCGGCGTGAATTCCGGGTGGTAGCAGAGGTGCGGGATGTAGCGGCCGGCCGCGAGGGCCGCCTGCATCACCGTCTGTCCGGGCTCGAACGGCACCTCTGCGCCGTCGAGGAGAAAGCTCGGGCGCTCGTTCACGGTTGTGCCTCCAGGTGCGCGTCGGCGTCGTCGCGGCCGGTCATCTTGCGGGCGCGGTGCAGCGCACCGTCGAGATCGAAGGCCGGCGCGAAATCGAGCGAGCGCAGCTTGCGCTCGTAGGCCGGCCGGAACCGCCTGAGCGTGTCGAGGATCGGGTTGCAGGCCGTGTGACCGAGGCCGCAGTGGGCGGACATCAGCAGCACCTTGTTCAACCGGTCGATTTCGCCGATGTCGTGCTGCGTGCCGTTGCCCGCGTGGATCTTGTCCATCGACGCGACCAGCATCGAGGTGCCGACACGGCACGGCGTGCAGAATCCGCAGCTCTCGTGTGCAAAGAACTGCGCGTAGTTGCGCGCCACGTCGAACATGTCGCGGCTGGCATCGAACACGGTGAACGCGCCGGCCGTCGGCAGGTCCTCGAAGGCAATGCGGCGGCCGAACTCGTTCGCATCGACGCAGACGCCGGAAGGGCCGCTGATCTGTATCGCCTGGGTGTCTGCGGCGCCGCAGTCCTCCAGTACCTGGCGCAGCGTCACGCCGAACGGATATTCGTACAGGCCCGGGCGGGCGACGTCGCCGGCCACCGAGAGGATCTTGGTGCCGGCCGACTTGAGCGTGCCGAGCGAGCGATACCAGTCGCCGCCGTGGACCGCGATCAATGCAGCGGCGCACAGCGTCTCGACGTTGTTCACGATCGTCGGCTGCTGCTTGTAGCCATGCGTGACGGGATACGGCGGACGATTGCGCGGCACGCCGCGCTTGCCCTCGAGCGACTCGATGAGGGCGGACTCCTCGCCGCAGACGTAGGAGCCCGCGCCAACGTGGATGCGGATGTCGAAATCGAACCCCGGCTGGCCGCAGATGCCGTTGCCCAGCAGGTTGGCGGCGCGGCGCCGCTGCAGCGTCGCCTCGAGCGGCTCGAGCAGGTAGCGATACTCGCCGCGCAGGTAGAGAAATCCCAGGCTGGCGCCGATCGCATAGGCCGCGACCGTCATACCCTCGAAGACGAGGTCGGCGTGGCTGGTCAGCAGCACGCGATCCTTGAACGTGCCGGGCTCGCCTTCGTCGGCGTTGCAGACCACGTAGTGAGCCAGGCCGGTGGCCTGGCGGCACGCCTCCCACTTGACGCCGGTGGTGAAGCCGGCGCCGCCGCGGCCGCGCAGGTTCGAGCGCTTGATCTCCTCGAGGGTTGCGATCGGTCCCTGCGCGGCACCCACGTACGCCTCGCGCCAGGAGCGTTCGTTGGCCGCGTGCTCGGACCAGCCCGCCGCGCCCCGCTGCAGCGCCGCGCGCAGCGCATCGCCGGGTTGCAGCGTGTGGCCGAGCAGGATGTCCGCGCGGCGCACGTTGTCGCGCACGGCGAAGAATTCGGCGGGCCACTCGTCGACCGGCGTGCGTGCGAGGATCAACTCGCAGAGGCGCTCGACAAGTTCACTGGTGAGCGACGGGATGGCGCGACCATTGACCAGCAGCGCGGGCCCCTGGTCGCACATGCCCGTGCATGACGTACGTGCGATGCTGACGAGGCCGTCAGCCGAGACTTTCCCTGGCTCCGCCCAGAGGCGGTAGCACATCGCCTCCATCAGGCGCTCGCTGCCGGCCATGCGGTCGGTGACGTTGTCCGAAAACAGCACGCGATAGGCACCGAGCGGTTCGTCCGACAGGAAGGAATAGAAGCTCGCCACGCCCTTGGCGCGCGAATAGGGGATGCGCAGCAGGCGCGCGACCAGGGTGAGCGCGTGACCCGGCAGGTAGCCAAACTCCTCCTGGACCTCGCGCAACACCTGCACGAGCGCGCCGGGATCGTGCCCCCAGCGCGAGATGATGCGTCGTACGCGCGGCTCGAGATCGTCCTGTGTGTCTGGCATGGCGACGATGTGCGGTCTTGCTGACGGACTGCTCGTCCGACCCGGACACACTGCACTGTGCCGCGCCAGGCCCGCCATCGCGGAAAACCGGGCTCGCGCCACGGCAAAGCGCGATCGTCAGTGGCCGCCCTGCACGCACAGGCCTTGCGCACGCAGTGCTTCGGCAAGCTCTTCCTCGATGCGTACCGCATCGGTGCGGGCGATCCCCTGCAAGTGCAGCGTCGGTCCCGTGAGGACCTCGAGCCCGCGCTGCAGCACGCTGCCAGCCGCGCGAATCCCGGCCTTGTGTTGTTCGAAGCGCTGCGCCGGCGGATAGTGGCTCATGCCCACGTACAGTCCGAACGGATCGCCGCGGCCGTCGCTGTAGTCGAGCAGGACGAGATAAATGTTGGATTTTCCGCGTCGCGGTGGAACGAAGCGTGCAGTGACATCGTATGCAAGCGGCAACCAGTGCACGTGACGCATCGGCAGCCACTCCGGGATGGTCGGGGCCGCAGCGTCCCAGAGCCGCTGCAGCGCACGCTCGACGCTGCTGCCGATCTCGCCGCGCATCCAGATCTCGTGAACCGCCTGCGCACCCGCCAGGCCGTCGCGAGCCTCGAGCGCGCGGGCAAACGTATCCCACAGCGCCGCGGTCGGACCCCCGCTACGGACCGGCCCGCGGACTGCCGCTATTTTTCCTGGCGACCTGCGCATGCGGGAATGCTACGGTTTACGGCAGTCGATTGTCAGCGAGCGCCCGATGCGATCCGTCTTTCTCGATTACGCCACCGTCAGCTTCAATGGCGACCTCGATCCCGGCGCATTGCGGCGCGCCTTGCCCGGCCTGGAGTTGCGCGAAAACACGCCGCAGGCCGCCGTGCCGGAGGCCATCGCCGGCGCATCGGTCGTCCTGCTGAACAAGCTGCGCATCACGCGCGAGACGATCGCGGCCTCTCCCGGTCTCAGGCTCATCGTGCTCGCGGCCACGGGCACGAACAACGTCGACCTCGAGGCCGCCCGTGAGCGCGGTGTCGGCGTCTGCAACCTGCGCGACTACTGCACCGCCTCGGTCGTGCAGCACGTGCTCGGCACGATGCTGCTGGTCACGCAGCGCCTGCGGGAATACGACGCGCTGGTCCGCTCCGGGGCGTGGTCGCGCGGCGACCAGTTCTGCCTGCTCGACTTTCCGATTCGTGAACTCGCCGGACGCCGGCTCGGCATCGTGGGTCACGGCGCACTGGGCAAGGGTGTGGCGCGCGCGGCCAGCCTCGCGCTCGGGATGGAAGTGTGGATCGCCAATCGCCCGGGCGGCGAGCCCCGCGCTGGCCGACACGACCTCGACGAGCTGTTGCCGCACGTGGACGTGCTGAGCCTGCACTGCCCGCTCACGCCGCACACCCAGGGCCTGATAGGAGCCCGTGAGCTCGCGCGCATGAGGCCCGATGCACTGCTGATCAACACCGCGCGGGGAGCGCTGGTCGACTCACAGGCACTGGCCGACGCCCTGCGCGCCGGCAGGCTCGGCGGCGCCGCCATCGATGTGCTGCCGCAGGAGCCGCCCGTGGACGGCAGTCCCCTGCTGGCGACCGACATTCCGAACCTCATCGTGACGCCACACGTCGCGTGGGCGGCGCGCGAGGCACGCCAGCGCTGCCTGGATGAAATGGCGGCGAACGTCGAGGATTTCCTGCGTGGCGGCCATCGCGGCCGCGTCGCCTGACGGCGGACTAGCCGCGGGCCAGCGCCAGTGCCGCCCAGCGCACGACGGGCTGCACGCGCGGCGAAACCAGCTCGAGGGCCGCGTCGAAGTCGACCCAGCGATATTCACTGTGCTCGGCACGACCGATCATGGGATTGATCGGCAGGCTCACGTCCGACGTCCTGGTCGCCGCGAGGTAGTAACGGGCCACCTTGCCGCCGCTGTAAGGTCCCGTCTGCGTGGAGCTCGAGCCCCACGCGAAGTCGAGATCCTCGATGGTGGACTCCTCGCGCACTTCGCGGATGGCGGCAGCCAGCGGCTCTTCGCCTTCCTCGACCATCCCTTTCGGGAAGTCCCAGTGATTGAAGGCGCGCAGCAGGAGGTACAACCAGTCGTCGCCTTCGCGGCGAACGACCACGACACCGGCCGAGAGCCTCGGGGATCGGGGATCCATACAATAAGTATAGGCGATACATCGGCCTGATTGCTTTGCACCGAGCGATAGGCTCCGGCTATTATTTCCGCATGAACCTGCGCGACCTCCGGTACCTCGTGGCCCTGGCCGACGAGCGTCACTTCGGCAAGGCGGCGGAGCGCTGCTTCGTCAGCCAGCCGACCCTCTCGGCGCAGATCCGCAAGCTTGAGGAGTACCTCGGCGTGCCGCTGGTCGAGCGGCAACCCAAGCGTGTCGCCCTGACCGCGACCGGCGCGAAGATCGTGCAGCGGGCGCGACTGCTGCTGCAGGAAGCCGACGCGATCGTCGACCTGGCAAAGACCGACCGCGATCCGCTGGCCGGGCCGCTCAAGCTGGCATTGATCCCCACCGTCGGTCCGTACCTGTTGCCGCACATCGTCGGCCGGCTGCGACGCGAACTGCCGCGGCTCAAGCTCATGCTGTATGAATACCAGACCGGACAATTGCTCGAACGGTTGCGCGCCGGCGAAATCGACGCCGGGATTCTCGCGCTGCCCGTGATGATGGACGGGCTCGAAGCCGCGCCGTTGTACGACGAACCCTTCGTCCTCGCCGTACCCGCCTCGCACGCGCTCGCCGACCGCGATCGCGTGAAGGTGGAGGACCTGCGGGGCGAAACGGTGCTGCTGTTGGAGGACGGCCACTGCCTGCGCGACCAGGCACTCGAAGTCTGCAGCCGGGTCCGGGTGAGCGAGGAACAGGATTACCGCGCGACGAGTCTCGAGACACTGCGCCAGATGGTCGCAGCCGGCCACGGCATCACGCTGCTGCCTGAGCTGGCTGCCGAAACGCCGGTGGGCACTGCGCGCGGTCTGCGCGTGAAACCGTTCATGAAGCCCGCACCGGGTCGCACGATCGGTGCGGTCTGGCGCAAGTCGACCACGCGCACTCCGGCCATCGACGCCATTGTCACGACGGTCCGCGCTGCGATGAAGGAAGGTACCAGGAAATGAAGCGCCACTTGACCGTCGCACTGCTGGCCCTGGCGCTCGCGCACCTTGCCACGCCGACGGATGCGGCCGAGCCTGCTCCGCACACAGTCAAGGTGAGCGGCGCATGGGCACGCGCGACGCCGCCCGGCATGACCGTCGCCGCCGTCTACCTCACCCTGGGCGGAGGATCACGGGCCGACCGGCTGGTCAGCGCCGCGACGCCGCGCGCGGCGATGGCGCAGATCCACGTGGTGACGGAAGCCGCGGGAATGGCGCAAATGCGACCGACTGCAGGAGTCGACGTACCCGCCGACGGCATCGTCGCGCTCGCGCCGCAGGGCACGCACATCATGCTGATGGACCTGCCGCGGCCGCTCGTCGCGGGCGAGCGCTTTCCGCTGACGCTGCAATTCGAGCAGGCGGGCAAGGTCGGCGTCAGCGTCGAAGTGCGCGCGCCGGGTGCCACGCCACCGGCAGCGCACTGACTCGCTCGCGCGCGCGGCAGGGGCTCCGTCCTTGAGTGGTCCAACCCTTGCGCTGCCCGTGCATCGACTCCACGACGAGGAGGTCGAGCGCCTGCTCGCGACCGGCGAGCGCCGCGCGGATCTCACGTCGCTCTTCGGCGACAAGGGCTACCGTGAACTGAGCGCCCTGGCGCGACGCGCCGCCGCCCGGCGCGGCCCGGCGGGCACTCGCGTGTACGTGTTGCCAGGCTTGATGGGATCGCGCATCGGCTCGCGCGGACTGCTGCTCGACGACGTGCTGTGGGTCGACCTGGTAGAGATCGCGGCGGGTCACCTGACTCGCCTGGCCTTGCCGGCCGGCTCGCGGCTGGTCGCGCTCGGCGCGATGCTGCTCAACACGCTGAAGCTGAAGCTGTCGCTGCAGATCGCCGGATTCGATGCGCAGATGCATCCGTACGACTGGCGAGCCAGCGTGAGCGAGCTCGCCGACGCGCTCAACCGGCGCATCGCGGCCGCAGCCGACCGCTCGCCGGTCATGCTGGTCGGTCACAGCATGGGGGGGCTGGTTGCTCGACTCGCCCTCGGCCGCCAGCGCACCGCACGCATCACGCGCGTCGTGCAGCTGGGCGCTCCCAACCACGGCTCCTTTGCGCCGGTGCTCGCGCTGCGTGGGGTCTATCCGACGGTGCGCAAGCTCGCGGCCATCGACCGGCGGCACACCGCGGAGGACCTGGCGCGGATCGTGTTCCGGACGCTGCCGGCCCTGCACGAGTTGCTGCCCGATCCCGCACTGGCCGGCGGCCCCGACCTGTTCGAGGCGAGTTCCTGGCCGGACGACGAACTGCGACCCGACCCGCAGCGGTTGCTGGCCGCGCGACAGGAGCGCGAACGCTGGCCGGGCCGCGACGAGCGTTGCCTCATCATCGCGGGGGTGCGACAGGAGACCGTCACCTCGCTGTTGTCGACCGGCAGTGAGTACCATTTCGGCGTGACGGCGCAGGGCGACGGCACCGTGCCGCTCGCGCTCGCCGTGCGCCCGGGTGAACGCGCCTGGTACGTCGGCGAGAAGCACGGAGGCCTGCCGAACAACGGACGCGTCATCGCAGCGGTGGTGGACCTGCTGCGCACCGGCGGCACGCAGCGGCTTGCAGCAGCGGCCTCGCGCAGTCGCAGGCCCGCGGTTCGCAAGGTGAGCGAAACGGTGTTGCGTCGCGTGGCCCCGCACAAGGTGCAGTGGCAACACCTCTCGCCCGACGCACGGCGCCGGCTGCTCGAGCCGGTCGTCTCTCCCGAGTTCCACGGCACGGTGGAGCCCGCCGTGCTCGAGCGAGCGTTCGACGCGCGGCTCGCTGCAACGCAGCCCGCTCCGGCGCGATCCCGACGCACGCTTGAAGTCCGGCTCGTCCGCGGCAGCATCACCGACGCCAGCTCGCGCGCGCTGGTGCTGGGCGTATTCCACAGCGTCGATCCCTCCGGCCCTGCCGCCGCCATCGATGCCGCCCTCGACGGCGCCATCCGCGAGTTCACGCTGCGGCGCATGTTCGCGGCGCAACTTGGCCAGGTCTTCGTGCTGCCGGTCGCGCGCGGCCGGCTGCTCGCGGAGTTCGTGCTGTTCGCCGGCCTGGGTGATTTCGACGACTACGGCGCCGATGCAGCGGCGTTCGCCGCGGAGAACGTCGTCCGCACGTTCGCCCGCACCCAGGTCGAGGACTTCGCGACCGTCCTGTTCGGCGCGGGGTCCGGCGTGCCCGTGGCGACGGCGCTCGAGCAGCAGCTGCGTGGATTCATCGCCGGCGTACGGCACGCGGACCCGGACGAGGTCGTGCGCCGCATCTCGATCTGCGAGATCGACGCGCGCAAGTACGCCGCGCTCGTACGCGCGGCCCGGGGCATTGCCGCGAAGATGCAGGACGCGGACCTTGCGCTGCTGGTCGACGAGGTCGAAGCACCCGCAGCCGCGCCCCGGCAGAAACCCGGCCGCGGGACGCTCTCCGAACGTCGCGCGACGCCAGGGGATCCCGCTTATCTTCTGGTAGCGATGACGGCCACGGGACGCAGCGCCTACGAGTGTCGTTCATCACTGCTCACGGCTGGCGCAAAAGCGGCTGTGCTCAGCGGATCCGTCAAGTTGGACCGTGCCGGCCTGCTGCAACACGTCGAGCCGCTCGAGACCGGTGCCGCGACGATGCGGGACCTGGCGCGCATCGGCACGGCGCTCGCAACAACGCTGCTGCCGGCGACGGTGCGCGCGGGTCTCGAGGCCATGCGCGCGCGTCCGCTCGTGATCGTGCACGACCGCGAGGCGTCACGCGTGCCCTGGGAAGCGCTGCGCATCGGCACCACACATCCCGCGCTGGGCGGTGGCCTCAGTCGCCGCTACGCAAGCGACACGCTTTCCGTCGCCCGGTGGCGCGAAGATCACGGGGTGTCCGATCCGTTGCGCGTGCTGCTGATCGTCGATCCCACGGGCGACCTGCCGGGCGCGGCGGCCGAAGGCGCAGCGCTGCAACAGCTGCTCGGTCGGCCATCGGTAACCGTCGACGTGCTCACCGGGCGCGACGCCACCCGGGCGCGCATCCTTGCGGCACTCGGCACGGGCGCCTTCGACGCGCTGCATTTCGCCGGCCATGCCTTCTTCGACGCGCGCGAGCCTGACAGGGGCGGCCTGCTCTGCGACGGCAGGGAAGTGCTGCGCGGCGCCGATCTCGCGAACGTCGGCAACCTGCCGGCGCTCGTCTTCTGCAATGCATGCGAAGCGGCGCGCGTGCGCAGGCGCACCAGGAGAAGTCCCGCGCCGGCACGCCTGTTCGGCATGCGCCGCACCATGACAGGCATCGCCGAAGCCTTCCTCGCCGGTGGCGTGGCCAACTTCCTCGGCACGCACTGGCCCGTCGGCGACGACGCGGCCTTTGCGTTCTCGCAGTCCCTCTATGCATCGCTGCTGTCTGGCGACCGGCTCGGCGATGCCGTGCTCGCCGCGCGCCGGCGCCTCGAGTCGATCCCCACGGTCGACTGGGCCGATTACGTTCATTACGGCAACCCGGCCTTCCGCCTGTCCAATCCGGGACACAAATCCAACGGATAGCGGCCGTTCCGCACGGAAGTTGAGTGGCGCGTCGAAGTGACATGAGGAATCGTGACCTCCGTCACGGCTGCCGGATCGGCGCCCCGCCGAGAATCCGCCCCACGCGACATCCAGTCGTGCCATGGCAACACACAGAGGACGATTTATGCGCATGAACTCTCTCAAGCTCGCGATCGCGGGCACGCTGGCGATGGCGGCAGGCACGGCTGGTGCAGCGCCGAGTCCGGCGACGACGACTCTCAACGTC
>JAOUGW010000355.1 GCA_029865465.1 Gammaproteobacteria bacterium
GGATGCTGCTCGCTCGGGGCACGCCAGAAGTGGTTGAAACCGACTTCATAAAGCGTCGCCGCCGAAGCATAGCTCGCGAGGTGGCCGCCGTACTCCGAACTCTGGCGGTTCGCCTGCACGACCATCGCCATCGCGTTCCAGCGCAAGTACGCCTCGATGCGGCGTTCGAGCGCCCGATCACCCGGATACTCGAGTTCCTGACCGGTCGAGATGGTGTTGACGTAGGCCGTGTTCGGCTTGAACGGCAGGTACGCACCGGAACGGCGCGTGAAATCGATGATGCGCTCGAGCAGGTAGTGTGCCCGCCCGGATCCCTGCGTCTTCAGCACGGAATCGATGGATTCGAGCCATTCGCGCGTCTCGGCAGGATCGGCGTCGTCGATCTTGGACGTTTCGAACATCAGTTTAATGTCTCCATCCGTGTCGAAAACGCGGCGCCGGCCGGCGGGTGGTAATGATTTGCCCGGCACGGCCTGTTAGCATGCCGCCGCGCCGGAGCGCGCGTAATCGGCTCGCGCGCTGCACGCAGACTGCGTCCGGCAATGATCCGGTCCGGGCCGATCAGGGTCAAGGTTTTCCCCATGCAAAAAGTGATTCCGCCCGAGCTGAGGATCGACGTGACGGCGAAGCCGCTCGTCCTGTCTGGCGCGGCGCTGTCGCGTGCCGACGGCGCGGTCGTCCTGCTCGAAAAGACGGCCAGCCCGGGTAAAGCGCTCCAGAAGCTGCCACAGGCAGCCATGTGGCGAAAACTGCTGCGGGCGCATCAGCGCAGCGGCCAGGAATCGCCGATCCTCGTGACGCGGCTGCCCAATCGCAGCCAGACGCTGGTCGCGGTCGGATTCGTGAAACCGGGCGCTTCCGGATTCGAACGCCTCGAACTCGCGGGCAAGCTCGCCAAGGAAGTGCTGCAGCCTGGCGTTGCGCGCCTGCAGCTGCATGCAAACGAATTCACCGCCCCAGGTGAGCGGGCGGCTGCGCTCGAAGCCGTGCTGAGCGCGGTGCTCGCGCACGCGGCACCGATGCCGGAGCAGAAATCGAAGCCTGCCGTCGCGCACGACCTGTCGCACGTCGACATCGCGGATCGGGCATCGCCGCTGTACGACCGCAGCCGCGCCATGGCAGCGGGCAACCACCTCGCACGCTGGCTTGCCGCCCTGCCGCCCAATGTGCTCGGCTCGATTGCGTATCGTGCGGCGCTGCAGGAACTCGCGCGCCGCGAAGGCTGGTCGTTCAAGTTCTACGGCATCCCCCAGCTCGAGAAGATCGGCGCCGGCGCGTTCCTCGCCGTGGCCCGTGCCAATCCTCATCGGGGCGCGGGCGTCGTGCGTCTCACCTACAAGCCGAAACGCACGCGCCAGGGCGCGGCCGGGATTGCGCTCGTCGGCAAGGGCATCTGCTTCGACACCGGCGGCATCAACCTCAAGCCGCATCGGGGCATGTACACGATGCACGGCGACATGCAGGGCAGCTCCGTCGCGGTCGGCACGCTGCTCGCGCTGACACGGCTGGCGGCCTCTTATCCGATCGACTGCTGGCTCGCGATCACCGAGAACGAGATCGGTCCGAACGCGTTCCGCCCGCAGGAAGTCGTGCGCGCGCTCAATGGCGTGACCATCCAGGTCGTGCACAGCGACGCCGAGGGCCGCATGGTGCTGGCGGATACGCTGACGCTCGCCTCGCGCGAAAAGCCGCGCTTCGTGCTCGATTTCGCGACGCTGACCGGCGCCTGCGTCAACGCCCTGACCGACCGCTACGCCGGCGCGTTCACCAATCGCGCGGGCCTGCATGACTGGCTGCAGCAGACGGGACGCCACAGCGGTGAGCGCGTCTGGTGCTTCCCGATGGACGAAGATTTCGACAAGGAGCTCGAGTGCCCCGGCGCCGACGTCCTGCAGTGCACGCTCGACAGCAAGGGTGACCACATCCTGGCGTCGCGCTTCCTCAGCAGGTTCGTCGAGGCGTCGGTGCCGTGGGTGCACTTCGACCTCGCCCCGTCCGAACGCAAAGGCGGCCTCGCCCACGTGCCGACCGAGATGACGGGCTTTGGCGTGCGCTATGCCGTGCACCTGCTGGGCGATGCCGACGCACTCGACGCGCAGTTGCGGTCCCTGGCGTGAACCCCACCCCGCAGACGCTGACGTTACGCCGGCCCGACGACTGGCACCTGCACGTGCGCGACGGCGCGCAGCTGGCGGCCGTGGTGCCCTTCACCGCAAGGCAATTCGGCCGCGCGCTGGTGATGCCGA
>JAOUGW010000171.1 GCA_029865465.1 Gammaproteobacteria bacterium
GCGGCAAGTGACCTTCCTCCACCTTTGACGCATGGTTCCTACCCAGAAATGAAGCTCAAGCCGACCCTGTTTGCACTGGCGCTCGTCGCCGGCCTCGCCCTGTCCGGTTGCGGTTCCGACCAGGAGGACGCCGCCGCGCCGGCCGCGGCCGATGGCGCTGCGACCGCAGCGGCGCCCGCCGCACCGCCTGCCACCGCGCTGCCGCCTCCACCGCAGCTCAACGCCCGCAGTTTCATCGTCATCGATCACGATAGCGGCCGCGTGCTCGCGGCACTCGAGCCCGACTCGCGCCAGGAGCCTGCGAGCCTCACCAAGCTCATGACAGCCTACGTCGTGTTCCATTCGCTGAGGGAAGGCCGCATCAAGCTCGGGGACCTCGTCACGGTGAGCGAAAACGCCTGGCGGCAGGCGGCGCCTAAGCTCGGCGGCTCGGCCATGTACATCGAGGTCGGCAAGCAGATCTCGGTCGAGAACCTGCTGCAGGGCATGATCGTGCAGTCGGGTAACGACGCAACGGTAGCGCTCGCCGAGCACGTGGCCGGCACCGAAGCGACCTTCGTGCAGATGATGAACAGCTTCGCCAAGCAGCTCGGCCTCACCGGCACGCACTTCACCGACGCCGCGGGCATGCCCAACCCGGACCAGTACATCACGGCGCGGGACGCGGCGCTGCTCGCGAACGCGCTGATCCGCGAGTTCCCGCAGTACTACCGCTGGTACTCGCAGAAGGAGTTCACCTGGAACGGGATCACGCAGCAGAACCGCAACGGGCTGCTGTGGCGTGACCCGTCGGTGGACGGAGTCAAGACCGGCCACACGAAGTCCGCGGGCTACTGCCTGGTCACCTCCGCGAAGCGCGGCGACATGCGGCTGGTCTCCGCCGTGATGGGCACGGATTCCATGCGTGCCCGCGAAGACGCCAGCGCCGCCCTGCTGAACTACGGCTTCAACTTCTTCGAAACCAGGCGCGTCTACGCTGCCGGCCAGCCGCTCAGCACGATGCGCGTCTGGAAGGGCAGGCAGGACGAGGTCGGCCTGACCGTGGGTCGTGACCTCTACATCACGAACCAGCGCGGTCACGTGAATTCGGTGAAAGCGGACTTTGAACTGCCGGAGACCCTGGTCGCGCCGCTTGCGAAGAACCAGTCGGTCGGCAAGGCCAGGATCGTCGTCGACGGCCAGACGATCGCGACGTACGCCCTCTTCCCGACCGCGGACGTCCCCGCAGCCGGCTTTTTCGGCCGCACCTGGGACAGCCTGCGGCTGCTGTTCCACTGACGGAGCAGCAATGGCCGATCCGTATCCCACCTGCTGGTTGAACGGCGAGTACCTGCCGCTGGCCGAGGCACGAATCTCGCCGCTCGACCGCGGCTTCCTCTTCGCGGACGGTGCTTACGAAGTGGTGCCGGTGCATCGCGGGCGGCCTTTCCGGATGCGCCCGCATCTCGAACGCTTCGACCGCAGCCTGGCGGAGCTGCGCATCCGCAATCCACTGCCGCTGGAGGGCTGGGTCGAGGTGACGGACACCCTCGTAGCCGCGGCCAGCGCAGCCGAGCTGCTCGTCTACCTGCAGGTGACGCGCGGCATGGAGTACGGCCGCAACCACCTGTTTCCGCCCGCGTCGGTCCAACCGACGGGATTCGCGTTCGTCAGCCCGTACCCGCAGCCGGCGCAGGCGCTGCTCGAACGGGGCCTCGCTGCCGTCACGCTCGAGGACACGCGCTGGGCGCGCTGCGACATCAAGTCGATCGCGCTGCTCGCGAACGTGCTGCTGCGGCAGGAGGCGCAGGACAAGGGTGGCGCCGAAGCCATCCTCACGCGGGACGGGCGCGTGACCGAAGGCTCCTCCAGTACGGTCTTCATCGTGCGCGAGGGCAGACTTGCCACGCCACCGAACGACCGGAGCATCCTGCCGGGCACTTCGCGCGATGCGGTGATCGAACTCGCGGCCGGGTGGCTCCCGGTCGAGATCCGTACCTTCGGCGTGGACGAGTTGCGGTCCGCCTCCGAGGTCTGGATCGCTTCCGCGGGTCGCGGCGTGCTGCCGGTCACCGCGGTGGACGGCAAGGCCATCGGCACCGGCGCGCCGGGTGCAAGCTGGCTCTCGATGTATGCGCGACTGCAGCAGCACCTCGACGCAATCGCCGCGCGGCCGGCGCTGGCGGACGCATGAGCGTTCCGCCTCCCGAGCCAGGGACGACGCTGCTCGAGTTCCCCACCGATTTTCCGGTGAAGATCATGGGCCAGGCGTCGGACGATTTCCGCAGCCTCGTCATGGGGATCGTGACGCGGCATTTCGGCACGCTCGAGCCTGGCCGCATCGAGGAGCGACCCAGCAGCAACGGCAAGTACCTGTCGATCACGGTGACGGTGGTCGCCACCAGCAAGGCCCAGCTCGACGCGCTCTACATGGAGCTCACGTCCTGCAGCCAGGTGCTCGTCGCGCTCTGACGCGCCGCCTGCTCGCCGAACCCCAGCGCACGCAGCAGTTGCGGCGCCAGCGCCTCGCCCACTTCGCGCACGCTGGCAACGACGCCCAGCTCGCTGAGCTGCGTCATCTGCAGGCCGGCATAGCCGCAGGGATTGATGCGCGCGAACGGTTCGAGGTCCATCGCGACGTTGAGGGCCAGCCCGTGGTACGAGCGGCCGCGACGGATGCGCAGCCCGACGCTCGCCACCTTGCGCTCGCCGACGTATACGCCGGGCGCGTCGCGCTTGCCGCGGGCCTCGACGCCCCACTGCGCGACCGTCGCGACGATGGCGCGCTCCATGCCTGCGACGAGTTCACGCACGCCGAGGCCGAGGCGCGTGAGGTCGAGCAGCGGATACACCACGAGCTGGCCGGGCCCGTGGTAAGTGACCTGCCCGCCGCGATCGATGTTGACGACGGGAATATTGCCGGGCGCCAGGAGGTGCTCGACCTTCGCGTTCATGCCCAGCGTGAAGACGGGCGGATGCTCGAGGAACCAGATTTCGTCGGCCGTGTCGCCTGTGGCTTCGTCCGTGCGGTCCTGCATCGCGCGCCACGTCGGTTCGTAGTCCACGCAACCGAGCCACTTCAGCGCCGGCGCGGCCGGCAGCGCGCGCAGCACGTCATTCGATGCGTTGCGCTCAGCCACGCCGGGCGAGCCCGCCTGCGGCGAGGCCTGCGTTGTTCCGGGCGAGCGCCTGCTCGGCACGGTAGCTCGAGCGCACGAGCGGGCCCGACACGCACTCGACGAAACCGAGATCCAGCGCGTGCTGGCGGTATTGCTCGAACTCCGCGGGCGTAACGAAGCGTTCGACGGACAGGTGGTTGACCGTGGGCCGCAGGTACTGGCCGAGCGTGAGCAGGTCCACGCCCGCGGCGCGCAGGTCGCGCATCGTCTCGAGGATCTCGGCGTCCGTTTCGCCGAGGCCGAGCATCAGGCTGGTCTTCACGAGCACGTCGCCATGCTCGCGGCGACGATGCCGCTTCGCATGCGCGAGCACCGCGAGGGTCTGCTCATACGACGCGCGCGGATCGCGCACCGGGTGCGTGAGCCGGCGCACCGTCTCGACGTTCTGCGCGAAGACGTCGAGGCCGCTGTCCACCACGGTCTCGACGTCGGTCATCACGCCCTGGAAATCGGGCGTGAGCGCCTCGACGGCGGTACCGGGATTCAGTTGCCTGATCTCGCGGATACAGGCGGCAAAGTGGGCCGCGCCGCCGTCCGGCAGATCGTCACGATTCACCGACGTCAGCACGACGTACTTGAGCTGCATGAGCTGCACGGTGCGCGCGGCGTTCACTGGTTCGTCCGCGTCGAGCCATCCACGCGGGTTGCCGGTGTCCACCGCACAGAAGCGGCAGGCCCGCGTGCAGACTTCGCCCATCAACATGATCGTGGCAGTGCCCGCGTTCCAGCACTCACCGATGTTCGGGCACTTAGCTTCTTCGCAGACCGTGGCGAGACGATGTTCACGCACCGTCTGCTTTACGATCTCGAAGCCCCGGCCGGCCGGCATTGGTGCCCGCAGCCAGTCGGGCTTGCGACCTGCGGGGGCAACCGGGGCGCTGGACGCGGCCGCCTTGATGCCGTCACGGATCGCCGTAAACCCTTGAGCTGTCTGGTATTTCTCGCCACTGGAGGCCGCCGTCCCGACGCCGGTGACCACGGGGATGCCTTTGAACTCGCTCATGGGCCGGCATTGTAACCGGCGCGGTCGATTCAGCGCCCGGACAGGCGCGCGTTGAGTTCGGCCAGCCGCTCCGGCGTGCCGATGTCGAGCCAGTCGCCCTCGAACAGTTCGACGCCGACGCGCGCGTTGGCGGCCGCGGCCCGCAGCAATGGCGCAAGCCTGAAGATGCCGTCCTCGCAGGCATTGAACAGCGAAGGGTGATACACGCCGAGTCCCGAGAACGTCCATCTTGGCAACGCTGCGACCCTCGTCGCCACGGCCGTGTCCGCCGCCATGCCCGGCAGGGGCTCGACCACGCGTCCCGCGTCGAACGCGAAGTCGCCCTCGCGATTGTGCCCGGGGTTCGGCACCAGCACGACGTGCGCCTGGTCCCTGCCCGGCAGTCCCTGAGCATATTTCTCGCGCAGGTCTGCGAAAGGGTACTGCATCCAGACGTCGCCGTTCAGCACCAGGAACGGCTCGACACCCATGGGGCACAACAACGGCAACGCACGGAAGATGCCGCCGCCCGTCTCGAGCGGTTCCGGTCCCTCGTGGCTGTAGTGGATCTTGAGCCCGTAGCGGGAGCCGTCGCCGAGCGCTGCCGGGATCTGCTCGCCCAGCCACGACAGGTTGACGACCACTTCGCTGAACCCGGCCGTCGCCAGCGCATACAGGTGATGCTCGATCAGCGCCATTCCGCCCACGTCGAGCAGCGGCTTCGGACGGCTCAACGTGAGCGGGCGCATGCGCTCGCCCTTCCCCGCCGCGAGGATCATCGCTTTCAACGGACGTTGCCTTCGAGCCTGGCAATCACCGCGGGCAGGACACGCGTCCCGATCAGGTCGCCGAGCTCGCCGAAATCCGCATGGCGCGCGCACGAGTTCACTGCGTACTGCAGCGTCCGTGGAATGTCGGCAAGGTACCCGGGCTTGCCGTCACGATGAAAGAGTCGCGCAAAGATGCCGCCGACCTTGAGGTGGCGCTGCACGCCCATGAGGTCGAACCAGCGCAGGAACTGCGCGTCGTCACGACCTGCCGGCAGACCGGCTGCAACCGCCAGGCGACGGAAATCCAGTGCCCACGCGACGACGCGTTCCTGCGGCCAGGAGATGTAACTGTCGCGCAGCAGCGAGACGAGGTCGTACGTGAGGCCGCCGCGCACGGCGTCCTGGAAATCGATGATGCCGGGGTTGGCCGCGGGGCAGACCATCAGGTTGCGCGAGTGGTAGTCGCGATGCACGAATACCTGCGGCTGCCCGAGCGCGTTGGCGACCAGCGCATCCATCCCCGCCTGCAGCACCTGGGCTTCGCGCGTGCTCAGTTCCATTGACAGGTGCCGCTGCAGCAACCAGTCCGGAAAGAGGCTCATCTCGAAACGCAGCAGCTTCTCGTCGTACGGCGGCAGTTCCGCAGCGGCCTGCGCGCCACGAGACTGGATCCGGACCAGCGCTGCCAGCGCGTCGGCATACAGCGCATCGGCCCCGCCCGGCTTGGTGAGTTCCGTCAGGTACATCGTCGTGCCGAGGTCGGTCAGCAGCAGGAATCCGTCCCGTTCCGAGCGTTCCAGGATGCGCGGCGCATGCACGCCGATGTCCTGCAGCATGGCGGCGACGCGCAGGTATGGCCCGACGTCTTCCTTGCCGGGCGGCGCATCCATGACGATCAACGACGTGTGTCCCGCGCGCGTCACGCGGAAATAACGGCGGAAACTCGCGTCGGCGGAGGCCGGTGCGATGCCGTACCGGCGGAAACCGAGGTCCCGTTCGAGCCACTGGCGCAGCAATTCAAGACGCGGATCAGCGGATGCTCTGGCCGGCGAATGCGGGCGTGATTCGTTCAAGCGGGGACCCCGGCTGGAATGGAAAACGGGCAGGGATTAGTCGGATGCGGTGATTCGCGCGCAATTATAATCGCCCGGATGACGACGCCGTGCGCTGGTTCCCCATGCCTGCAGCGGGCGCTGCAGGCCACCCTGCGGCGGGTGGCGGCCTGCGCATGGCTCGGGGCCGCTGCGGCCCACGCTCAGGAACAGTCGCAGGGACAGGCGCCCGTCCCGGCACCCGCGCAAACCGCTGCCGCAGCCGAACCTGCACGCGACGACCGGTGCGCCGCCCAGTCCGTCGTCGACCCGCGTATCGAGGAACTGCTCAAGGCCGACCCGGACGACCCGCAGATCCACGTCACCAGCGACACCGGCGAAATCGGCCGTGCCGGCGATGCCGAACTGAGTGGCAACGTGCAGATCCACATGGGGCAGCGCCTGCTCACGGCAGACCAGGCCACGATCAACGCCGCGCAGCGCAGCGTCGAGCTGAACGGCGACATCGAATACCTCGACCCGCAGATGCACGTGCGTGGCAAGGGCGGCTCGTTCCAGGAAGGCGGCGCGGGCAATTTCTCAGGCGCCGAATTCGTACTGCACGACCAGTCGGTGCGGGGCGCGGCGACGAACGCGAAAATCACTCAGTCCGGTCACATCGAGCTCGAGGGCGTGCGCTACACGGCCTGCCCCCCGGGCAACGAGGACTGGAGCCTCGCCGCCGGCGCAATCGACATCGACCAGAAGAACCTCATCGGCACCGGACACGACGTCCGCATCGAATTCCTCGGCGTGCCGGTGTTCTACACCCCGTGGATCTCGTTTCCCGTCGGTGACCAGCGCAAGTCCGGCCTGCTGTTCCCGACGATCGGCAGCGGCAGCCGCACCGGCACGCAGATCGCCGTGCCCTACTACTGGAACCTGGCCGAGAACTACGACGCCACGCTCACCACCCGCTGGTACTCGTCGCGTGGCATCCGGCTCGACCCCGAGCTGCGCTACCTGAGCGACCGCAGCCGCAGCCAGCTCAACATCGAGTACCTGGTCCACGACCAGGAAACCGGCGAAGCCCGCGGCGTCATCGACTGGCGCCACGTCACGCGCTTCGCGCCGCGCACCCGGCTGATGATCGACGCGACCGACGTGAGCGACAACGACTATTACG
>JAOUGW010000172.1 GCA_029865465.1 Gammaproteobacteria bacterium
AGCACCGGCAGGCCCTTTTCCAGCGCCGCCCGCGTCAGCGCGACCTCCTGCGCGAGCGTCGGCACGTCACGCGTGCCGGCGCTGCCCCAGGGCCCGCCGCCCAGCAGCACCAAGCCGTCTTGCAACCCGTCAGGGCCGGGCACCCGTCCACCCGTCGCGAACGGCCGTGCATAACGAAAGCGGATGCGCCGGCCCTCGAGGTGATCCTCGATCAGGCCGAGGTACTCGGCGGACGTGTGCTGGACGACCGCGAGCGTCTTCACGGGCGCTGGTCACGGGCGGCCGCCAGAGCGCCGTCGAGCGATGCGCGGAAATCGGCGGCCGTGACACTCAGCGCGTTGATCGGTCGTTCCAGGAAGAACTGCTCGATGATCGCGTCGGCGTCCGCGACGTAGGCGCCGCGTAATGCTGCCTCGAGGTCGTACACGACCCGCGGCGGAGCCACGAAGAAGTCGCCCGTGATGAGCGCGAGGCCGATGCGCTTGCGCGCGGCGCCCTCGAGCCGCAGGTACGTGGCCACCGTGCCACCCGCACCCGTGTGCGTGCCTGCCGCGAAGTCGGCATCGCGGGCCGGATCGTCGACCTCCGCGACGAATTCATCCGTGCCGATCTCTTCGCGATGATGCTTTGCCGCCAGTGCCTGCTCGGCCGGGCTCAACGGCTCCGAGTTCCAGTCCAGGTCGAAGCGCTCGCTGAAGGCCTCGAGCAACGCGCTCTGGATCGCCGGAAGGCCGGGCGTCGCCGGCCCCAGCAGTTCACGCAGGGTGACGACGCGCTGCGCCGCCGAGTCGAGTTGCCGCTTCTCCAGCTTGGCGCGCGGCACGCGCAGCGCCGCCACCATGGCGCCGGGATCCATGTCCACCAGCACGGTGCCCTGGTAGATCAGTGTATCGCCGTCGAAGAACCCGCCAGTGCCGCTGATCTTGCGACCGTTCACCTCGATGTCGTTGCGGGGCCGGTAGCGTGCGTCGACCCCCAGCCGGCGCAAACCTGCGGCCACCGCCTGGCAGATGGCGCTCGCGATCTCGGCGAGGGAGACCTGGCCCAATGCGGTGCGATGAAACACCAGGCCCCAGCCCAGCTGGCCCTCGTCGAGGTAGATCGCGCCACCGCCGGTGATCCGTCGCACGATGCCGATGCCATGGGCCCGGCAGTACTCGACGTCGATTTCCTGGCGCAAGGCCTGGTGTCGCCCGATCAGCGCCGTCGGCGGAAAGCGCATGAAGCGAAAGGTGTCCGGGATGCGCCCGGCCTGGTGCTCCTCGATCATCGCCTGGTCGATCGCGATGTTGAACCGGCCCTCCATGACCCCGGTATCGACGACGCGGAATCGCCCGGCCATGGCGGATCAGCCCTGCACGACGGGAATCTTGAGCTGGCGGCGGATCCTGCGCAGGTCCTGCTTGTTCGGCTGGAACGGGTAGCTGGCGATGTTGCTGGGCGGCGAGTCGCCGTAGGGCCGGTCGCACGCGGAAACGTCGTCACGGAACTTGCCCGGGCAGCCCGAGGTCCGGAAGGCGACGCCCTCGGCGATCACCTGGTCGATCTCGGCCGGTGCCAGGCCGTAACCCGCCACGCGTCCTTCCGCGTCGAACGACATCTGGTCCACGCGGACTCCCGCGTAGTCGATCAGGTAGCGTGCCAGCTGCACGCGCCGCCACTGGTCGCGCGGCGTCGCCGGCAGGTGGTCCATCAGCGATCCCTGTTCCGGGAAGAAGCAGAAGAGATGGCTGTGGCCGCCAAGGTCGACCAGTTGCTGCACCAGCGTCAGCACCTCGTGCTCGGTCTCGCCCATGCCGACGATGATGTGCGCGCCGAATTTCTGCGGGCCGAAAATGTCGCGCGCGTGCAGCATGATTTCCCAGTACTTCTGCCACTTGTGCGGCGACTGCACGCCCTTGCCACGCGTGCGGTCGAAGATTTCCGGCGTCGCGGCATCCAGCGCCACGGTGAAGATGTCGGCGCCGAGATCGCGCAGGTTGCGCACGTCGTCGCGCTCCATCGTCGTGGGGTTCGACAGGATCGAGACCGGGATGGTCGCGGGGTCGATACGCGACGTCCACGCCTTGAGCACCGACACGGTGTCCGCGTCGGAGCGCGGATGCGTGATCATCGAGATGCACATGCGATGGAACGGGCTCTGCTCGCCGTCGCGTGCGACCTTGTCGACGATCTCGGCCATCGGCACCGCGGGCCAGTCGACGCGGATGAAGTTGCGGTCGGCGTAGTCGCGGTCCGCCTCGCGGTGTCGCGCGAGGCCGCAATAGGCACAGTTCGCGCGGCAGCCTTCCGGGTAAGTGAGCAGCAGGTTCAGGCACCGCGTGCATCCGCAGCGGTGCATCTTGCCGGCCATGAGGCCGAGGGTAATCGCCGCCGCGTTCGACATCTGCACGTACTCGGGCGAGCGCATCTGCGGCGTCAGCACGTTGTTGTTCGGCAGGTACACGCCCTGCGGCGGGACGGCCGCGTCCTTCACGCGCCGGCCGTTGCGGGCCTCGACCGGCGTGGCCAGCGGCATGCGCGGCTGCATGTCGCCGAAGGCGTTGCAGGATCGATCCCCGGCCGGCATCGAGTCCACGGCATCGGCGCTCTGCTTGACGCAACTCATGTTCGGTATCCTGCGTTGAGTCCGTGCGCCGTCAGGCGGCGCAGGTGCGGGATTGAGCGAGCCGCGGGGCAGCTCCGAGCTTGATCGAACAACACGCGTGTTCCTGGTGGAAAGGCCGCCCGATCGCGTTTGCAACCGCGACGGCCCCATCCGCCGGGAAGGCGATGCCGTCGAGGCCTGCCATCACCGCGTAGGTGTCCGTTGCCCGCTTGTGCAGGCCTGGAGGCCGTGCGCAACCGAGCAGCACCTGGCGGTCGGCGAGGCGCCTGCGTGCCTCGAGGAAGATCCTGCCGACATCGCTCGTGTCAGGCACGACGTAGAGCCCCGGCTTCGCGTAGAAGGGCATCACGACCACCAGCACGAGTGCGTTGACCGCATGGCGGCTGACGATGTCGAGCGCGTTCGGTTCGCCGAGGATGCGGCCGTAATGCAGGCCGATGACGATGTGCGGGCTGATTTCCATCGAGGTCGCGCACAACGCGGCCAGCGTGGCCTCGAAGTCCTCGACGGGGCGGTCGAGGTGATAGACCTCGCGGATCGTCGCGTCGGCGCCGATCACGTCCATCATCGCCGTGTCGACGCCTGCGGCCTCCATCGCGCGCGCGCCGCGCTCGTCGGTCAGCGCGGTGTGGATTGCGATCTTCATCTGCGGAAAATCGCGTTTGAGCCGCTCGACGACCGGGTAGTAGCGCTCGTACGGGATTTCGTTGCGCCGATTGGAGCCGCCGGAGAGCAGGAAGCCCTGCAGTCCCTGGGTGGCAACCAGGTGGCGCACCTTCTGGTCGAGCATGGTCGGCGAGGTGGCGGGCAGCATCGGCTTGAGGATTTCCGCCCGGCAATGATCGCAGTTGAGGCCGCAGGCGCCCGCCGTGATGGAAAAGGACGGAAAGCTGTTCTTTGCGCAGCCCGCGAGCTCGGTGCTCGCGTAATCCTTGAACGTCGGCGTGGAGAAACGGATCGGGCGCGTCGACGAGCCCGCTGCGGCGGCCTCGAACCGCGCGACCAGCGCGGCGTCGAGACGGACGTCCTCGAGGTCCTCGATCCGTGCCATGGATTCAAGCCAGCTCATGCAGCCTCCGTCTCCCGTGTGTCGCCGCGAGGCCTCGTACTTCCTCGCGCACGGCTCCCACGTTCGGTGAATCCGACAGCGTCGTCAACCATTCCGGGCGGACGTCCTCGTCGTCGACGAGGTCGCATTGCAGGCCCGCCAGTACTCGTCCTGCTGCGGACGGCAGTGTCGCCGGGATGTCGCGTCCGGACAGCCGGCCCCACAGCCCGGTCCAGCACCGCGCGAGGGTCCACGGGTTGTAACCACCGCCACCCAGCACGACCGCCGCTCCGACCGGCTCGACCAGTCGTTCAACCGCGCTCCACAGCGCGCCGTTGCTGAGCGCAAGGCGTGACAGCGGGTCGCCGTCCAGTGCATCCGTGCCGCAGGTGATCACCACGGCCTGCGGCATGAAGGCTGCCGCCCTCGGCAACACGAGATTCTCCAGCAGGAACCCGAGCTCGCTGTCGTTGAATCCGGGGGGCACCGGCAGGTTGATCGCGTTGCCTCCGCCAGTATCATCGGCGGCGCCCGTGTGCGGCCAGCGACCGTCTTCGTGCACGGAGATCGTCAGGACCGCGGGGTTGTCCGCGAACGCATCCTGCACGCCATCGCCATGGTGAGCATCGAGATCGACATAAAGCACGCGCTGCAGACCGCGCTCGAGGAATGCCATGATCGCGAACACCGGGTCGTTGAAATAGCAGAAGCCGCTCGCGCGATCCGGCCGGCCGTGGTGCGTGCCACCGGCCGGGTGGAACACGACGCACCCTTCGAGTGCGAGTTCCGCCGCGAGAATCGAGCCCCCCACGGCCGTCGCTGCGCGCGCAAAGACGCCCGGAAAGAGCGGATTCTCGAGTGTGCCGAAGCCGAAGCGCTCGCGGGTCTCTGTCCGGACGGTCCCGGACGAATCGGCCTCACGCAAGGCTTGGACGTAGTCCGGGTCGTGGAATCGGAGCAGGCGCTCGACACTGGCGGCCGGCGCCTCGCGGAAGGATCGTCGGTCGAGCCAGCCGAGGGTCTCGCACAACTGCAATACCGTGGCGACCCGCGCGATAGCGAGTGGGTGGTTGCGGCCGAAGCCGGCGGTCCTGCAGTACCGGCTGCTGCCGACGAGCAACGGCGCTGCGCCACGCCGCATTGCTCCGATGCTGCAGTGCGTCAGGACAGCGCGATGGAAAACGGCGTCGGCCACGGCCCGAGCGTAAGTTATTCGTGTTTGCTAATAAAGATTTCTCTGCTAATTTCGTCGCACGATCGAATCAAGACACAGCGGGGGATCGATCATGTCCGAATCGTCCGGCACCAAGAGCATGTCCATCATCGTGACCAAGGGCTCGCTCGACTGGGCTTACCCTCCGTTCATCCTGTCGACGACTGCCGCCGCAATGGGGCTCAACGTCACGCTGTTCTTCACGTTCTACGGCCTGTCCCTGCTGCTCAAGGACCTCGACCTGAAGATGACGCCGCTCGGCAACCCGGCGATGAAGATGCCGATGATGGGCGGGCACGTGGGCATGCCGAACTTCGCCTCGATGATCCCGGGCGTCGACGCCGGGGCCACCGTGATGATGCAGAACATGATGAAAAAGAAGGGGGTCGCCTCGATCCCCGAACTGCGCGAGCTGGCGCTGGAATCCGAGGTGCGCATGATCGCGTGCCAGATGACCATGGACCTGTTCGAGTACACGCTCGACGACATGATCCCCGGCATCGAACTGGGCGGCGCGGCTACCTACATCGAAGTTGCGACGCAGTCCGAAATCAACCTCTTCATCTGAGTAACCCACATGGCTGACCAGACACTGGACGCGAAGGGGCTCAATTGCCCGCTGCCCATCCTCAAGGCCAAGAAGGCGCTGACCGCGCTGGCCCCCGGCGCCACCCTCGAGGTGCTGGCGACGGATCCCGGCGCGGTAAAGGATTTTGCGGCTTTCAGCCGCACCACGGGTCACGAACTCATCGAGCAATCCGTCGAAGGCAACGTCTATCGCTTTGTCCTGAAGCGCAAGGCGTGAACCGGCAATCGTTGCCGCAAGGCAACAGTCGCAGGATACAGAGCCTCAGCGTCGGAAAACCCGGGTTGTGACGGGTCATCGACCGCGCCGAAGATTCAGCGTTCTCTAATTCATTTCACTCGCGACCGCAGGAACGGTCACAGGGGTCCCCATGAGCAAGCTGCAAGTCCGCAACCTCGTCGGGCTGTTCGTTGTGCTGGCACTCGCCGCGGCCAGCGCGTCCGCCACCAACGGCTACTACACCACCGGCACCGGCACCAAGAGCAAGGGTCAGGCGGGCGCGGGCAGCGCCAATCCGCAGGAACTGATGAGCCTCGCCACGAACCCGGCGGGTATCGCGTTCGTGCCTGAGGCCATCGAGGCGGGCCTCAGCATCTTCAGCCCGATGCGCGACTACAGGACGACGCCGAGCCAGGCGCCCGGCGCGTGCTTCGGCCCGGGCCAGTGCCTGCTTACGATCGGCCCGAACGACCTGAGCAGCGAGAACGAGTTCTTCCCCATCCCCTACGTGGGCATGAACTGGAAGCTCACCGAGGTGGACAACCTCGCGCTCGCGTTTTACGCACGTGGCGGCATGAACACGAAGTGGGTAGGCGGCACCGTCACTTACGATCCCTTCTTCGGCGGCCCGGGCTCGCAGGGCGCAGTCACGTTGCCGGGCACCTTCGGCGACAACACCGCCGGTGTCGACCTCATGCAGGGCTTCCTCAACCTCACCTACGCCCGCAAGATTTCCGACCAGTTCTCGGTCGGCGCCTCGGCGATCTTCGCGATGCAGCGCTTCGAGGCGCGGGGCCTCGACAACTTCGCGCCGTTCACCCGGACCTACGTCTCGACGTTCAACCCGGCGACCGGCGGCCAGATGCCGAAGAACCTGACCAACAACGGGCACGACATGTCGTACGGATACGGCGCATCCGTCGGCTTGCAGTGGAACCCGACCGACATGTTCAGCTTCGCCGCCGCCTACACGACCAAGATGTCGATGGGCAAGTTCGGCGACTACGCCGACCTGTTCGCCGAGAAAGGCGGTTTCGACATGCCGTCCACCTGGACGGTCGGCGTCGCGCTGAAGCCGAACGACCGCTGGGCCTTCATGTTCGACGTGCAGGACATCAGCTACAGCGACGCCGCGTCGGTTAGCAATGGCATCGCGAACCTGTTCAACTGCCCGATCCTGGGGGGCACCGACCTCGAGGGCTGCCTCGGCGGCAAGCGCGGCGCAGGCTTTGGCTGGGATAACATGACGGTCTACAAGCTGGGCGCGTCATGGCAGTACAACGACGACTGGACATTCCGCGCCGGCTACAGCACGACCGACCAGCCGATCCCGAAGAGCGAGATGACCTTCAACATCCTCGCCCCGGGCGTGATGGAGGACCATTTCACCGTCGGCTTCACGCGCCAGCAGGCGAGCGGCAACGAACTC
>JAOUGW010000173.1 GCA_029865465.1 Gammaproteobacteria bacterium
ATTTGGAAGTTCCACCATGCCGCCTGCCGAGAGTAACTCTGCTCTGACCGCACCCGCTGGAACGTCACCCCCAACTCGTTTCACTAAGCCAGAAAACGATTGTTCGCCGTCATCGAACGGCAGGTCGATAGGTAAACCACTTTCGCTTAGAAATATTCGATCGGAATGCCAAAGCTGCAGCGCGCGAGCCGGAATGCCAATTTGAATCGTCGAGTCATCTTTGCGAATGGGCGCCTCAAGCAGTTGCCTTACCCGCGAGACTTCCTTACGCGAAAGACCAGTACGGACGGCGACTCTGGATATATTTGTCGTGCGGCCCTTTGCATCTGGTTCCCCGAGTGCTTGCGCGACAAATGCTCTCTTCACGACTTCCTCAAACTGCGCGTAGCTGATGCCTGCGCCCAACAGCATGCGTGCAATTGGCCGCATACAGCGGGCGACCGCATCGAGAAGACGTTCTTGAAGGTCACTTTTCAAAGCATCACCGATCACCTAAGAGCCGAATCACTCGACGCCACCCGCAAAAAGTGACGTCGATAATGCTCCAGCTCGCTGATCGACTCGCGGATATCGTCCAGGGCAAGGTGCGTAGACGCCTTTTGAACTCCGGCCAGAACGTCGGGCGCCCAGCGCCGTGCGAGTTCCTTGACGGTGCTGACGTCAAGATTCCGGTAATGGAAGAACCCCTCCAGGGCAGGCATCTCGCGCGCGAGAAACCGGCGATCCTGGCAGATACTGTTACCACACATCGGCGATGCTCCAGCCACCGCGTGTTGCGCCAGGAAATCCAGCGTCCGCGTCTCCGCGTCCTTCGCCGTAGTCCCGCTGTCACGAACACGCTGCAGCAGGCCAGTGCCGCCGTGCGTGATCCGGTTCCATTCGTCCATCGCGTCGAGCACGGTGTCGTCCTGGTGGATCGCAATCACGGGGCCTTCCGCCACGATGCGGAGGGACGAGTCGGTGACGATCGTCGCGATCTCGATGATGTGATCGGCCTGCGTATCCAGGCCAGTCATTTCGAGGTCGATCCAGATCAGGTTGTCAGCTTTCAAGGTGTGGCCAGGCAGTGCGCAGGGCAGCGATTTGAACTGGGATGCAGGGTGCTGGGCGGCGCCCCGGACGGTCGATTGTGGGGGATTCTAGCAAACGCTAAGCTCCGCACCCGTCGGCGAACGCTCACGCCACTGTCAAATCCGTCAACACGATGTCCCATTGGATGACCATTACCTTCCTGGCGGCCCTTGCCACGCACCTTCTCGTGCAGTTCTGGCTGTCCCATCGGCAGACGCGCCATGTGGCGGCGCACCGGAACGACGTGCCGCCCGCTTTCGCCGCGGCGGTCAGCGCAGCGGAGCATGCGAAAGCCGCCGATTACACGGTCGCCCGGCAGCGTCTTGGTCGGCTCGAACTGGGCTACGACACCATCGTGCTGCTGATCCTGACGCTGGGCGGGGGAATCGCTGCGCTTGGTCGACTCGCCACCGCGATTGCGGGCCCGAATCCCATCGGCTCAGGAACGGTGCACGTGCTGCTGGTCCTGTTGGCGATGAGCCTGGCCTCACTGCCGTTTTCGGTGTGGCGGACGTTCGTGCTGGAGGCACGTTTCGGCTTCAATCGCACGACGGCAGCCGTCTTCGTGGCCGACCTGCTGAAGGCGGCGGCACTGGGCGGACTGCTGGGCGGTGGCATCGTCGCCCTCGTTCTCTGGGCGATGGCAGCCAGCGGCGCGCGCTGGTGGCTGGTGGCCTGGGCCGTGTGGATGGCGTTCTCGCTGCTGCTGCTCTGGGCCTGGCCGCGCTGGATCGCCGGGTTCTTCAACAAGTTCACCCCGCTCACGGACTCCGCGTTGCGCGAGCGCATCGATGCCCTGCTCGCCCGTTGCGACTTCCATGCGCGCGACGTGTACGTCATGGACGGGTCCAGGCGGTCCGCGCACGGCAATGCCTATTTCACCGGGCTCGGCCGCGAAAAGCGCATCGTCTTCTACGACACGCTGCTGCAGTCGCTGTCCCCGGTGCAGGTTGAAGCCGTGCTGGCCCATGAGCTCGCGCACTTCAAGCTCCGGCACATCCCGCAGCGGCTGCTCGTGAGCGGTGCAGCGTCGCTCGCGGGATTCGCCCTCCTCGGATGGCTGTCGGCCCAGGACTGGTTCTACGTCGCACTCGGTGTCGATCAACCCAGCAGTTCGGCCGCCTTGCTGCTGTTCATCCTCGTCCTCCCGGCGTTCACGTGGATCCTGACGCCGCTGGGCGCCGCATGGTCGCGGCGTCACGAGTTCCAGGCCGACGCGTTCGCGGCCCGCTTCAGCAACGGTCCGGAACTGGGCCACGCGCTGGTCAGGCTGTATCGCGAAAACGCGAGCACCTTGACGCCCGACCCGTTGCATTCCGCGTTCTATGACTCGCACCCGCCGCCGGTCGTCCGGATCGCCAGGCTCGTCAATCCCGGCGGAGCACAAGGGTCGCTTGCCGCCCGGCAGGCGCTCTCGTCCACGTGAGCATGCGTCGCCGCGGCCAGCGTCCCGCCAGTCGCACCGGCAGCAAACGGAGGCCGCCGTCGGTGACAGGAGGCAGGACGGGCTGCGTGGTCGAGTCCTATGGCCGCAGGGTTGTGGTGCTGTCGTCGGACACGGCAGAGCGGCTGCCCTGCAAGATCCGCGGTCGCCGAACCGAGGTTGTCGCCGGCGACCTGGTCCGCCTCGAACCCGAATCCACGGCCGCCGATGGGCATTGGGTAGTGGCGGAGCGCCTGCCCCGCCGCAACGTCCTGCAGCGGACGGACAGCCGGGGCGGTGTCGAGGACATTGCGTCCAACCTGGACCAGCTGGGAATCGTCGTGGCGCCCCGCCCCACCTGCGACCCGTTCATCATCGACCGCTACCTTGCCGGGGCGGGTTATGCCGGAATCGATGCGCTGCTGATCATGAACAAGCAGGACCTGATCGGCGCCGGCGAGTTCGGCCCGGAGGAGTTCGCCTTCATCGACACGTACCGGCGGATCGGGATACCGGTGGTCACGGTCTCGGCCAAGCGCGGCACGGGCCTGGACGCGCTCAAGGAGCGGCTGCGGGGCCGCCGCACGCTCCTGGCCGGCCAGTCGGGCGTCGGCAAGTCGTCGTTGACCAACACCCTCTGCGAGGGCGCCTACCGGGCCACGTCCGACCTCTCGGTCGGGTCGGGCCAGGGCAAGCACACCACCGTGTCGTCCGCGATCGTACAGCTGCCCTGGGGCGAGCTCACGGACTCCCCCGGCGTCAGGGACTACGCACCCCCCGTCGTGCCACTGCCGGACGTCCAGCGGGGCTACGTCGAGATCATCCAGCGGGCCGGGGGCTGCCGGTTCCAGAACTGCCTGCACCTGCGGGAACCGCAGTGCGCGGTCCAGGCGGCGGTCGAATCCGGTGAGGTCGACCCGCGGCGGCTCGAAAGCTACCGGCGGCTCGTCAACCTGACCCGCCAGCTCGACGAGAAGCGCGGCTGGTAATCGCCGTGTGCCATTGGGTCCCGCCCGGGCCGGTCGGTCGCCGCAGCCGGTCGGACTGGTATGATGCTGCATTGCAAAGACCCAGCTGAACAGGAGTGAGCGCGTGCGCAGAATCATGGTCGGTGTGAAACGCGTGGTGGACTACAACGTCCGGGTCCGGGTCAAGCCGGACAACACGGGCGTCATCACCGAAGGCGTCAAGATGAGCATCAACCCCTTCGATGAAATCGCGCTCGAACAGGCGCTGCGCATCAAGGAACAGGGCCTGGCCGACGAAGTGCTGGCCGTCAGCATCGGCCCGTCGGACACCCAGCAGCAGTTGCGCACCGCGCTCGCGATGGGCGCCGACCGCGCGATCCTGGTGCAGACCGACGCCGCCATGGCGCCGCTGTCGCTCGCCAGGATCTTCCAGAAGATTGCAGAGGCCGAGCAGCCGTTCCTGACGCTGCTGGGCAAGCAGGCGATCGACGATGACAACGGCCAGACGGCGCAGATGCTCGCCGCCCTGCTCGACCGCCCGCAGGCCACCTCCTGTTCGAAGATCGACATTGCCGACGGCAAGGCCACGGTCACTCGCGAAGTGGACTCGGGCCTCGAAACGCTGGAGGTCGACCTCCCCGCCGTGCTGTCCGTGGACCTGCGCCTCAACGAGCCGCGCTACGTGAAGCTGCCTGACATCATGAAGGCGAAGAAGAAGCCGCTCGACGTCAAGAGCGTCGCCGACTACGGCGTGACGGAAGGCGCGGCGTTCAGGACCGTCAAGGTCGATCCGCCGCCGAGCCGCCAGAAGGGCATCATCGTCAAGGACGTCGCCGAACTCGTCGGCGTGCTGAAGCAGAAGGGGTTGGTCTGATGAGCAAGATCCTGATCGTCGCCGAACACGACGGCGCGAAGCTGAACGTCAGCACGGCGAAGAGCGTCACCTGTGCCGCGAAGATCGCGGGCGCCACCATCGATGTCGCCGTGCTCGCGGCCGACGCTGCAGCGATTGCGGCCGAAGCTGCTGCGCTCGCGGGCGTCAGCAAGGTGCTCGTGGTCGAGAACGCGGCCAACAAGGAGCCGCTCGCAGCCATCCTCGCGCCCCAGATCGCGAAGCTCGCTGCCGGCTACACGCACGTGTTCGGCCCGTCGACGACGTTCGGCAAGGACATCATGCCCCGCGTCGCCGCACTGCTCGGCGTGAGCCAGGTGTCGGACATCATGGCGGTGGATGGCTCGCACACGTTCAAGCGCCCGATCTACGCAGGCAACGCGATCCTCACCGTCGAAGCGCCAGCAGGTGCCCCGGTCGTCGCCACCGTGCGCGTCGCTTCGTTCGAAGCGGCTGCAGCGGGCGGCAGCGCGGCCATCGAGAAGGTCGACCCGGGTGCCGCCCTGCCCTCGCACACGCGCTTCGTGTCGCGTTCGGGCGCAACGACGGGTCGCCCGGACCTGCAGTCGGCCGCCAAGGTCGTCTCGGGTGGCCGCGCGCTCGGCAGCGCGGAGAACTTCAAGCTGATCTATTCGCTCGCCGACAAGCTCGGCGCGGCGGTCGGCGCGTCGCGCGCTGCAGTCGACGCGGGCTACGTCCCGAACGACCTGCAGGTCGGCCAGACCGGCAAGATCATTGCGCCGCAGGTGTACTTCGCGATCGGCATCTCGGGCGCGATCCAGCACATGACCGGCATCAAGGACGCGCGCACGATCGTCGCGATCAACAAGGACGGCGAAGCGCCGATCTTCGAGAGCGCGGACATCGGCCTCGTCGGCGATCTGTTCACGATCGTGCCGGAGTTCGAGAAGGCACTCGGCTGACCGGCATCCCGCGCCAGGTGAAGGCCCGGCGACCGAGCGGTCCCCGGGCCTTTTCTTTGTCGCTGCTCGAGTCCGCTGCCGGGTCGGCTCAGTAGCTGCCGGTGCCGCCACCGCCGCCGAATCGCCCCCCGCCTCCCGTCACGGGGGGCTCCGGGCGCGGGGACTCGGGGGCGGCACGTTGCGCGAGTGCCGCTGCGCCAGCGGTTTGCAGCAGGTCGAGCGGTCCCTCGTGCCGGGTCAGCGCGGCCGAGGTCAGGCCATGGCGTGGCTGGCGCAGGTAACGGTCCAACGCCACTCCCGCGACCAACGCTGCGAACCCATAGAGCATGAGCCACGTCTCCGTCGCGAGCGTCGTGACCTGGCGCAGTTCCACCGCGAGGCAGGCGAGGCAGCCCATGAAACCCAGCAGCGGCGCGTGCCTGCGCCTGCGCAGTCCCAGGAACAACATCGCGGCGCCGAGCGCGCACAGCAGCACTGCCGTCGCAAGCTGGCTCGTGCCGTCACCCGGAGAGCGCAAGACCTCGTAGGCGTCCGGGGCTGCGTTCCGCGCGTACGCAGCGATCGGCAGCGTCGCGACCGGCCAGTCGAGCATCCGGTCGTGAGACGGTCGGCGGTATTCCCGCGCGCCGAGGGCGAGTGCGAGCGCCGCGAGCGCACAGCCGACGGTGAGCGCCGTCACGCCGCCACCGATCGCCTGATCGATCGCACGCGCGGTCGCGGTCGATCCCGCCCAGTAGACAAAGGCAACCACGGCGCCGGTGGTGACGAGCGGATTCAAGCGGCGCAGGCCCGCGGCGCCCGCGGCCGCGATCAGCACCAGCGTCCCAACCGAACCGATGGCGTAACCCGCCCTCGGCGCGATCAGCGTGGTTATCCAGAGGCCGACCAGGAGGAATCCGGCGAGACAGAGGCCCTCCTCGATGCCGGATGCGTGCAGGCGCCTGGTGAACGTGAGCCACTCGGCGGCGAGCACGGCGACCAGTCCCGCGACGAGCAAGGTGGCCTCGTCGTCGAGTCCAGCGATCGAGAAGAGCAGCGCGCCCGCAAGCACGGCCGCAATGAACCCCAGGACGAAGAGCGCGATGCGAGCAAGCGGCCCGGTGCTGCGCCAGCCACCAGCACGCTCCGTCACGGCGGCGCGCGGAACCGCGTCGCCGAGTTCCGACGCCACCTCGAGCCAGCGTTCTTCGTCAGGCGACGGACGCCAGCGGCTCATGGGCTGGGCTCCCGGAGGCGTCGGCGCAACTGCCACAGCGTGGCCGCCGCGGCGCACACGACGATCAGCACGAACCCGAGCGACACGGTCATGCCATGGAGACGCGGCACGACGGCGACACAGATGCCGATCGCCGCGTACACGATGCCGTACACAAGGAACGCCTCGCGGCCCGTGTCGAGGCCACGGCGGACCGACGCCCAGGCGAGCGCCGCCAGCAGCGGCAGCCCGGCGACGAGCCACGGCCACTCGCGGCACCACGCGATCGCCCCCCAGCAAGCCAGGTTCGCCGCGTAATGGTCGAACACGTTGCTGAAGGGTGTTGCCGGTCGTGCGCGGCGGTCGGCATAGCGCCAGGCCGCGATCACTGCCGCGCAGGCGAGTGCGCGGGACCCAAGCATCGGCGTCGAGTATGAGAAATGCAGCGCGTCGCCGAGCGTGGCGCCCGCGCCGAACCATCCGGCGAGCGACGTGAGGGACGCCGCCAGCACGAGCGGCGAGGCGAACGCGTACGCAATGGCCGCGTGGACGGCCGCCAGCAACAACAAGTGCCACGACCACAACGGGCCGAGCA
>JAOUGW010000014.1 GCA_029865465.1 Gammaproteobacteria bacterium
CGAGGAAGAACTTCACGAACGCGGCCCAGCCGGCGTCGGTCGCGGCGAAGATCGTCATGCCGGCCACGCCGACCGCAAACATGGCCTTGTGCGGCCGCAGGTAGCCGAGCAGGCGCCGGTAGGTCTGCAGGGCGCCCTCCGGCATCTTCAGGTCGATGCGCCTACCGGGTTTCCGACCCATCGTGAACCGTGGCAATGTTGATCTGGCGGTAGCCGAGGCGCCCGGCGACATCCATCGCCGTGACGACCGACTGGTGCACCGCCCGCGCGTCGGCGCGGATGGTGAGGGGCTGCGCGCGGTTGCCGCTGGTGGCGCGTGCCAGTGCCGTTGCGAGCGTGTCGGGACTGTTGTTGACGAGGTCGCGGCCGCCCACGCGGTAATTGCCTTCGGCGGTCACTTCGATCTCGACCGTCTTCTTGACCGAGGCCTCGTCGGGCTGGACCCCGGCGGCGGGCAACCGCACCTGCAGCCGGCCCTCGTCGATGAACTTGGTGGACATCATGAAGAAGATCAGCAGCAGCAGCACGACGTCGATCAGCGACGTCATGTTGAGTTCGACCTCCTCGCGCTGCTTCCGCTGGAACTTCAAGCAACGGCTTCCTGCGCATCCGCGGGCGACGACAAGGCCGCGCCGATCCCGGCCGCCGAGGCCGGACGCAAGGCGCTAGCGCGGTCGATCGCCTGCACCAGCTTGAGCGATTCCTTCTCCATGTCGATGACGTGACCGTCGACCCGGCTGCGAAGCATGCGGTACGCCACCAGCGCCGGAATCGCGATGATGAGGCCCGTGGCAGTCGTGATGAGCGCTTCAGCAATGCCCGAGGCCATGGCCGAGGGGTTACCCACGCCGGCGACCGTGATCGCCTTGAACGTCCGGATCATGCCAGTGACGGTGCCGAGCAGGCCGAGCAACGGCGAAATCGCCGCGATCGTGCCCAGCGCGTTCAGGTAACGCTCCAGTTCGTGGGCGACGTGACGTCCGGCGTCCTCGATCGCCTCGATCATCAGCGAGCGGTCGCGGTGGCGATTGGCGAGCCCGGCCGCGAGCACGCGCCCGAGTGGCGAATGCTGCTGCAGCGCGAAGATCTGCTTGTCGGACAGCGTGCGGTTTTCGACCCAGCGCCACACCTTGTCCACGAGTTCCTCGGGCACGACGCGCTGGCCCCGCAGCGTCCAGAGGCGCTCGAGCGTGATGGCGGCGGCAAGTATGGAGCAGAGGATGAGCGGCACCATGACGATGCCGCCGGCCTTCACGATTTCGAACATGTGGCGTGCTCGAGTCCCTGTGCCCGGCAAGAATGACCGGCCGATGATACTGGAACCCCTCCGTCGCGGCGACGGGCATGGTTCAAGGATCGCGCCAGGGACGCGGATGTTCGCGCCGCCATTCGCGAGGCGGCGCCAGGGTCCGTCCGGGCGCCAGTTCGAACGTAATGGCTCCGCCATCACTGGTCCGCACCTCCCTGGCTCCCGCCTGCTCCCAGCGCTCCACGACGCGACGCACGGGGAAATTCCAGCGGTTGCGGTACCCCACGGCATAGACGGCCCAGCGCGGCCGTGACGCCTCCACGAAGTCCCGGGTCGAAGAAGTGCGGCTGCCATGGTGCGGCACGACCACGATGTCGACGGGGGCCAGCACGCCTGCGCGCACCAGATCACGCTCGGCCTCTGCCTCGATGTCGCCGGTCACGAGCGCCGCGTGCCCGCCTGCGCTCACGAGCAACACGCACGAACTGTCGTTGTCGCGTCGGTAGCGAACGTCGCCGGGGTGCACCCAGCGAAAACCGACTCCGTTCCAGGCCCACGCCTCGCCACGCCGGCAGGTGTCCCGGGTTCGCTGCGGAGGGATGTCATGGAACGCGCTCGCCTGCAGGCTCGGTCCCACGATCAGGGCGCGCGCGTCCATCAGCGCGAGCACGCTGGCCACCCCGCCCTTGTGATCGTCATCGTCGTGACTCACGACGACCCGATCCACCCTGCGGATGCCGCGCGACCTGAGGAATGGAACGACGACGAGTTGCCCGGTGTCGCTGCCGGTGCGGAACGAAGGTCCTGCGTCGTAGACGAGCGTGTGCCCGCGCGTTTCGACCACGACCGACAGCCCCTGCCCGACGTCGAGAATCGTGATGCGCGCGGCACCGTCGGGAATGATCGCCGGCCGCCACAGGCAGGCGGTCGCAACGAGCATGCCGCCCGCGACGCGACCCGGGATCGGCAGCGGCGAGAGCGCCGCGAGCGTGCCGAGAATCAGCGCGCACCAGGCGATGCCGTCGAGCCCGGCGATTGACCAGGTGGCGAGCGGCCACGAGGCCGGCACCTCGATCAGCGGCCACGTCGCCTCGATCAGTCGGCCTGTCCAGTCGAGCATGACGGCGCCTGTGTCAGCGGCAAGCATCGCCACGGCGCATGACACCAGCACGGCGGGCACGATCAGCAGCGTGTAGAGCGGGATCGCATACAGGTTGACGAGCGCGGACACGAGTGAAACCGAGCCGAAACTGCCCGCGAGGACGGGCACGAGCCCCAGCGTGACGACGACCTGGACCAGCAGGTAGCCGCGGATCAGGCCGGGTGGCCGGACGTGCCCGGTGGCGCCAAAGAGAATCGCTGCCACGGCGCCAAACGACAACCAGAACCCGGGCGCGAGCGGCGCCAGCGGGTCGAGCAGCAGCACACCGAGCACGCAGAAACCCAGTCCATCGGCGACACCGATCCTTCGACGCGACAGGAGCGCAGCCGCGCCGCACGCGATCATGACCATCGTGCGCTGCGTCGGCACGGACCAGCCTGCAAGCAGGCTGTAGCCCAACGCGGCGACAGCCGCCGCAACGACCGACGCGTCGCGCCTGGCGCCCGTCGCGCCACGGCACTGTCGGATTCGCTGCACTCGCCCACCGAGCCAGGCGAACACTGCTGCCACCATCGCGATGTGCAGGCCCGAAATCGCCATCAGGTGGCTCGTGCCGCTGCGCGAGAGCTGCAGCCACTGCTCGCGGCTCAGCGCGTCCTGGAGGCCCACGGCAAGTCCGGCCACGATGCCGGCCGAGGGTCGCTCACCGAGTGCGTCGCGGATGATCGAGGCGACCTGCGCGCGCGCGCGCAACACCGGGTATCTGAATGCGGCGTCGGACTCGCGGCCGACACGTCTGCCGGAACGCACGTAACCACTTGCGCCAACCCGGTCGCGCAGCATCCGTGCCTCGTTATCCCGCCCACCCGGATTGGCAAACCCGCGGGGACGACGCAGCTTCACTTCGAGTTCGAGCGTCTCAGCGGCAACGACGCGGTTGGGAGCGTCGTACCAGGTCAGCTCGATGAACCGGGGCAGCGGTCGTGAGCCGCCATCCGGCAGTGGCGAGAAGCGGAACCTGAGCACATCGAGTGTCCCCTGCGGCACGCTCGTGACCACGCCACGCATGCGCACCGCCTGCCCTTCCAGCGCAGGGTCCAGCCGGTCGGCCAGCCCTGCATCGAGCTGCAGGGCGGTGAGCCAGAACCCCAGCCCGGGGCCCAGCAGCCAGGATCTGCGCCACGCGCAGGCGCTGGCGACGCTTGCGCAAAGACCAGCCCACGCCAGCGCGGCAGCAGGCGCCTGCGGCAGGCTCAGCACCGCACAGGAGCCGGCCAGGAGGCCTGCCGCCATCTGCCACATGGGTCAACGTCCCGACCGCGAGGACGTCAGCGTGCGGCGTCGCGGCAGTCGCTGGCGACGCGACTAATCGACGCGTTCAGCCCGATTCAGCCCTCGACGAGCTGGCCATCCTGCAGGGTCAGGACGCGCTGCATGCGCGAGGCGATTTCGTCCGAATGCGTGACCAGCACCAGGCTGGTGCCGAACTCGCGGTTCAACTCGAGCATGAGCTCGAGCACGCCCTCGGCGTTGCGGCCGTCGAGGTTGCCGGTCGGTTCGTCCGCCAGCACGACCTTCGGTCGCGTCACCAGTGCGCGCGCGACAGCCGCACGCTGGCGCTCGCCGCCCGAGAGCTGCGATGGTCGATGCGTGAGCCGTTGCCCCAGGCCCACGCGATCCAGCAGCCACTGCGCCTCGCGGCGCGCATCCGCCGCGGGCGTGCGACGCACGAGCAGCGGCATCGCCACGTTCTCCAGCGCACTGAACTCCGGCAGCAGGTGATGGAACTGGTACACGAAGCCGAGTGCGCGGTTGCGCAGGTCACCGCGCGCCGCGTCCGACAACTCGGCGAACGCCTGGCCCATCAGCCGCACGGTACCCCGCGCCGGCAGGTCGAGACCACCGAGGATCTGCAACAGCGTCGTCTTGCCGGAGCCGGAGGCACCGATGATGGCGAGCGTCTCGCCCGCCCGCACCTGCAATTCGACACCACGGAGGACTTCGAGGCGCTGCCCCGCCTCCTCGAAATGCTTGTGCACGCCGTCGCACGCGAGGATCGATGGTTCAGTCATGGCGCAGGGCCCTCGCCGGGTCGGTGGTCGCTGCGCGCCACGCGGGATACAGGGTGGAAAGGCAGCAGAGCGCGAACGCCGTGCCCGCGATGAGCACCACGTCGTCGGGTTCGACACGCGCCGGCAGGTCGCTCATGAGGTAGACGCTCGCGTCCATGAAATGCACGCCGAAGACGCGCTCCAGGCCGTGCACGATCGACTCGAGGTTCAGCGAGAGCAGTACGCCGAGAGCCACGCCGCCCAGCGTGCCGAGCAGGCCGATCACGGTGCCCTGCGTGGTGAAGATCGCGAGGATGCTCGAGGGTCGCGCGCCGATCGTGCGCAGGATGGCGATGTCCGGCTGCTTGTCCTTCACCGCCATCACCAGCGTCGACACGATGTTGAACGCGGCGACCGCCACGACCAGCAGCAGGATGAAGAACATCATGCGCTTGGTCAGTTCGATCGAGCGGAAGAAGTTCGCATTGCGCTGCGTCCAGTCCTCGACGTAGAGCCCGCCGCCGAGCTCGCTGGCGACTTCGCGCACGGCGAGTGGCGCCTCGTAGGGGTCCGTCACCGCCAGGCGCAATCCGGTGACGTTGGCGCCCAGACGCAGCAACCGCGCCGCATCGGCGACGTGCACGACAGCGAGCGTCGCGTCGATCTCGTACATGCCGGAGCGGAAAATGCCCGCCACCCTGAAACGCCGCAGGCGCGGCAGCACGCCTGCAGGTGTCACGCTGCCCCTGGCGATCGCGACGACGACGGCATCGCCCAGGCCGACGCCGAGCTTGTTCGCCAGCTCCTCGCCCAGCAGGACGGTGAACGAGCCTGGCTGCAGCGATTGCATCGATCCAACGGTGAGCCGCTCGCCCAGCGCAGAGACCTGTGCCTCGAGCGCCGGATCGATGCCACGCAAGGTGGCCGCGCTCGAAGCGCCCGCAGCGTGATCGGCGATCAGCAGCGTCTCGGATTCGACGAACGGCGCCGCGGCAGACACCCGCGGATTCCTGAGCGCCGTTTCCCGCATCGCTTCCCAGCCGACGAGTCCCTCGCCGAAGGCCGTCACCGTTGCGTGCGAGGTCAGGCTCAGGATGCGTGACCGCAGTTCGTGTTCGAACCCGTTCATCACCGAAAGCACGACGATCAGCACGGCCACGCCGATCGCCACGCCGACCATCGAGATCAGGGAGATGAACGACAGGAACCGGTTACCGGTCGAACGCAGGTAGCGCCGGCCGATCGCGAGTTCGAAGGGAGTGCCGCGCCCTGCCATGGTCATTCGTACCGCAGGGCTTCGGCAGGTTCGGTGGCCGCGCCGCGGATCGCCGGATAGATCGTCGCGACGACCGTGAGCGTGAACGCGACCAGCGTGATCGTCACGATCTGCCCGATCCTGAGCTCCGACGGAATCTGCGTGATGTAGTACACCGACGGGTCCATCACGTGGAAACGGAACACGCTTTCGAGCACAGGCACGATGGTGCCGACGTTGGCGGCGACCAGCACTCCGAGCACGACACCGAACAGCGTCCCGACGGTGCCAATCACGAGGCCTTGCGTCAGGAAGACGCCGACGATGCCGCGCGGGGTCATGCCTAGCGTGCGCAGGATCGCGATGTCGGAGCGCTTTTCGTTCACCACCATCACCAGCGCCGCCACGATGTTGAATGCGGCCACCGCCACGACGAGCAGCAGGATCAGGCTCATCATCGTCTTCTCGATGCGAATCGCCCGGAAGTACGCCGAGTGTTCTTCGCTCCAGTCCTTGACCTGCAGTCCGGCTCCCACGGCCTTGCGCAGGTCGGCGGTGCGCGCGGGTGCGTTCATCACGTCGTCGAAGCGGATGCGCAGCCCGGCCGGCGTTGCACTGGCAGCACCGCCCAGGTCAGCCGCGTCGGCGATCGACACGAGCGCGAGCGAAGCGTCGTGATCCTGCAGCCCGACTTCGAAGATGCCGGTGACCGTGAAGGTCTGCAGCAGCGGCCGGCCACCCGCCGCGAGCATGTCGCGGCCCGGCACCATCACGGTGAGCTCGTCGCCGAGTTCGGCGCCGATCTGCCATGCGAGCACGCGACCGATGACCATGCCGCGCGAGCCAGGCCGGAGGTCGGCGAGTTTCCCTTGCAGCAGGTTGTGCTCGATCGACGACACGTTGGCCTCGGCCGCCGGATCGATGCCGTGCAGCAGCACCGGCTCGAGCAAGCCGGCGCGCCCGAGCATCGCCTGCACGTCCACAAAAGGCGCAACGCCCTCCACGCCCGGCACCGTTCGGATGCGGTCGGTGACCGACTGCCAGTTCGCCAGCCGCTCGGGAGGGCCGGAAACGGTGGCGTGCGCCGTCAGCGAAACCAGGCGGTTGCGCAGTTCGCCCTCGAAGCCGTTCATGACCGAGATGATGGTGATCAGGGCGGCGACGCCGAGACACACCCCGGCCATCGAGATCCAGGAGATGAACGAGACGAAGAAACCCTGCCGGCGGGTTCGGACATAGCGCAGGCCAACGAAGACGGGCAGCGGGTGGAACACCGTGAAGCGAGGCTCGCGTGGGGCAGGAGGCCGCAAGGCTACCCGGCGCGGCCGGGCTTTGCACGTTTCCCGCAGAGCCAGATAGTGAACTGGAACAAGGAATTAGGCCGCGACGCTCCGGGTCTTTCGCGCCGAATGCTATAGTTCTCCGGGCCTCACTGGAGACACGGAAGCATGCGCAAGCAGACATTCACGGCAATCAGCCTCTGCCTGGCCGGACTTGCGACAGCGCCGGCCCTGCCCGCCCAGACCCTCGAAATGACGAACCCGCCTGCGACGGCGCCCGCCGTGGCGACGCCCGGTCGTGGCCAGACGATGGCCCAGGTGGAACGCCAGTTCGGCGCGCCGACCGAGCGGTTCGCCGCGGTCGGGCAGCCACCGATTACCCGTTGGGTCTACGCGGACAAGATCGTGTACTTCGAGTACGACCACGTCGTCCACGCCGTCACGCTCCGCCGCTGAGCCGAACCGCTAGAATCACCGCCTCCCCCGCCTGAAGCGGGGCGTCCGGCCTGCGCGCCGGGCCAAGGGCGGGTCGAAACACCCGTCGACGTCCCCTGCGAATCCCTGCCGCGTCCAGGCGCGGGAGGGCGTCGCCTGTTGCCTGCTGGAATCCGATGCCCGTCGACCCACCCGCCCTGCTGCCCACGAACGAACATCCGAGCCTGCGCTGGATTGGCCTGACCGGGGCGGCCACGGCCCTGCAGCTTGCGCGCGCCGCCACGCAGGCAGCGGGTCCGGTCCTGCTGGTGACGAACGACGCGGCGACGGCTGCCCGCCTCGAGGAAGAACTCGCATTCTTCTGCGCGGGTGCCGTCCCCATCTTCAGCTTCCCCGGTTACGAGACGCTGCCCTACGACCAGTTCTCGCCGCATCCGGACATCATCTCGCAACGCCTGCGCACGCTGGCGCGCCTGCCCGCACTGCGGCGCGGCATCGTGATCGTCGACGTGCAGACGGCCCTGCAGCGCCTGCCGCCACGCACGTTCATTGACGGCCATGCGCTCAGCCTCAATACCGGCGCCGCACTCGACCTCGAGCAGTTCCGTTTGCGGCTCACGAGCGCCGGCTATGCCAGCGTGCCCCAGGTGGCTGAGCCCGGCGACTTCGCCATCCGTGGCTCGCTGTTCGACGTTTTTCCGATGGGCAGTGAATCGCCGCTGCGAATCGACCTGTTCGACGAAGTCATCGACAGCATCCGCAGCTTCGACCCGGAATCGCAGCGCTCGCTCGCGAAGCTGCCACGGCTCGACCTGCTGCCGGCCCGCGAGTTCAGCCTGTCGCCCGAGTCGATCAAGGACTTCAGGCGTCGCTTCCGCACGCGGTTCGAGGGTGACCTGACGCGGATGCCGCTTTATCGCGACGTCGGCGAGGGTCTCGCCCCCGCCGGCATCGAGTACTACCTGCCGCTGTTCTTCGAGCAGACCGCCACGCTGCTCGATTACCTGCCTGCGCGCGCCACCGTGATCCTGCCATCCGACCATGACGCCGGCCTGCGCGATGCGTGGCACTCGCTGGTCGAGCGCTTTGAGGAGCGACGGTACGACATCGAGCATCCGGTGCTCGAGCCAGCCGAAATCTGCGTTGCGGCTGACGAGTGGCTCGCCGCGGCGACCGCATTGCCGTACATCCTGCTCGGGCCAGCGCCAGCGACTCCCGCGCACGCCGACGTGCCCGCAACGATTCCCCCGCGGCCCGTGCCGGTGCTGGACTTCCAGACGGAACCCGCGCCGTCTGCGCGCATCGACCAGCGCCACGAAGAGACGCTGCATGCGTTCGCAGACCAGCTGCGCTGCGCCGCAGGGCGCGTGCTGCTGGCCGCGGAATCGGCCGGACGCCGCGAACTGCTGCTCGAGCTGCTGCGACCCTATGCCATCACGACCAGGGTGGTCGGCAACTGGCAGGAGTTCCTCGATTCGGACGCGCACATCGCCCTGGCAGTCGCACCACTCGCTTCAGGCGTCTGCCTGCGCGATCCCGCCATCACGATTTACGCCGAGGAACAGCTGTTCGGTGAGCGTGCCCGCCAGGAGCGGCGGCGGCGGCGCGCCGACCGCGACCCCGCGAAGATCATCCAACAGCTGGCGGACCTGCGTCCGGGCGCCCCGGTGGTGCACGAAGACTACGGCGTCGGCCGCTACACCGGCCTCACGACGATGGACGCAGGCGGCATGACCGCCGAATTCCTCGTGCTCGAATACGCCGAGGGCGACAAGCTCTACGTACCCGTCCAGGCGCTCGAGCGCATCAGTCGCTATACCGGTGCGCCGGCGGAGTCCGCACCGCTGCACAAGCTCGGCGGCGAGCAGTGGACGAAGGCGCGCGCGCGCGCAGCCGCAAAGATCCGCGACGCGGCGGCAGAGTTGCTCGACGTCTATGCGCGGCGCGCGGCACGCGCGGGACACGCATTCCAGGTGGATGACCAGCAGGTGCGCGCGTTCGAGTCCGGCTTCCCGTTCGAGGAGACCGTCGACCAGCTGCACGCCATCCAGGCCGTGATGGCAGACCTGCGTTCGGGCAAGCCGATGGACCGCGTGGTCTGCGGCGACGTCGGCTTCGGCAAGACCGAAGTCGCGTTGCGCGCCGCATTCGTCGCCGTCCAGGGCGGCAAGCAGGTCGCGGTGCTGGTGCCGACGACGTTGCTGGCGCAGCAGCACTTCGAAACGTTCGCCGACCGCTTCGCCGACTGGCCGGTGAAGATCGAACTGCTGTCGCGCTTCCGCGCGGGCGCGCAGTCAAAGGTGGCGCTCGACGGGCTGGCCTCCGGCAAGGTCGATATCGTGGTCGGCACCCACCGGCTGCTGCAGCCGGGCGTCAGGTTCAAGGACCTGGGCCTGGTAATCGTCGACGAGGAGCACCGCTTCGGCGTGCGCGACAAGGAGCGACTCAAGTCGCTGCGCGCCGAGGTCGACGTGCTGACGCTGACGGCCACGCCGATCCCGCGCACGCTCAACATGGCACTGGGCGGTCTGCGCGACCTTTCGCTGATCACCACGCCGCCGGCGGCGCGACTCTCGATCAAGACCTTCGTGACCGAATGGAGCGCCCCCACCGTGCGCGAAGCGTGCCTGCGCGAGCTGCGCCGCGGCGGCCAGGTGTATTTCGTCCACAACAGCATCGAGACGATCGACAGGATGGCGCAGCAGCTGGCCGAGCTGGTGCCGGAAGCTCGCATAGTGACCGGTCACGGCCAGATGCGCGAGCGCGACCTCGAACAGGTCATGCTCGATTTCTACCACAAACGCGCCAACGTGCTGCTCTGCACGACGATCATCGAAAGCGGCATCGACGTGCCGACCGCGAACACGATCATCATCAACCGCGCGGACCGCTTTGGACTCGCCCAGCTGCACCAGCTGCGTGGCCGCGTCGGCCGCTCGCATCACCAGGCATACGCATACCTGGTCGCGCCGCCGAAGAACGCCATGACGGCCGATGCCGCGCGCAGGCTCGAGGCGATCGAATCGCTGGAAGACCTGGGCGCCGGCTTCGTGCTGGCCACGCACGATCTCGAAATCCGCGGCGCCGGCGAGCTGCTCGGCGAAGGCCAGAGCGGCCAGATCCAGGAAGTCGGATTCGCGCTCTACCTGGAACTGCTCGAGCGCGCCGTGAAAGCGATGCAGGCCGGGAAGACGCCGGAGCTCGAGAAGCCGCTGCACCACGGGCCGGAGATCGACCTGCACGTGCCGTCGCTGCTGCCGGAGGGCTACCTGCCCGACGTGCATGCCCGGCTCGTGCTCTACAAACGCATCTCGTCGGTGCGGACGGTCACGGAGCTCGACGACCTGCAGGCCGAAACGATGGATCGCTTCGGGCCGTTACCCGACCCGGCAAGAAACCTCTTCCGCATCGCGCGCCTGCGCGTGGCGGCCAACCCGCTGGTCATCGAGCGCATGGACCTCGGGCATGCCGGCGGGTCGGTTGCTTTCGGCGACGAGACGCCGCTCGACCCGGGCTCGCTGATCCTGCTGCTGCAGCGGAGCAACCGGACGATGCGCTTCGACGGCCCGCGGAAGATCCGTGTGACGGGCAAGTGGGACGACCCCGAGGAGCGCTTCAACGCTGCACAGCAGCTGCTCGACGAGCTGACGCGGTGCGTGCCGCGACACTAGCGTTCAGATCTCCCCACGGACAGCGCGATTGCCACCGCTGGCCTGCGCCTCACCCATGGCGACCTGGGTCGCCTCCTGCATCAACGCGTGGCTCGCCCCGCGCGGCGGCTGTGCGGTCACCACGCCCGCACTCACCGTGAGGAACTTGCCAGTGACGGAGCGCGGATGGTGGATCGAGAGCGAGCGGATGCGCGCCACGATCTGCTCGGCAAAGCGCAGCGCCGCATCGGCCTCCATCGAGACGCCAAGCACGAGGAACCCGCCCTGCCCCGCACGCGCGACCACGTCGCTGGCGCGCTTCATCACGGCGGCGATGGCACGCCCGACCTGCCGCAGCGTATTGTCACTCGCGCCGCGGCCGAAGATCTCCAGGTAATCGGCCCACGAATCGATCTCGAAGTGCATCAGCGTGACGCTGCGCCCGTCGCGCTGGCCGATCGACCAGTCGCGCACGAGCATCTCGAGCAGTTGGCTCTCGGTGCTGAGGCCGCTGGAGCGCTCGAGCGCCGCGGCGAGCGCGCCCGGCGAATTGCGCGGCACGGGGCGGTAATAGAGTGCCATCCGTCCGCCGGACAGCATCACGGCCCAGCGCTCGCAGTCGAGCAGCGTGCCATCGACTCGCTTGAGCCGGACGCGGGAACCCAAGCCCGTCGTGGTCAGGTTGGGATCGGAGGGAGCCTCGGCTTCGACGTCCTCGAGCCGGCGGCCGGCCACCCAGTCTTCCGAGCGGCGCAACAAGGCCGCAAGAGTCGCGTTGCCATACGCCACCCTGGTGATGCCGTCGCGGGATTCGACGACGGCAATGCCGTCGAGCGCATGCTGCAAGACCTCGCCGAGCAGTTGTGCATCGCTGGTCGTCGTCATGCTGGCTGCGTCGCTCATCGTTCTGGAACTCCCTCGCGCCCCGGTCCGTCGTCAGGCGTTCAGTTGCAGGCTCGGCGTGTCACGGCAATGGTCGATCGCCCGCTGGCATTCGGCCCATTGCGCCGTCTTGCGCAGCTGGTCGCGGGCCGGCATCGGCCGGCCGTGCAGGCGCACCAGGCGCACCTGGCTCAGCGGATCTGCCGCGCCTTCGAGTTCGGCCAGCGTAGCGAGCACGGCGGGACGATCGTTGCAGATCGGCAGCAGGTCGCAGCCCGCTTCGATCGCGCGGCGCGCGCGCTCGGGAACCGTGCCCGCAAACGCGGCGCCCCCCATGCTGAGATCGTCCGAGAACACCGCGCCGGTAAAGCCAAGGCCCCAGCGCAGTTCCTGCTGGATCCAGCGTGCCGAGAAACCCGCGGGCGCCTCATCGACTTCGGGGAACAGCACGTGCGCGACCATTACGGATGTCAGGCCGTTCGCGATCATGCGCCGGTAGGGCAGCAATTCGTCGGTGAGTTCGGTCAACGGCCGGCGGTCGATCGGCAGCGCCTTGTGCGAGTCGGCAACGACCGCGCCATGGCCCGGGAAATGCTTCGCGGTGGCAGCCATGCCGGCTGTGCGCATGCCCTGCATGCAGGCGACGGCGAGACGGGACACCACCTCGGGATCGCGATGATATGCGCGGTCGCCAATGACTTCACTGACACCGTAATCGAGGTCGATGCAAGGCGCGAAACTCAGGTCGATGCCGATCGAGCGCAATTCAGCGGCGAGCAGCCACCCGCACTGCCAGGCGAGCCGGCGGCCGCCTTCGGGGTCGAGATCGTACGCATGACCGATCGCGCGCTGCGGTGGCAGCACGGTGAACTCGTGGCGGAATCGCTGCACGCGCCCGCCTTCATGATCCACGGCGACGAGCAAGGGGGGATTACGGACCGCCCGGACGTCCCGGACCAGGGCGGCCAGTTGCTCGTAGCTGGCGAAATTGCGCGTGAACAGGATGACGGCGCCCACCAGCGGGTGCGCCAGGACGCGCCGGTCCTCTTCGGTGAGTTCGCAACCGGCGACGTCGACCATCAGCGGACCGAGCGTCATCGCGTCACCCCGGCTGCATCGTCGTCCGTCATGCGTTCCTCATCGCTCGAACACCGCCATGGCCTCGACGTGCGTCGTGTGCGGGAACATGTCCATGACACCCGCCGCCGTCAGCCGGAAGCCATGCTCCCGTACGAGCAGGCCCGCATCGCGCGCAAGACTGCCCGAATGGCAGGAAATATACACGACACGCCTGGCGCCGCTGCCGGCGACGACCGGCAGGATCTCCCTGGCCCCGGCCCGCGGCGGATCGAGCAGCACGCTGTCATAAGGTCGTCGCGTCCAGGGCAGCCCCACTGCGTCCTTGAACAGGTCGGCCACGTGGAACTCGACGTTCGGGATGCCATTGCGCCCGGCATTGGCGCGTGCCCGCTGCACCAGGCCCGCGTCGCCTTCGACCGCCACGACCTGGCCAGTGCGCCGGGCGAGCGGCAGCGAGAAATTTCCCAGGCCGCAGAACAGGTCGAGCACCGTCTCGCCCGGCTGCGGCTCGAGCACGTCGAGCGCACGGGCAATCATCGCCTCGTTCAGCGGGCCGTTGACCTGCACGAAGTCGGTCGGCTCGAAGTCGATGGTGATGCCGTGCTCCCTCAGGCGATAGCTGAGCGGCGCAGGTGGGCGCGACGGATCGAGCGGCGCGATGGTCTCCGGGCCACCGGATTGCAGGTAGACCCGGACGGAAAACTCGCGTTCGAAGTCCGCCATCCGCTCGAGGTCGGCCGGTGCCGGCGGATCGAGCACCCGCAGCACCAGCGCCACGACGTCGTCCGACACCGCGACCTCGGCCTGGGGCACCCGGCTCGCGATGGTCAGCCCCTCGACCATCCGTCCCAGCGGTGTGATCAAGGCACCGACCGGCTCGACGAGCACGTGGCATTCGTGGAGATCGGTCACGTACGGCGACGAGCGCTCGCGAAAACCGACCAGTACCTTGCCCTTGCGTGGCACCAGCTTGATGCCGAGGCGCGCGCGCCTGCGGTAATGCCAGACCGGGCCACGGAGCGGTTCGAGCAGGCGCCCGGCCTGCACCGCGCCCAGCCGCGACAGGTTCTCGATCAGCTGAGATTGCTTGAACGCGAGTTGCGCGTCAGGCGCGAGGTGCTGCAAGGCACAGCCGCCGCAGCGACCGAAGTGAGCGCACTTCGGCGGCACGCGGTCCGGGCTGGCGTGCAGCACCTGCTCCGTGACCGCATAGTCGAGCTTGCGCTGACGATGCGTTCGTCGCAGCACGACGCGCTCGCCCGGCAACGCGTCGGCCACGAAGACGGTCTTGCCATCGATCCGCGCGACGCCAGCCGCCTCGTGCGTGAGGTCGACGATGTCCGCCTCCTCGGGCGCCAGCTGCAGGCGCTTCATGCGCTGGTCAACTTCCGCACTTTGCCCATGCGGCCACGTATTCCTGCCAATGTGGCCGCTGCGCCCCGAGCAGCCCGGCGCGGACGAGTTCGACCTCGCGCTCGTGCTCGTCGTGCGTGAGGCGGCCGCGCATCAGCTCGAAACGCAGGTAGATCAGGAACGTGTTGACGGCGTCGGTCTCGCAGTAATTGCGGATCTCCTCGCTGCGGCCCTGCAGATGCGCATCCCAGACACCCTCGCCCGACCAGCCGAGCTTGCCGGGGAAGCCGAGCAGCTGCGACATCTGGTCGAGACCGACGCGCCCGCGGCCCTGGAACCCCGCAAGAACGTCCATGAGGTCGACGTGCCGCCAGTGGAAGCGGCTGATGTAGTTGTTCCACTTGTAGGACTGGTCCATGTCGCCCATCTCCCAGTAGCGATGGGCCTGGACCTTGTGGCGCAGCGCACGGTAGTGCAGCACCGGCAGGTCGAAACCTGCGCCGTTCCAGCTGACCAGCGTTGGCGCCAGGCGCTCGATGCCGTCGAAGAAGCGGCGCACCAGTTCTTCCTCGGGCGAATCCGGCTCGCCGAGGCTCCAGACCCTGAAGCCGTCGCGCGAACGCATCGCGATGGAGATCGCGACGATGCGCTGCTGTTCGAGCGACAGGAACTCGTTGCCGGTCTGCTCGCGCTGCCGCGTGTGCATGACGTAGCCGACCTGCTTGTCAGTCAGGGTTTCGAGCCCATGGAGCCGGCGGCCGAACTCGACGTCGGGGACCGTCTCGATGTCGAATGCCATGACGTTGGTGACGATGCTCATTGCGATTGCTCCACACGCTTCATCAGCACCGCGACGGCCACCACGAGACCTGCCTCGTCCGTAAGCGTCACGTGTCCCTCGCCGGCGCCGAGCCTGTCGCGGAGCGCACGCCCGCGCTCGGACCAGATCACCTCGGGCCGGCCCCAGGCATTTGGCATGATGCCGACGTCGCGAATCCAGATGCCATGCGCAAAGCCCGTGCCGAGCGCCTTGACAAGGGCTTCCTTGGCGGCGAACCGCATCGCGAGGAAGCGCACCGGGCGCTTGTAGCCACGGAAGCCAGCCTCTTCCTCGGGCAACAGCAGCCGGCGCACGAAATGCTCGCCGTGCCGTGCGTAGACCTCTTCGACGCGCGCGAGCTGCACGACGTCGGTGCCGATGCCGAAGATCATGGGCGGGTGCTCAGGGCACGCTCGTGGGCAGGCCGCGGCGGGCCTCGACCATCAGGCGTCGCATTTCGCGCACCGCCGCGCCCAGGCCGTCAAACACGGCGCGCGCGATGATCGCGTGGCCGATGTTGAGCTCGACGATATCCGCGATCGCAGCGACGGGCTGCACGTTGTGATAGTGCAGGCCGTGTCCGGCGTGCACGGTCAGGCCGATCTGCGCTCCGTGGCGCGAGCCGTGGACCAGCCGCATCAACTCTTTCGCCTGGTGTTCGCCGGTCGCTTCCGCATACGCCCCCGTGTGCAGTTCGACGACGGGTGCGCCGATCTCGAGCGAGGCCTCGATCTGTTGCGGGTCCGGATCGATGAACATCGAGACGCGGATGCCGCATTCACGCAGGGCGGCACAGCATTCCTTGAGCCGCGCCTTCTGCCCGGCCACGTCGAGACCGCCCTCAGTCGTCACCTCGGTGCGCTTCTCCGGCACCAGGCACACGTCCTGCGGACGCACCTCGCGCGCAATGGCGATCATCTCGTCGGTGGCCGCCATTTCAAGATTCATGCGGGTCTGCAAGGTCGACCGAAAACGTCGCACGTCGTGGTCCTGGATGTGGCGACGGTCCTCGCGCAGGTGCAGCGTGATGCTGTCCGCGCCGGACTGCTCGGCGACGAGCGCCGCATGCAATGGATCGGGATACGGCGCACGGCGCGCCTGCCGCAGCGTCGCGACGTGGTCGATATTGACGCCGAGCTTGATCGGGTGGGTCAGCTGCAAAGGATCAACCTCCGTCCGCCTTGCCTGCATGCGCGCGCATTTCGAGAGCCACTTCGCGCGTCCGCAGCGGCCGGCCGTCGAGAACCCGGTCGAGCGCCGCCCGCAGCAGGCGGCGGGCATCCGCCAGGCTGCGCGGGTCGTCCAGCTCTTCGCGCGCAAGCGAGAGCAGCGACGCGCCGCAAAATATCAGGGTTCCCTCCGCCACTCCATCGAGCGGCTCGGCACCGCCTTCGAGGCCGTAACGGTAGCTGCGTGCCGGCTCGAGCGGCTCCCCGCTCGCGGCTTCGCGCTCGAGGTTGAGGCCCCAGCCGAGTTCGTCGAGCAGTCGCTTCTCGAACAGTCGCAGCGCCCGTCCGGGATCGTAGTCCGGTGCATACAGGCGCGCGATCAGGATCGCGTAAGCATCGAACAACACGGGATGCGGGTCGTTCCGCTGCAGCAGCTTCAGCAGCAGCTCGTTCGCGTAGAATCCGCTCATCAGGCGATCGCCGGCCAGCGTGGCGGGCGGACGAACGCGTTCGGCCGACGCCAGGTGCCCCGCTTCGCCGCGGCCACTCCAGGAAACCAGCGACTCCGTGAACGGCTGCAATGCGCCACCCGTCGCCGCGGAGCCCGACTGCCGCGAGGCCCGCGAGAACACCGCGACCCTGCCGTACGTGCGCGTCATCAGCTCCAGGATGCGGCTCGTGTCGCGCCACGGGTAATGATGCAGCAGGAAGGCGGGCTCGAGGTTTACCCGCCGGGCCCCGCTCATGATTCGTATCCGAACTTGCGCATCGCGTTTTCGTCGTCCGACCAGCCTTCCTTGACCTTGACCCAGAGCTCCAGGTGCACGGGCTGGTTGAAATGACGGTTGAGGTCGAGCCGCGCCTGGCGGCCGATTTCCTTCAGCAGTGAACCGCCCTTGCCGATGACGATGGCCTTCTGGCCCGCGCGCTCGACCCAGATCACGGCCTGCACCACCAGCTTGCCGGGCTCATCCTCGGACGGGCCGATGCCCTCGATCTCGACGACGAGGCCGTACGGCAGTTCTTCCTGCAGCCGCAGCATCAGCTTTTCGCGGATGAGTTCAGCGGCCATGAAATGGTCCGGCGAATCCGTCACCTGCTCTTCCGGGAAGATGCGTGGCTGCTCGGGCAGGTATTTCGCAATGACCTCGGGCAGCCGTTCGAGCGTCGTCCGGCGCGTCGCCGAAATCGGCACCACTTCGGCGAACGCGGCTTTCTGCGTGAGGTCCTGGATGAACGGCAGCAGCCTTTCTTTCGGGTGCGCGCGGTCGACCTTGTTGATCAGCAGCACGATCGGCAGGCCCACCTGCCTGAGTTCGTCGAGCACGCGCTCGTCTTCCTCCGTCCAGCGCAGCGCCTCGACCACGAACAGGTTCACGTCCACGTCCGACAGCGACGAGATCGCGGTGCGGTTCATGTACCTGTTCATCGCGCGCGTCTGCCGGGTGTGGATGCCGGGCAGGTCGACGAACGCGATCTGCATCCCGGGCCTGTTCAGCACGCCATGGATGCGCGTGCGCGTCGTCTGCGGCTTCGGGCTCACGATGCTGATCTTCTGCCCGATCAGCGCGTTCAGCAGCGTGGACTTGCCGACGTTCGGGCGGCCCGCGAGCGCGGCAAATCCGCAGCGGATCACCGGCTCTTCGCCCGCCGGAGGAAGGATCTGTTCGTCTGTCATGGTCTCTCCTGCGCGCGGCCCAGGGCCTCCAGCACGTGTTGTGCAGCTTCCTGCTCGGCACGGCGCCGGCTGGAGCCCCTGCCCGTCGCCCGCAACGCAAGATCGGCGGTTTCGCAACTTGCGACGAACCACTGCTCGTGCGGTTCGCCGCCCACTTCTTCCAGCGCGTATTTCGGCAGCGCCAGTCCGCGCGACTGCAGCTCTTCCTGCAATCGCGTCTTGGGATCCTTCAGGGTCTCGGCCGACGGCAGTTCGCGCAGCCGCTCGCCGAGCAGCCCCTGTACCACGTCGAGGGCGACCTCGATGCCACCGTCAAGGTAGATCGCGCCGAGAATCGCCTCGAGGCTGTCCGCCAGGATGGAATCACGGCGGAAGCCGCCCGACTTCAGTTCGCCGCCGCCGAGCCGCAACTGCTCACCGAGGTCGAGCTCGCTGCCGATCGCCGCGAGCGTCGGACTGCTCACCAGCGCGGCGCGGTATCGGCTGAGGTCGCCTTCAGGGGCCTGCGGATACGTGCGGAACGCGAGCAGCGCGACCGCGAAGTTGAGGACCGAGTCGCCGAGGAATTCGAGGCGCTCGTAGTTGGTGCGGCTGGCGCTGCGGTGGGTCAGCGCCGCCTCGAGCAGCCCGGGATCACGAAAGCGATACCCGAGCCGCCGCGCGGACCATTCATCGGCGTTCAGCAAGGCCCGCCGTCACTGTGGGATGGAGACGGTCTTGTCGAACTTGACCAGCAGGAACACGTTCGCAATGAACGGCCGCTCGGCCTCGTAGGACGCGACCAGGTCGTAACCTTCGGCGGTCTTGTCGATCTCGATTTCTTTCCAGTCGATGCTGCCGATGTCCTCGACGTCCCAGCGGCGCTCGAGCGAGCGGCGGATGAGCGCCGGGTTGGTCTCGATGGCGGCGTGTTCATCACGCACCTGCTCGAGCGAGCGCGCCACCTTCATGTACTCGAGGTACACCGGCATGAGCCGGATGCCGCCATACAGCGCCGAGCCGAGAATCAGCAGGATGATGACGATGCCGAGAAAAGTCGCGCCGCGTTCACGTTGTTTCATCACGGTTCTCCCTTGCGAGCTCAATGGATGGCCTTGCCGATGCGGTCCCACAGGGGCGCGCTGGGCAATTTCCAGTTCAGCCAGATGCGGACGGCCCTGCCGACGACGTTGTCGACCGGCACATAGCCGACTTCCGGGAACCGGCTGTCGCGGCTGTTGTCCCGGTTATCGCCCATGAAGAAGTAGTGGCCCGTCGGCACCACGTCGTCAAAGTCCACCGACGGGCGCTCGCCGATGTAGAGCGTGCGGTGCTCGACCGCGCCCAGGCGTTCGATGCCGATCTGCGCCCGGGGCGTGCTGCCGTACGGCTCGGAGTAGCCGTCGAGCGTGACGTCCTGCAACTGGCCGTTGATCCAGACGCGCTTCTCCCGCACCAGGACGTGATCGCCCGGCATGCCGACCAGCCGCTTGATGTAGTTGGTTCCCGGATCCGACGGCAGGCGGAACACCACGACGTCGCCGCGCGCCGGCTCACCCAGCGGCACGATCTCGAGGTTGACCACCGGCAGGCGCAGGCCGTAGGTGAACTTGTTGACGAAGATGAAGTCGCCGTCGAGCAGCGTCGGCATCATCGAGTCGGACGGGATGCGGAACGGCTCGTAGAGGAACGACCGGATCACCAGCACGAGCAGGATGATCGGGAAGAACGACCGCGCGTACTCGACCAGGATGGGTTCAGGCGGGCCGCCGGCAGCGCTGCCGGTCCCGCGCTGGCGGCGCGGGCGGAACACGCGGGCGTCCACCAACCAGACCAGCCCGGTGACCAATGCAGCGATGACCAGGAAGAAAGAGAAGTCGAAGACCAAGCAGCACCTCTTGGAACGGGGCGGAGTATTCGTTAATTATCTCGCCGAATCAATGCTTTGCATCACATTGTGCGAGCGGGAGTGAAAATCACTCCTTGCGTCCCACCTGCAGCACGGCGAGGAAGGCCTCTTGCGGGATTTCCACCTGGCCGATGCTCTTCATGCGCTTCTTGCCCTCTTTCTGCTTCTCGAGCAGCTTGCGCTTGCGCGAAAGGTCGCCGCCATAGCATTTCGCCAGGACGTTCTTGCGCAGCGCCTTGACGGTCGAGCGGGCGATGACGTGGGCGCCGATGGCGGCCTGGATGGCCACCTCGAACATCTGCCGCGGGATCAGTTCCTGCATCTTGTCGACCAGCTCGCGGCCCCGCTGATAGGCAGTGTCGCGGTGACTGATGATCGAGAGCGCGTCGACCTTTTCCTCGTTGATCAGGATGTCGAGCCGCACCAGCGGCGCCGCCTGGAACCGGTCGAACTCGTAATCGAACGAGGCGTAGCCACGGCTGCAGCTCTTGAGTCGGTCGAAGAAGTCGAGCACGACTTCGGCGAGCGGCAGTTCCCACTGCATGGAGACCTGGTTGCCGAGGTACAGCAGCTTCTTCTGCACGCCGCGCTTCTCGAGGCACAGCTTCATCACCGGGCCGACGTAGTCCGGCGGCAGCAGGATGTTGGCGATGATCATCGGCTCGCGCAGTTCCTTGATCCTGTCGACCGGCGGCAGCTTGGCCGGGTTGTCGACGTTGACGATCTCGCCGTCCGTCGTCAGCACTTCGTAGACCACGGTCGGCGCACTGGTGACGAGCGAGAGCTCGTACTCGCGCTCCAGCCGCTCCTGCACGATGTCCATGTGCAGCAGGCCGAGGAAGCCGCAGCGGAAGCCGAAGCCGAGCGCCGTGGAGACTTCGGGCTCGTAGTTCAGCGCGGAATCGTTGAGCTTCAGCTTCTGCAGCGCGTCGCGGAAGGCCTCGTAGTCGTCGCTGCTCACCGGGAACAGCCCGGCGAAGACGCGCGGCTTGATCGTCTTGAAGCCCGGCAGCGGCGCGGAACACGGCCGGCTGTCGAGCGTGATCGTGTCGCCGACGGGAGCGCCGTCGATCTCCTTGATGCCCGCGATGATGAAACCGACTTCACCCGTGTAGAGCGCATCGGCCACGAGCGACTTCGGCGTGAACCGCCCGAGCTTGTCCGCATGGTGCGCGCGACCCGTGGTCCAGACCCGGATCTTCTGGCCCGTGCGGATCGAGCCGTTCACGACGCGCACGAGCGACACGACGCCGACGTAGCTGTCGTACCACGAGTCGATGATGAGCGCCTGCAGCGGGCCGTCGGGGTCGCCCTTGGGCGGCGGCACGCGCCGCACGAGTTCCTCGAGCAGCTCGTCGACGTTTTCGCCGGTCTTGGCGCTGACGCGCACTGCATCCTCGGCCTCGATGCCGATGATCTCTTCGATTTCCTTGATGACCTTCGCGGGGTCGGCCGACGGCAGGTCGATCTTGTTGAGCACCGGCACGACTTCGAGACCTTGCTCGAGGGCGGTGTAGCAGTTGGCCACGCTCTGTGCCTCGACGCCCTGCGCCGCGTCGACGACCAGCAGCGCGCCTTCGCACGCCGCGAGCGAGCGCGACACTTCGTACGAGAAGTCCACGTGCCCCGGCGTGTCGATCATGTTCAGCTGGTAGGTCTCGCCGTCGCGCGCCAGGTAGCGCAGCGAGACGCTCTGCGCCTTGATCGTGATGCCGCGCTCGCGCTCGAGGTCCATCGAGTCGAGCACCTGCGCCTGCATCTCGCGGTCCTGCAGGCCGCCGCAGATCTGGATGAAACGGTCGGCGAGCGTCGACTTGCCGTGGTCGATGTGCGCGATGATGGAAAAGTTGCGGATCAGTTTCATCGGGGCCCAGGTCGTCCGGCGCAACCCGCGGTTCGGGTGCGTCAAAACCAGCGATTATAGCCCGAGCGCTGCCGCGACCTTGTCACGATCGTAACGGCCTTCGCAGGCAACTCGACCGTCGATCGCTAGCACCGGAACGCGCAGCCCGAACTCGGTGGCCAGCACCGCATCGGTGTCGACGTCGCGGGTTGCGAGTGCGTCCAGCAGTCCCGGATGGTCGAGTGCAAGATCGAGCAGGAACTCGTCGCAGAGGTGACAGCCCGCGCGGACATACAGCTCTAGCGTGGCCCGAGTCATGACTGACCCGGCACGGTGGTTGCAGTGGCGCCGAGCCAACGCCACCGCACCGGGACCCCGGCCCGCGTCCATCGCCTGGCGATCAGGCCCCCGGCGATCAGGCCGAGCGCCGCCCCCAGCAACGGCGTGACCCCCCACTCCCAGTCCGCGACCCGGAGCAACGCCGGGCCGGCCAGTAACCCGGCAACGGGAGGCAGGTATAAGCGACAGGCCGCGCGCAGCAGGCGGGTATCGTCAATCTGCAGCTCGAGCCGGTCGCCCGGCTCGAGCATGCGCAGGCCCCGACGCGCGTCTATTTCGAGCCTGCGAGGTTGGTTCGACCGTAGCCAGCCGCAGCCGCGCCCGGTGGCGCACGTTCCGCAGGCGGGGTGATTCGAGACGCCGCATTCGACGCGGGCCCGCCCGGCCTCGACCCGGGTCACGACCCCGGTGACCTGCCCCATGGCTCAGCGGGCAGAGCCGGCCGGGAAATCAGCCGGGACGGCGGAACCCTGGACCGGCGCGACCGAGTTGGCGATCTCCCGGACCGTGGCCGCAGGCACTTCGCCGATGGCGGTGACCACGTGCCCGTGCACGCTGGTCGAATAGGCGTTGGCCGACCCCATGCTCGAGGTTTCGGGCGGACGCGGACCCGTCTGTGCGCCGGGCTCGATGAAGACGGAGATGGCTGCGATGCCGTCCGAGAAGATCAGGTGCTGGGCCGGCATCGGCGAACCCGGGATTGGCTGCAGCCGGCTGGTCACGAGCCGGAAGCCGGGCGGCAGGCGCATCGGTCGCCAGCCGCCATTGCGCGGCAGCTGTGGCATGGCGGCGAGCTTGCGGCCGGTCCGGATCCACTGGAACCCGGTGGCATCGACCGTCGGTTCGATGTCGTGGGCCGGGATCCTGTCCTTCATCTGCAATTGCGTGAATCGAATGATCTCGATGGGGTTGCCGATGCCATTCGTCACGATCGACTGCAGGGGCATGGCCGTGTCTTCATCGAGCCAGAGGCGGTAGCCGTAGCGGTAGATGTCCCTGGGCCGGACATCGATGACGCGGACCTCGCGGCCCAGCAGGCGACTGCCTTTCGGGCCGACGACAAGCTGGTAGTTGCGATCGAGCGCGGGGCCCGGGGTGGGCAGCGACTTGAGCAACGAGCCGTCGTCGCCACGCGGCTCCACGATTACGACGCGACGGTCCGGCAGGTAAGCGTGGACTTCTTCGCGCGTTCGCACGATCTCACGGCCGCTGCCGTCGAGCGACACGAGGCGCTCGAAGCTCTTGCCCTCGTCGACCCGGTGCACGATGCGCATCGTCTCGGCCTGGCGCCCGGTCGAATGCGTGAACAGCCCGTCGTAGTTGCGCGTGGCGAGCGACTCCGACATGCGTTCGATCCAGGCCCGCGCGTCGTCTTCGGCGCTCGCCGAGAACGCCAGCAGGCAGGCAGCGACGCAAACCGCGGCTCGCCTCGTCGCGGCTCCACGCATTCTAGGGAGCCTCACCCATCTCGTGCGAGACGCGCGTTATGCCCGGGTCGGCGGCAAGGAGGCTCGAGAGCACGTTGCGACGGACCATCGGCGTCGAGAACTGGCTGTGGGCGACCAGGTAGCCCGCGAGGCGCTGGGTCTGCGCCGGCGTCGGACTCGCGGACATGGCGAAGGAATTGGCTGGAGTGACTTCGCGCTGCGCGACGGGCGTGCCGTCCGGACGGAACAGCAGCACTGCGGTGACGGCTGCGCCGGCAGCCAGAGCCGTACGCACGATCGGCCGCTTCCACAGGGCGGCCTGCTGCTGCAGCGGCACCGCTGCGGCCGGGCGCGCCGTGGATGTCTTCTCGGCGATGGCCGGGGCGTCGCCGATGGCGGCACTCACGCGCGCTGCAAACGACGGCGCGGCGATCCGGCCGCCGGGGGCACGCAGCGCTTCGCCGATCAGCGCATAGCTGCCGAAGGCACGGCGCAGTTCTGGATCCTTGTCGAGGCGCCGCATGAGGAGGCCCATCTCGTCCCGCGGCAGTTCGCCGTCGAGCAAGGCCGAAAGCTGTTCACGAATCTGGTCGGTCATTTCGTTCTAGGCACCCGGTTTCAGTCGAGCAGGGGTTTCAGGGCGCGGTCGATCGCTTCACGGGCACGGAAGATGCGCGACCGGACGGTGCCCACCGGACAGTCCATCGCCGTCGCGATCTCTTCGTAACTGAGGCCCTCGATCTCGCGCAGCACGATGGCGGTGCGCAGGTCTTCGGGCAGTTGCCCGATCGCCTCGTTGACCGTCTGGCGGATCTCCTCGGAGAGGACCGTCGCCTCGGGCGTGTCGTCGTGCTTGAGTCGCGACGCCACGTTGTTCTGCTCGCTTTCCGAGAGTTCCACTTCGTAATCCAGTGGTCGGCGCTGGCGCGAGGCGATCGAATTGCGGGCCGTATTGACCGCGATGCGATAGAGCCAGGTGTAGAACGCGCTGTCGCCCCGGAACGACCCGAGGGCCCGATAGGCCTTCACGAAAGCCTCCTGGGCGACGTCCTCGGCTTCGGCCGGATCGCGTAGCAGCCGTGCCACCAGCTTGATGACCTTGTGTTGGTACTTGAGCACCAGCAGGTCGAACGCGCCGCGTTCGTTCTGCTGGGCCCGCCGCACGAGTTCGAGGTCGCTTTGCTCGGCGCCCGCAGGCAGACCGGCATCTTCGTCCCCGGGTTCTCGCGACTTCATAGACTCGTCCGACGGGGGAAAGTTCTGCATGGCTTGCATGGCTAGGCTAGCGCAATGGCTGCCCGGTCACGAGCCAGTCCGGCGTCCGGAACGGGGCAGGACGACACTCCACCGGCGAATTGCATGGGTCGGCAGGTCCAGCGGCGTCAGCCAGGCGCGGTACCGCTTGCCGGCCGGGTTGGAATCCGCAAGCAGATCAAGGAAAACCGAGGGCCCTATCAACCGCGTGCCGACGTCGACCGTCGCACGACAGGGGGCCAGACCCGCCGTGTGCAGCCAGAGGGAGCCGTCCGCGCAGGCCACGAGCCGCCGGCCCGGTCGGCGCGCGGAGCGCACCCACGACCGGGCCTGGGTCGCCACGATCGAGCCGCCAGCCAGCAGGAGCAGCGTGGCAGCAGCAGTCGATCCGCCCGAACGGACCACGGCCAAAGCCAGGAAGGCGGTAGCCAGCGCCACGATCGCGCCCGCGGCGAGGTCGGCTGCGGTCACCGGCGGCAGTTCAAGGCTCGAGTCGATGGATGCAGGCGATGATCGCACGCTGGGATTCCTCGGCCGGGGTGGCCCGACCCACAAGATACCCGAACAGGTCGGGGTCCTGCAGATCGACCAATTGCAGGAACGCGTCGCGTTCAGTGGGTGACGCCGTCTCCCAGGCCCGGTCGAGGTACCGGTTGAGCAGGACGTCGATCTCCCGCATGCCGCGCCGGCACCGCCAGCGCAACCGTGCCAGGTTGAAGTCGGCGGCAGCAGTCACCTGTCCTCAGCCGGCCTGCAGCCGACCTCTCCCGTAGTCGACGGAGAGTTGGCAGAGGGCATCAGTGCTGCCGCTCGACGATCATCTTCTTGATCTCCGCGATTGCTTTCGAGGGATTGAGGTCCTTCGGGCAGGCCTGCGCGCAGTTCATGATCGTGTGGCAGCGGTAGAGACGGAACGGGTCCTCGAGTTCGTCGAGGCGCTCGCCGGTGGCCTCGTCGCGCGTGTCGATGATCCAGCGGTACGCAGCGAGCAACGCCGCCGGACCGAGGAAGCGATCGCTGTTCCACCAGTACGACGGGCAGCTCGTCGAGCAGCAGGCGCACAGGATGCACGCCGACGGGCGGTCGATCTTCTCCTGGTCTTCCTTCGACTGCAGGCGCTCGCGGTCGGGCGGCGCCGGCGTGCGCGTCTGCAACCATGGCTTCACCGACGCGTACTGCGCGTAGAAGTTGGTGAGGTCGGGCACCAGGTCCTTGATCACCGGCATGTGCGGCAATGGATAGATCTTCGCGTCGCCCTTGATCTCGCCGATGGCCTTGGTGCACGCCAGCGTGTTCACGCCGTCGATGTTCATCGCGCACGAACCGCAGATGCCCTCGCGGCACGAGCGGCGGAACGTGAGCGTCGAGTCGACTTCGTTCTTGATCTTGATCAGCGCGTCGAGAACCATCGGGCCGCAGCTGTCGATGTCGACTTCGTAGGTGTCGACGCGCGGCTTCTGGTTCGAGTCCGGGTCGAAGCGGTAGATGCGGAAGGTCTTGACGTTCTTCGCACCCGCCGGGGCCGCGTGGCTCTTGCCGGGCTGAACCCGGGAATTCCCGGGAAGTCTGAATTGGGGCATGGCTGGGAAGTGATTAGTGATTAGTGATTAGTGATTAGTGATTAGTGATTAGTGATTAGTGATTAGTGATTAGTGATTAGTGAATAGTGGCTAGCGACTGGAGTGCAGTGACTGATGACGACTACCACGATCCCGTCTTACTAATCACTACTCACTGATCACTATTCACTCAGTAGGTTCGGGCCTTGGGCGGGATGGCTTCGACATCGCTCGTGAGCGAGTTGAGGTGCACCGGACGGTAGTCTATGCAGACCCGGCCCGAGGCATCGGCCCACGCCAGCGTGTGCTTGAGCCAGTTCACGTCGTCGCGGTCCTTGAAGTCTTCCCGGGCATGGGCGCCACGGCTTTCCTGGCGGTTGGCCGCCGACGACATCGTCACCAGCGCCTGCGCGAGCAGGTTGTCGAGCTCGAGCGTCTCGATCAGGTCTGTGTTCCAGATCAGCGAGCGGTCAGCCACCTGCACGTCGGAGAACGTGGTGAAGACCGCGTCGAGCTTGTGCACCCCTTCGTCGAGCGACTCGCCGGTACGGAACACCGCCGCATGGTTCTGCATCACGCGCTGCATGTCGAGACGGATCTCCGACGTGCGGCGCGTACCCTTCGCGTTGCGGAACCGGTCGAGCCGGCTGACCGCCAGGTCGCCCGCGTCCTTCGGCAGCAGCTTGTGCGACGTGCCGGGCTTGACCGTCCTGCCGCAATGATGCGCAGCCGCGCGACCGAACACGACCAGGTCGAGCAGTGAATTGGAGCCGAGGCGGTTCGCGCCATGTACCGACACGCAGGCGGCTTCGCCCACGGCCATGAGGCCCGGGACGACCGAATCCGGATTGCCGTTGCGCAACGTGACCACTTCGCCGTGCACGTTGCAGGGAATACCGCCCATGTTGTAGTGCACGGTCGGCAGCACCGGGATCGGCTCGCGCGTGACGTCGACGCCCGAGAAGATACGCGCGGTCTCGGCGATGCCCGGCAGGCGCTCGTGGATCACGGCGGCGCCCAGGTGTTCGAGGTGCAGGTGGATGTGGTCCTTCTGCGCTCCGACACCGCGGCCCTCGCGAATCTCGATCGTCATCGAACGGCTCACGACGTCGCGCGAAGCCAGGTCCTTCGCGTTGGGCGCGTAGCGCTCCATGAAACGCTCGCCCGCGGAATTGGTGAGGTACCCGCCTTCGCCGCGCGAGCCTTCGGTGATCAGGCAACCTGCGCCGTAGATGCCGGTCGGGTGGAACTGCACGAACTCCATGTCCTGCAGCGGCAGGCCGGCGCGCAGCGCCATGCCACCGCCGTCACCCGTGCAGGTGTGCGCCGAGGTACACGAGAAATACGCGCGGCCATAGCCGCCCGTGGCGAGGATCACCGTGTGCGCGCGGAAACGATGCAGCTGGCCCGTCGACATGTCGAGCGCCACGACCCCGCGGCACGCGCCGTCTTCCATGATCAGGTCGACGGCGAAGTATTCGATGAAGAAGCGTGCTTCGTGCTTCAGCGACTGCTGGTAGAGCGTGTGCAGCATCGCGTGGCCCGTGCGGTCCGCCGCGGCGCAAGTGCGCTGCGCGATGCCCTTGCCGTAATGCGTCGTCATGCCGCCGAACGGGCGCTGGTAGATCTTGCCGTCCTCGGTGCGCGAGAACGGCAGGCCGTAGTGCTCGAGCTCGAGGATCGCCGCCGGCGCTTCCTTGCACATGAACTCGATCGCGTCCTGGTCGCCGAGCCAGTCCGAGCCCTTGATGGTGTCGTAGAAGTGGAAGCGCCAGTCGTCCTCGCCCATGTTGCCGAGCGCGGCGCTGATGCCGCCCTGCGCCGCGACCGTGTGGCTGCGCGTCGGGAACACCTTGCTGATGCAGGCCGTGTTGAGGCCCTGCTCGGCGAGGCCGAAGGTGGCGCGCAGTCCGGCGCCGCCCGCGCCGACGACGACGACGTCGTACGTGTGATCGGTGAACGCGTAATCCGCAGTGGTCATGCCTGGGCTCCGAACGCGATGCGCAACACGGCGAGGATGCCGATCAGGGCGGCCACGACGAGCGCGAACTTGAGCGCGACCAGCACGACCAGGCGCGTGCCCTTGTCGCTGATGTAGTCCTCGAACACGACCTGCAGTCCCAGTTGCGCGTGATACGCGGTGACTGCAACGAGCAGCAGCGCCATCACTGCGGAGAACGGCGAATGCAGCCAGCCAGTCACGGCAGCGTGCGAGGCCCCCGCACCCAGCATCACCAGCGATGCAATGAACCAGGACCCGAGGATGACGAGCGCAACGGCCGTGACGCGTTGCGAATACCAGTGACCGGAACCGCCCTTGGCGGAACCGAGGCCGAGGACACGACCGAGCGGGCTGCGCAGGCTCATGCGGCACCTCCGAGCGAGGCGCCGAGCACGATCCACAGCACTGCGGTCAGCACCACCGCGCCGATCGCCGCCGCCCAGCCCGACTTGCGCGCGACGGGCAGCTCGAAACCGTAGCCGGCATCCCAGAACAGGTGTCGGATGCCATTCAGCAGGTGGTAGCAGAACGAGAACAAGCCGCCCAGGAGCAGCGGCACGACGAGCGGCGAACCCAGCGCGGCGAGCGCGGTGGCGTAGCGTTCGGGTCCGGAGGCCGCGGCGGCCAGCCAGTAGACCAGCACGAAGAAACACAGGCTGAGCAGGATGCCCGTGATCCGGTGCAGGATCGACAGGGTGTTGGTGTACTGCCAACGGTACTGCATGAACGGGGACAGCGGCCGCTCTGGCTGCGCCATGTCGCTACCTCTCCTCGGGAATCCGGTGCGTCAGAAGTCGATGCAGCGCCCCGCCTTTTCCCAGTCCCCGAACCGCGTGGGCTCGGGCCCGTCCCGGCCGCCAATCTCGCGCGGCAGGACCGGCGGCTGCGGAGATGCCGCGGGTTGCGGCCCGGCCCTGGGCGACGTGGCCGTGGGTTCGATCGGGTGGGCGGTCTGCTCGTCGTGCGAAGGCTTCATATAGAACCCGCAATGTTGCCAGATGTTGCCTATGTTCTCCACCGAGCGCTTGGGCTATGGTCCTGCCGTACAGGCCGCAACTGGACCCGGGTCGAACCATGAACGAAGTCGCCACACCGCTCTTTCGCACGGTGCTGCTGCCGGGTTTCGCCGTCTTGCGCGTTGGCGGCACCGATGCTGCGACGTTCCTGCAGGGCCAGTTCACGAACGACGTCCGCCTGCTGGGGGACGGCCGGACCCA
>JAOUGW010000356.1 GCA_029865465.1 Gammaproteobacteria bacterium
CATGGAACTGGAGGCCGACAAGCTCGGTGCGGAGTACCTGAACCGCATCGGCTACGAGCCAGAGGCGATGATCGACGTCGTGCGCCTGCTCAAGAACCAGGAAATGCTCGAGGTGCAGATGGCGCGGCAGGAGAACCGCAAGCCGCGCGTGTACCACGGCGTGTTCGCCTCGCATCCGGACAACGACACGCGCCTGCAGGAGGTGGTCAAGGCCGCTGGCAAGGTGCAGAACGCCGAAGACCGGCCTGCGAACCGCGACCTCTACCTGGCCCGCATCAACGGCTTGCCCGTGGGCGACAGCCGGGCACAGGGGGTCGTGCGCGGCTCGCGCTTCTATCACGCCGACCTCGGCATCACGCTGGCCTTCCCGACCGGCTGGATCGTCGACAACCAGCGCACCAAGGTGGTCGCCTACAACGAGGCGAAGGACGCGGTCATGATCGTCTCGGCCGAGGCGCCACCTCCCGGCATGGCGCCCAGGGAGTTCCTGGGACGGATGCTCAAGAACGCCACGACGACCGAGGCCGAACCGCTGCAGGTGAACAACCTGGACGGCTACCGGGCCGTCGTGCGCAGCATGACCCTGCCCTGGGGCAACCAGGGGCCGGCCCACGTGGCCGTTGTCTACTACAACAACCTCGCCTATATCTTCCAGGGCTTCACGCGCCAGGCGGCGGGATCGGCGGGCTTCGAGCCGGTCTTCGTGTCGAGCGTGAAGACCTTCCGGCGTCTCAGGGACAACGAGTTCACGGTCGCCGAGCCGGACCGTCTCCGCGTCATCCAGGCAGGAAACCAGACGAACATCGAGCAACTGGCGCGAAAATCGCCGATCAAGAAGTACCCGGCGGAGGAGCTCCGGCTGCTGAACAACCTCTATCCGGACAAGGAACCGACGCCGGGCCAGAAGCTCAAGATAGTGGAATAGTACGGTCTTGAACAAACTTTGCTGCCATGCAAACCTGCCTGGCCAACCCCGTGTTGTCGGGGCGCGAGAGTCGATATGGGGTTTGCACGATGAGCAGCAAGAAGTACGAACTGGTCAACACCGAGACCGGTAAGAAGTCGGTCCTCGAGGCGCGCAGCGGGTCCGTCGGGCCCGATTGCATCAGCATCGCCAGCATCAACAAGGACCATGGGGTCTTTACGTTCGACCCGGGTTTCATGGCCACGGCGTCGTGCGAGAGCAAGATCACCTACATCGACGGCGACGAGGGCATCCTGCTCTATCGTGGCTACCCGATCGAGCAGATCGCGACCAAGTCGAACTTCCTCGAGACGGCGTACCTGCTGATCAACGGCGAGTTGCCGACCGGCGACCAGTTCGAGCAGTTCGACCGCTCGATCCGCTACCACACGATGATCAACGAAACGCTGCTGCGTTTTTTCAACGGTTTCCACTACGACGCGCATCCGATGGCGATGGTGTCGGCGGTCGTTTCGTCGATGGCGGCGTTCTACCACGACTCCATGGACAACCATAACCCGCGGCACCGCGAGATCTTCGCGCACCGCATCCTCGCCAAGATCCCGACGGTTTCCGCGGCGGCCTACAAGCACATGCTCGGCCAGCCGTTCGTCTACCCGCAGAACAACCTCGACTACACCGCGAACATGCTGCAGATGTTCTTCGCGGTTCCGGCAGAGGACTACGTGGTCGACCCGATCGCCGCCCAGGCGCTCGACCTGCTGCTGATCCTGCACGCCGACCACGAGCAGAACGCCAGCACGTCCACGGTGCGTCTTGCCGGCAGCACCGGCACCAACCCGTATGCGGCGATCTCGGCGGGCGTTTCAGCGCTGTGGGGCCCGGCGCATGGCGGCGCGAACGAGGCCGTGCTCGAGATGCTCGAGGAGATCGGCACGGTCGACAACATCGAGAAGTTCCTGGCGCGCGTGAAGGACAAGGACGGCGGCGCCCGGCTGATGGGTTTCGGCCACCGCGTCTACAAGAACTTCGACCCGCGCGCGAAGATCATCCGCGAGATGTGCCACAAGGTGCTGTCGCGCCTCGGCCAGAACGACAATCCGCTGTTCGAGCTCGCGTTGCGGCTCGAGGAAATCGCGCTGAAGGACGAGTACTTCATCGCCCGCAAGCTCTACCCGAACGTCGATTTCTACTCGGGCGTGATCTACAGCGCGCTCGGCATCCCGCGCTCGATGTTCACCGTGATGTTCGCAATCGCGCGTACCGCCGGCTGGGTGGCGCACTGGCTCGAGATGATCG
>JAOUGW010000174.1 GCA_029865465.1 Gammaproteobacteria bacterium
GTGGCCGATTGTACACATTCGCGAACGACCGCTTTCCTAGGCATCCCCCGCCCTTCGGGTCCGTGCGGTCAGAGCGCAGCCAGGATTTGCGAATACCCGTTGGTCGCTGGGTCAAGTCGGGACTCTATCGCTGCGCGATGCAAGGGTCTTCGCTGACCGACAGGCTGCAACACTTCTGTTTGGCGGCACCCGCTCGATTCAAGCTGACGCAGCGGTATTCGCAACTCGACGCACGATGCGCCGTGCGATGTTTTCGGCGCGCCGAAAACGAGCCCAGGCGCCGCGTCTCAGGCGGTCGATCCGGTCGTTCTTCCCGAGCGCGTGTCTGCCTTTCCGCGCTCGGGAAGAACGACCGGATCGACCGCCAGGGGCTGCTCCGCTGGCTGATTCCTGCCGCCGCGCAAGAACCAGCCAGCGCTCACAATGCGACGACGAAAACCGCAGCGCTAGAGCTCTTCCCAGGGTTCCCGCCCCGCCGCAATCGGAGTCGCCGTCGCGTCGGCACCTGCGAGTGACGCCGGCTGCACGGCGGCAACTGCCGTGGCGCGGCGAGCCTCGAGGCCGGCGAAATCGAACGCGTTCGGATCCGCGAGATGCGACGTCGCGACGTTGGTCAGTGACGAGAAGATCGCCTCGGTGCGCCCCGGAAACTCACGCTCCCAGTCGGCCAGCATCTTCTTGACGGTGACGCGCTGCAACTGCTGCTGCGAGCCGCAGAGCGTGCATGGAATGATCGGAAACTGCCGGACGCGCGCGTAGCGCTCGATCTCGCGCTCGGGCACATAGGCCATGGGCCGGATCACGATGTGCCGGCCGTCTTCCGAGAGCAGCTTCGGCGGCATCGTCTTCATGCGGCCGCCGAAGAACATGTTCAGGAACAGCGTCTCGACGATGTCGTCACGATGGTGACCGAGCGCCACCTTCGTGATGCCGTTCTCCGACGCATAGCGATACAGCGCACCGCGCCTCAGCCGCGAGCAGAGTCCGCACATCGTGCGCCCTTCGGGAATCACGCGCTTCACGACACGGTAGGTATCCTGCTCGATGACGTGGAACGGCACGCCGAGCGCCGTCAGGAAGTCGGGCAGCACGTGCTGCGGGAAGCCGGGCTGCTTCTGGTCGAGGTTGACCGCGACGAGATCGAAGCGGATCGGCGCGCTGCGCTGCAGCGACAGCAGCACGTCCAGCATCGTGTAGGAGTCCTTGCCGCCCGAGAGGCAGACCATCACGCGGTCTCCGTCCTCGATCATGCGGAAGTCCTCGATGGCCTTCCCGACCAGCCCGCGCAGTCGCGCCTGCAGGCGCTTGAAGGTTTTCGATGTGTGGGGCCGGGACATGCGATGTCCCAGGGCATCGCCTGCCGCCGGGTCCGCCGCGACCGGTGCGAAGGCCGGATCGAGCCCCAAATGCTTGTGCCGGTTCACAGTTTCACCGTTGGCGGGCTCGTATTCTGTCAACCGCCCAATCGGACAGCCTACGGGAAGTACCCGCGCAAGTGCTACTGCGATGCAGACCGCTCATCATTCCTCCGCTCAGCGCCTGATGGTATCGCATGCCGCCGCGGCGTTGCGCGACGGGGCTCACCCGCATGAAACCTGAGGCGAAGCCCGCTGCGGCGGCACGGGCGGTGCCGCCCGCGACCAGGCGGCAGCTGCGTCAGACATGGCGCGAGGCCTGGGATTCCATGTCGCTCGCGGGCCAGTTCAGGATCGCCGTCATTGCAGCGGTCACGCTGACGATGCTGCTCGCCCAGCTCGCCGTCGCGTCGTATGAGTTCGTCGCGAGCTACATCCAGTCGCGGGACCACGTGACCCGGGTCGCGACCGCGATCTTCCAGCACGACGACGAGTTCGACAGCGACGGCATTCTCGGTCGCGTGCAGGCGCAACCTACCGTGATTGCGGCAACGTTGCAGCTGCCCACGGGCGAGGTGCTCTGGACCTTCGACCGGAACGCGCCCGATCCGGCCAGCGGCGTCTCCGACGACAGCGCGCCACCCCTGTCCGAGAACCGGGTTGCATGGTACGAGCGTAATCGGCTCGACGCAGACCTGCGCCAGGAATTGACGTACGTGGCCGACTCGGTTCCGCTCACCGCCAGTCTCCGGGCTCAGCTCGGCCTGCTGATCGCCACGCCGTCCGCGTGGGGCGTGGCCCAGGGCCATCTGCAGAAGACGCCATTCATACTGGCATTCGGCTGGGTGCTGGCGCTGCTTGCGGCCCGTCGTCTCAGCCGCCAGGTGGTCGAACCGCTCGAGCATCTTGCGAAGACCACGTACATCGAGGGCCTGCAGGAACAGGTCCGCAAGACGGCCGGGAGGCGCGGCAACGAGCTGACCCGGCTCGCGGACAATTTCCACGCGCTCGACGACCGGCTCACCGAAAGCGAGCGCGACATGCGCAACGTGCGCTTCGCGGCGCGCCAGCAGATCCTCGAGCACACCCGCGACCTCGAGATGCGACTGCAGAAGATGGAGTCCATGATGCGGTCGAAGGACCAGTTCCTGGCCAACATGAGCCACGAGATCCGCACGCCGATGAATGGCATGCTGGGCATGGCCGAGTTGCTGGCAGGTACGACGCTCGACAAGCGCCAGCGACGCTTCCTCGACTCGATGCGCGAGGCCGCCGGCACGATGATGCAGATCATCAACGACATCCTCGACGACTCGAAGATCGAAGCGGGCAAGATGGACCTCGTGTCCGAGCCGTTCGAAGTCCGCGACCTCGTCGAGCAGGCCACGCAGCTTTACGCCGGACGCACCGAAACCAAGAAGATCGAGCTGAGCTGCCAGGTCGAGCCGGGCGTGCCAGCGGTCGTGATCGGCGATGCGCTGCGCCTGCGGCAGGTGCTCGGCAACCTGCTTTCGAATGCGGTCAAGTACACCGATCACGGCGAGATCCAGGTCCGCGTCGGGGTTGGCGACCTTGCATCCGGAAGCCAGTGCCGCCTCCACTTCCGTGTCTCCGACACGGGTCCCGGCATCGCGGCCAGCCAGCACGCGGCGGTCTTCGAGGCCTTCACGCAGCTCGAAAACGCGACCCGGGTCGGCGGCACAGGCCTGGGGCTGTCGATCGCCACCGGCCTGGTCCGCTTGATGGGCGGCGAGCGCATCGACCTGCACAGCCAGGTCGGCCATGGCAGCGTATTCTCGTTCGTGCTGCCGTTCGAGGTCGCGGAGTCCGCTCCCGTGGAGGCCAGCACCGAATTCCGGGGGCTGCGCGCGCTGATCGTCGACGACATGGCGACGAGCTACCTGGCCCTGCAGGAGGTGCTCACGAGCTGGGGCGTCGAGGTCACCGTGACTGCGAGCGGGCGCGCGATCGACAACCTCGTCAGCAGCGCGGCGCGGCTTGGGAGTCCGTTCGACGTGATCCTGCTCGACCACGCCTTGCCGGATGCCACGACCGAGGACCTGCTCCGGGCAGTGCGGCTGGACTCCACCGCGCCTGAGACCTATGTCGCGCTGCTGAGCGCGTTCGACTTCGAGCCCCGCCAGGTCGGCGACCGGGCCGTCAGGCCGGACGTCTGCATCCCGAAGCCAGTGCGGCAGCAGCAGTTGCGAAACCTGCTGCGGACGGTGCTTGCGGCACGCGACGGGACCGAGGCGGATGCAGTCGCGCCTGTCACGACGGCCGGCGAAAGCCTGCCGGGACTCGGGCTCAACGTGCTCGTCGTCGACGACAACGTGATCAACCGCGAAGTGGCGAGCGCCATGCTCGAGGAACTCGGCTGCAGCGTCGTCATCGCGGAGGACGGGCGCGTGGCCGTCGAGCACGCGCGCACCAGCCGTTTCGACGTCATCCTCATGGACTGCCAGATGCCGGTCATGGACGGCTACGCGGCAACCGGCGCGATCCGGAGCGATGAGAGTGGCCGTGGAGCGCCCCCGACGACGGTCATCGCACTGACGGCAAACGCGCTGACGCGGGACCGGGAGCGTTGCCTCGCGGCGGGCATGGATTCGTTCCTGAGCAAGCCTTTCACGCAGGCCCAGCTCCAGCAGATTCTCCGGCCGATCGCCGAAGCGCGCGGCACCCTGCTGCCGCCCCGGCCCGCCGATACGGTCAAACCGGTCACTGGGCCGGTAGCCAGCCCAGCCACGCCCAGCGACGCGGCGTTCAAAGTCGACGCGCCCGACCTGACGGCGACGGCGACCATAACGCTGCTCGACACGGGCTTGTTCGAAGAGGTCGCCGCGCCCGGCGCTCCGGTCCTCGACGAGGAACAGGTGAACACGATCCGGGGACTGGGTCGGCCCCAGATCTTCGAACGCCTGTGCGACATGCTGTTCGCGTCCGCGCCCGAGGCGCTGCGCAGGATCGACTCGGCGCTCGAGGCCGGCGAACTCGCAGCGGCCGGGGCCGCGGCGCATGCGCTCAAGTCCGCGGTCAACAACCTTGGCGGCCGCCGGCTCGCCGAACAACTCGACGCGCTGGAGAGCGCGGTCCTCGAACAGGCGGACCTGCAGGCTGCGCGTCGCGCGGCCTCCGGCCTTGAACGGGCGTACGCACAACTCGAGACGGCCCTCCGGGACCACGCCAGGCGCAGCACCGGGACCTGACCGGGATGGACCGGACTGATCGCACATTCCGCACGGAGATTTCGCAGGCATGGATCCAGCACACATCACCACGATCCTGATTGCGGACGACGACCCCGCACACCTGCTGCTCGCCGAGGCCGCGCTCGGCGGCGCGGGGTTCGTGGTGCATACCGCCAGCGACGGTGAAGAGGCCGTACGGCAGTTCGAGCCCACGCAGCCCGACTGCGTAATCCTCGACGTCAACATGCCGAAAATGAATGGGATCGAGGTGTGCCGCAACATCCGTGAGCGCGCCGACGGTCGGCTGCTGCCGATCCTGATGCTGACCGGACGCAATGACATCGTATCGATCAGCGACGCCTTTGCCGCGGGAGCGAGCGACTTCGCCCAGAAGGGCATGAACCCGCGTCTGCTGGTCGAGCGGGTGCGCTTCCTGCTGCGCGACCGCGCCATGCAGGACGATCTCTGGTCGAGTCGCTCCAAGCTGCTGCTGGCGCAGCGCATCGCGCGGGTCGGCCACTGGGAACTGACGCTCGACGGCAAGACGCTGGACATGTCACCAATGGTGGCCCAGATCCTCGAACGCGATGCCGAGCCGCTGGAACGGTACGAGTCGTTCGTCAGGATGCTCGACCCCGCCGAGCAGGTGCTGGCGCGACAGGCGTTCATCGCGTGCGCCGCCGAAAACGCCCGGTTCAGCTCTGAACACCGCGTGCGCACCGCCACCGGCAAGGACCTCTACATCCACCAGGAAGCGGAACTCGTCCAGGCCGCCGGCTCGGCGCACGCACGCACGGTCATCGTCACGCTGCAGGACCTCACCCGCTTGCGCAGCGCCGAGGACGCCGTGCGCACCCTGTCCTACTTCGACAGCGCCACGGGACTGCCGAACCGGCGCTACCTGCTCGAGCAGTTGTCGATCGCACTCAAGGACCGCAAGCCCGGAATCGCCATGGGCGTGGCGGCCTTCCGCGTGCACGGACTCGACCGCATCGTGCAGGCGCACGGCGCCGAAGTCGCGGAAAAACTCGTATCCGAGGTGGCTCGGCAGATCGGCGAGTACCTGGTCGAAGCCAGCGCCGCGGGCACTCTGCTCAGGCATGCCAACGCCACTACGTTGTGCCGCACTTCCGAGGCCGGTCTCACGATGCTGGTCCACAGTCGCGAGCCGGTCGAGACCCTCCCGGATCTCGTCTGCGCGGCACTTGCGCGCGTCAGCGGCCAACCGACCAACCTCGGTATCGAGTACCTGCCGGCCGTCAGCGCCGGCCTCGTGCTGGTCGATGCCGACACGACGGACGCAGAGCAGCTGCTGACCAACGCGCAGGCAGCCTCTGAACAGGCGCGGGAACCACGGTCCTGCGAACTCTTCTCGCCAGTGCCACTGGCTCGCTCGCGCCGGCGGCTGGCGATCGAGTCGGCGCTGCGGCGGGCGATCGAGGCTGGCGAACTGCACCTCATGTACCAGCCGCGCGTAGCGAGCGACACGCTCGATGTCACGGGTGTCGAATGCCTGCTGCGCTGGGAGCATCCGCAACTCGGCTCGGTCAGGCCCGACGAATTCGTGCCGATCGCCGAAGAGACGGGCCTCATCGAACAGATCGGCGACTGGGTCCTCGACGAGGCCTGTCGGCAGCTCGCTTCGTGGCGCACGCGTTTCGAGGACGATTTCTTCGTGTCGGTCAACGTCGCCGCACGCCAGCTGCGCCAGCCGGATTTCGCCGCCCGGATCAACGCGGCGCTCGACAAGCACCGGCTGCCGGCACACGCACTCGAGATCGAGATCACCGAGACGAGCATCGTGCACGCCCCGCAGGAAGCCCGTCGCATGCTCGAGACGCTCCGGCGCGAGGGAGTCCGGGTCTCCATGGACGATTTCGGCACCGGGTACTCTTCACTGGGCCAGATCCGCCGGTTGCCGTTCGACTGCCTGAAGCTGGACCGGTCGCTGATGGCCGACCTGTACACGGACGTCGGCGCCCAGGGCGTCACGGCGGCGGTCCTGGCCATGGCGAAGACCCTGCGGATCCGGTCGGTAGCCGAGGGCATCGAGGACCCGGACTCGCTGGAAATGGTGTGCTGGCTTGGCTGCGACGAGGTGCAGGGGCATTACATCTCGCCACCCCTCAAGGCCCGCGACTTCGCCGACTGGCTCGATGCAGGCGGCGCCGTCGTGCTCGCGCGACGCAGGGCGGCCGCCATCGCGGCAGAACTGGAAGCCTCACGGATCGAGACCAACCCCCAGGCGCGGACCGCTGGCCGGCCGTGAATCTCCAGGACCTGGGTTCGGCATCAGGTCGAGACCCGGCGCACACGACGCTCAAGGCGTCAGCTGACGACGGCCGTCCCGGCGCTTAGCGCACCCGGCTCCCCGGTCCGGGTAATTCCGGCCGCGACCGTCGCGGCGGCCTCCACGTCGGTCTCGAGGTACTTTGACTCCGCGTAGCGCAGCCACGGCG
>JAOUGW010000015.1 GCA_029865465.1 Gammaproteobacteria bacterium
CGGCTCGAGGAATGCGAGTCCGACGGCGCCGCCGAGCGTATGGCCATAGGAAGCGGCGCGCACGTAGCCCACGGCCTTGCCATCCCTGCGCACGATTTCGGCGTGGAACATCTGCGGCTCGGGGTCTTGCACAAATACCGACACCAGGCGTCGCTGCAGCGGACCCTGCGCCTTGCGTGCGAGCAGCGCTTCCTTGCCGATGAAGCCGCCAGGCTTGTGCAGATCGACCGCGAAGCCCAAGCCGGTCTCGTAAGGATCGTCGGTGTTGTCCAGGTCGTGTCCATAGTCACGGTAGCCCTTTTCCATGCGCAGGCTGCCGAGCGCGCGCAGGCCCGCATGCACCAGGCCGAATTTCGCTCCCGCTTCGACCACCTTGTCGTACACGTGCACGGCCTGGTCCGCGGGAATGAACAGCTCGTAACCCAGTTCGCCCAGGTACGTGATGCGGGTGCACAGCACGCGCGCGTAACCGATGTCGATCTCGCGCGCCGCACGGAACGGAAAGGCCGCGTTGGACAGGTCGACGCTCGTCAGCGTCTGCAGCAACTCGCGCGAGCGCGGGCCCTGCACGTTGAGTTGTCCATAACCGGCGGTCACGTCCGTGACGAACGCATGCGCGTCGTCCGGAATGTTGCGCTTCATCCAGGTCTCGGCGTGACGGACCATCGTGTCGGTGACGACGACGAAGTACCGGTCATCGGCAAGCTTGGTCACGGTCAGGTCGGCTTCGAGCTTGCCCTGCGCGTTGAGCCACTGGGTGTACGTGATCTGGCCCGTGGCGCCGTCGACGTCGTTCGCCGAAATCCGGTTCAGGCACCTGCCGGCGTCGCGGCCCTGCACCATGAACTTGCCCATGAAGGACATGTCCATGACGATCACGTTCTCGCGCGCCGCGCGGTGCTCGGCTTCCCAGTGATACCACCACGTCGGTCGACCCCAGGTGTCCGGGCCCGGATCGGCCGTCTTGCCGGCCCCGGCATACCAGCCCGGCGATTCCCAGCCGCTCGTTTCGACGAAGTACGCGCCCTGCGCAGCCAGCCGGTCGTGGAATGGCGAACGACGCGCGCCGCGCGCGGTCTTGAGCGTGTGCGTCGGGTAATGACACTTGTAGACCATGCCGAGCGATTCGACCGTGCGCGAACGGCGGTACTCCGGGTTCGCCTGGAACGGGAGCACGCGATCGATGTTCATGCCGGTGACGTCGACGTCGGGTAAGCCATTGATGATCCAGTGCGCCATCACGCGGCCCAGACCGCCGCCGCTCAGGATGCCGATCGAATTGAGTCCGGCCGCGACAAAGTAGCCGCGCAGTTCGGGAGCCTCGCCGACGATCGGCTTCAGGTCCGGCGTGAAGCTCTCCGGCCCGCAGAAGAACTTCTTCATGCCGACCTGGCTGGTGATCGGGACACGTGACATGGCCGTCTCGAGGTACGGACCCATGCGTTCCCAGTCGGGCTCGAGGTCGAGGTAGGGTGTGTCGGTCGGCGCAGCTTCGATTTTCCACGGCGCGCACACCGGCTCGAACAGCCCGACCATCAGGCCGCCGCCTTCCTGCCGGTAATAGCCGTAGGCGGAAGGGTCCTCGAGCACCGGCATGTTCTGCGGCAGGTCCTTGATCGCTTCGGTGATCAGGTAGTAGTGCTCGGCAGCCTGGTTCGAGATCGCCACGCCCGACATCGCGCCCAGCTCGCGCGCCCAGAGTCCGGCGCAGTTGACCACGTAGTCGGTCTGGATATCACCGTAAGGCGTCGTCACGCCGCTGACGCGTCCGTTCTTCTGCAGCACACCGGTGGCCGGCACGCCTTCGAAGATCTTCACGCCGCGCATGCGCGCACCCTTGCCGAGCGCCATCGTGACGTCGACGGGGTTCACTCGACCGTCTTCCTTCACGTAGAAGCCGGCTTCGATGTCGTCCACCTTCGCGAGCGGGAAGAGCTGCTGCACCTGGTGCGGCGAGATCTCCTGCACATCGATGCCGCAATAGCGGTTGAACGCGGCGACGCGGCGGAACTCCTCGAGGCGGTCCTTGTCGGAAGCGACTTCGATGAAGCCGATCGGCATGAAGCCGGTTGCCTGACCGGTCTCGGCTTCGAGCCGGCCGTAGAGGTCGCGGGTGTACCTGCGGATTTCGGTCGAGGTCTCCGACGTCGAACCGTACGTGACCATGAGCCCGGCAGCGTGCCACGTGGTGCCGGCCGTGAGCTGGTGGCGCTCGAGCAGCACGATGTCCTGCCACCCCAGCAACGCCAGGTGGTACGCGGTCGACGTGCCGATGACGCCACCGCCGACGATGACGACGCGGGCGTGCCTGGGGAGCGAAGGAGGCGTGGTCATGAGCGGATCCCGGCTGGTTCGAAACCCAGGCGTCCGGGTTTCGCTGATTCTGGCGCAAGGATACTCCGAACCCGTCTTTTCCCGGAGCAGCCCAGGGAACGGCACCGCCCGCTGCGCAGGACAGGTCCTGCGTTTTTCGCTAAGGTCCCTTGGATGCCGGTGTCCCGAACTCTCCTGGTCTGGGCGTGTTGCGCGACCACTCTGCTGCTCGCCGCCTGCAATTCCACGCCACGGCTGCCCGCCTCGCCACCGACGGCCCGTGTCGTCGTGCTCGACTCGCTGGCGATCCCCGTCAGCGCGAGCGAGAACCGCGCTGTTTCCTTTACCAACAAGCGGTCCGCGTTCTATTACACGCAGACGCACCGCAACGACCACCCCGAGCACGCGTACTTTCGCGGCTTCAACATCGCGGGTCGACGCATCTTCAGCGACTACCGGCTGATCGTCGCGGGGGCGGCGCTCGATCCGCAAGAGGCCACGGTGATCGTGCGGCCGGATGCATTGGTCCGCACCCATCCGCAGGGAATCACCGAAACGCTGCGACTGTTCGACGGGCGGGACGTGCTCGCGGTGGAAATCAGCGGCGCCAGCGGTGACGTGGCATTGCAACTGTCGGGTGACACGGTCACGCGCGTGCGTAGCGGGCAGGGCAGCGACGAATACACGGCCACACAGGCCGGCGATTCGAGCGTCGTCGATCACATCGTCGTGGGTCGCAGCGGCAATCGCTTCCTGATTGCGGTCGGCCCCTCGAGCGCAGCGGCCCGCCGGCTCTTCGAAGAGTCAGTCGCAGAGTCACCTGCCTGGGAAACCGCGAGACGTGCCCGACTCGAACGCGTGGTCAGCGGTGATCACTACCTGTGGAGCGACGATCCGCGGCTGACGCAGGCGCTGCGCTGGCTGCAGCTGACGATGGATTCGCTCCTGACGCGCCAGCGCGGCGACGGCATCTACGCCGGGCTGCCGTGGTTCAACGAGTACTGGGGCCGTGACAGCTTCATCTCGCTGCCAGGCGCGACGCTCGCCACGGGCCATTTCGAGGAAGCCCGCGCCATCCTGGTTTCGTTCGCCGGATTCCAGGACCGCGATCGAACATCCCGCTTCTACGGACGCCTGCCCAACATCGTCAAGCCCGGCAGCATCGACTACCACACGACGGACGGCACGCCGCGCTGGGTCATCGCACTGCGGAACTACGTGCGCTACACGGGCGATCGCTCGATCGTGGCCGAGTTGTATCCGAACGTGCAGGCCAGCATCGAAGGCGCGCTCGCGAACTTCACCGACGCTTCCGGCTACCTCGTGCACGCGGACAACGAGACATGGATGGACGCGCGCCGCGAGCCCGACAAGGTTTCTTACTCGCCGCGCGGCACGCGCGCCAACGACATCCAGGCGTTGTGGTACGAGCAACTGCGGGCGGGTGCGGAATTCGCGGTTGCGCTGGACGACAGGCAAGCGGCAACGCGCTGGTCAGCGGCAGCCGATCGGTTGCGTGACCGGTTCGCGCGCGACTTCGTCGATCCGGTCACGGGCCGCATCGCCGATCATCTCGACGCGCGCGACGTCCCGAATCTGCAGGTGCGACCGAATGCGCTGTTCAGCCTGCAGCTGCTGGACCAGCCGGCCACGGCCGCACGCGCAGCCAGGCAAGCCTGGGAAGCCCTCGTGTATCCGTGGGGCGTAGCGACGCTCGACCAGGCCGATCCCGGCTTTCACCCGTATCACGTGGCGCCAGGGCACTATCACAAGGATGCGGCCTACCATAATGGCGCGGTCTGGCCCTGGCTCAACGGCATCGCGATGCAGCGCATGATTGAGCTGGGGCAGGCCGACCTGGCCTGGCGACTGTTCACGAACACGAACGAAATCGCACTCACGCGTGGGGTGGTGGGTGGCTTGCCCGAGAACCTCGATGCCTATCCGCACCCCGGCGAACCGACGCCGCGTCTCACGGGGACGTACCTGCAGGGCTGGTCCAACGCCGAGCAGCTGCGCGTCTGGTACCAGGGCTTTCTTGGCATCCAGCCCGACCTGGAGCAGGGCGTGGTTCGCCTGGCGCCGAGGCTGCCGACGTCTTGCGGCCACGTCGAATTCAATTCGAGGATCGGTGCGGGCGTCCTGAATGCATCGTATGAGCGTACCGATCGCGGCAGGCGGTACACGTGGCGACTGCAGGGCGAGGCCGCGCGGCTCGCACTCGACATCGTGCCATTCGAACAGCACTCGTTCAGTGCCGCCGCCGGCGACACCCTCGTTGTCGAGCAAACAGCGGGCAGCCTCATCGTGCATCACGCCGGCGCCGGCGGCATCGCGAAAGAGCGCGTGACGCTCGCGCCAGCGCCCGCGCGCCGCGAGCAGCAAGCCGTTTTTGACGCTATCCTCGCCGGTACCGAGTTCGCCAAGCCAGGTGTCGCTGCTGCGCACCCGGCGATGCGGCAGTCGAGGACACCATGACGAACCTTGCGGTGACCGGTGCGCCGGCGCCGGTTTCCTATTCGCTGCCCAGGACCAACGCCAGGGTCTTCGCTCTGCTCGAGCCGTATGTCGCGCAGGCGGGGCGTGTGCTCGACATCGGTGCCGGCGAGGGCTACCTCGCGCGTCGCGTCCACGACCTGATCACGAGCAAGGGGTACGCGGCCCGGCTCGAGGCGTGCGATCTCTTTCCCGACAATTTTCGCGTGCCGGAGGTGCCGTGCCATGCAATCAACCTGCACGGCGGACTCCCGCTCGACGACCAGAGCTTCGACCTCGCGTACTCGGTCGAAGTGCTCGAGCACCTCGAAGACCAGTTCCTTTTTTTCCGCGAGGTGCATCGCGTGCTGCGGCCCGGCGGCCGGTTCGTGCTGACGACGCCGAACGTGCTGAGCCTGACGTCGCGCGTGCGCACGCTGGTGGCGGGATTCCCCGAACTGTTCGGGCCGCTGCCGATCCATGGCTACGATCCACAGCACGTCGGCGGCCACATCCATCCGGTGTCCGTGTACTACATTTCGTACATGGCCGAGAAGGCAGGTCTGCGCGTGACGAGCTGCTCCACCGATCGCATCAAGTCAGGTTCCGCGGCCCTGCTCGTGCTGTGGCCGCTCGTCAAGCTCGGTTCGGCGATCGTCGCGATGCATGCCCGTCGCAAGACGCCGGCGATACTTGCGGAGAACCGGGAGCACCTCGCGCGGATGAATTCATTCGCGGTCCTGACCGGCCGCACGGTGATCGTCGAGATGGAGCGCCGCTGATGACCCTTTCCCGTCGCGAATTCCTGCTGCAATCGGGCGTGCTCACCGGCGCCACCCTGCTTGCCGGGCGACGCGCCTGGGCCGCCGAGGACACGGCGGACGTCATCGTCGTCGGCGCCGGTCTCTCCGGCCTGCAGGCGGCCTGGGTCCTGGAGCAGAAGGGCTTCAAGGTGCTCGTGCTGGAAGGCCGGGACCGCGTGGGAGGCCGCGTCTTCACGTTCGGCAACGTCCAGGGCGTTCCGGAGGCGGGCGGCAACATCATCTACGGCGATTACCGGCGACTGATGGAGGTCGCGACGCGCGTCGCCGTGCCGCTCGAAGACCAGGTGCCGCGGCTGTCGCAGCATTCGAAGTTCACGCTGGTGCTCGACGGCAAGCCGCTGAGCCGGTCCGATTGGGTGGATTCGCCCCGCAATCCGTTCCCGCCTGCGCTGCGCGAAATGATGCCGTGGCAATACGTGCCGCTGGTGACGAGCCAGGAAAATCCGCTCACCTCGACCGAGGGCTGGTACGAAGCGAAGAACGCGCCGTTCGACGTTTCGATGCGCGACTTCCTGCGCAAGCAGGGCGCGACCGATCCGATGATCGAACTGGCATACGACACGATCCCGACCTACGGCGTGAACGCAAAGGACATCTCTGCGCTGATGATGGCGTACGTCTCGGCATTCACCGCGGCGCAGAAATCGGCCAAGCCGGTGATGCTGCAGGCCAGGGGTGGCAACCAGAACATCCCGGTCGCGATGGCGGCGCAGTTGCGGCAGCCGGTGCGGTTCAACCAGACCGTCAAGGCCATCGAGACGACGGACGCGGGCGTCTCGGTCCGCACGGCAGACGGGGCTCGATACACGGCGCGTGCCGTGGTGTGTGCCGTGCCCTTCACCACGTTGCGCCGCATCAAGCTGCGACCGGACCTTGCAGGGATGCAGGAACGGGCCGTGGAATCGCTGCCCTACCAGCCGATCCACCAGGTCGCGCTGCAGGCGTCACGCCCGTTTTGGGAACAGGACGGCCTCGAGCCGTCGATGTGGACCGACTCGATCGGACGGGTTTCCGCGATCTATCACGAAGCGAAGGAAGACCAGGTGTCGAGCCTGGTCGTCTCCGCATTTGGACCCGGTGCACGGCACCTCGACCGCCTCGGCAAGGAAGGCGCGGCGCGCTACGTCGTGGCGCAGATCGAGCAGATGCGGCCTGCGGCCAAGGGTGCGCTGCAGGTGATCGGCCAGCATTCCTGGGAGCAGGACCCCTTCGCCGGTGGTGCGTGGGCTTATTTCAATCCCGGCACGGTCACGAAGTTCCTGCCCGCAATGTTCCAGCCGCGGGGCCGCATGCATTTCTGCGGCGAACACGCGTCGGTGAGTGCGCGTGGCATGGAAGGCGCGATCGAATCGGGCGAACGCGCTGCCGGCGCGGTGGCGCAGCAACTCGCCTAGACGGGGTACGAGCCGGCCAGTCGCGACCCCGCGCTGGCGTCACTGCCTGCAGTTCAGGCTGTGCGCAAGCAAGGCGGGCGGCCTCGCGGTCACCCGCCTTGCGCTGCCCGAGCCTGTGGCTCGATTACTTCTTCGCCGCCTTCGCGTCGGCAACGGCCTTGTTCACCTGCACCATCGCGTCCTCGGTCGCTTCGCGGATGCAGCGATCGATCGTCCAGCCCTCGACGGGCACGTCGACCTTGATTTCCTTGCACGAAGAAACGGCGGTGTCCCGGACGCGCTTTTCGAGCGTCGCGGCGCCATCGGCCGTGGTCAGGTCGAGGTCAGCGTAGCTGACGCGCGAACGAATGGTCAGTTCCTTGATCGGCGCGCCGATCGGCGACTTGCCGACGACGATCTCGCGGACGGCTTCGACCGTCACGACTTCCATGGCCTGGGCATACACGCCCTGGCTGGCCAGTGTGCAACCAGCGGCGACCGCCAACAGGGCGAACTTGGTGAGCTTCATGTCTATAGTCTCCGTGAGGGATTCTGGCGGACCGCAGTCCTGACCTTCAAATATCGCCAGGCAAGCTTAGGAGGTAGTCCAAAAGCAACACATCCGGGACGTTACGGACGGGGAAAACCGCGATGAGACCGGGTCCGGAATGCGTCGTTTCCCGTCCAAGACCATGTCTAAGACGACAGTGCTAGGCTTGCCGCAACGATTCGACTCAACGGTTCGTAGGGCCATGCTCGATATTCGCCCCTCCTGTGAATGCTGCGATACCGACCTGCCGCCGGAGTCGCCGCTCGCGCGGATCTGCTCGTTCGAGTGCACGTTCTGCGCAACCTGTGCCGAGCGCCACCTGAACGGCAGGTGCCCGAATTGCGGTGGCGAGCTGCTGCCACGGCCGCGACGGCCGGCGTCGCGACTTGCGGCGAATCCGGCCTCGACGGTGCGCGTATTCAAACCCGACGGCTGCCAGCCGGCGTCGATCCACGCTCCAGTCCGGGAGCCGGTCACCCGGTCCACCGATATCGTCGTGCGTCGCGTCGTCGTCGGCGAGACGTCGCTGGTCGAACCGCTCGGCGACCTGTTGATCGACGCCGTGCATTCCGGTGCCTCGGTCGGTTTCCTGGCCCCGGTCGCTCGTGCAACCGCCGACCGCTACTGGCAGGGCATCTTCGCCGCGCTGGGTGCCGGAGACGACGTGCTGCTGTGGGTCGCCGAAGCGCAAGGCAGGGTGGTCGGCTCGGTGCAGCTTGCGTTGTGTCCGAAGGAAAACGGACGGCACCGCGCCGAAGTCCAGAAGCTGTTCGTGCACACGTCGGCACGTGGCAAGGGGCTTGCAACGCTGCTCATGCAGGCCGTGGAGGCCGAAGCGCGAGTCCGGCAGCGGTCGCTGCTGGTGCTGGACACGTTGCTCGCGTCGCATGCCGAAACCGTCTATCGCCACCTGGGTTGGAGCCGCGCCGGAGAAATTCCGGATTTCGCCACGTCACCGGACGGCGAGCTATTCCCGACCGTGTACTACTTCAAGCAACTCGGGGCGTAGTTCCCGATGCGCGCCGGATCGTGGCTTGAACTGCGCGTCCCGCCGCTTGCCGTGGCGTTGATAGCGGCGCTATTGATGTGGATGCTCGCTCGATGGACTCCTGGCCTCGATTGGGTGGCGCCCTGGCGGTTGGGCACCGCCCTGTTGCTGCTTGCCGCGGGCGTCGTCATCGCAGTCGCCGGGGTGGTCGAATTCCATCGGGCACGCACGACGGTCAATCCGACGAAACCGGAAGCCGCATCCTCGATGGTGCGCTCCGGCATCTACCGCCATACACGCAACCCGATGTACCTCGGCATGCTGTTCGCGCTGGCCGCCTGGGCCGTGTGGCTGGCCAGCCCCGCCGCGTTCGCCGTCTTGCCGGCCTTCGTCCTGTACCTGAATCGCTGGCAGATAGAGCCCGAGGAACGCGTCCTCGCGGGTCTCTTCGCCGGTGAATTCGCAGCCTACCGACGCTCCGTCCGCCGCTGGCTCTGAGCAAGGCGTGCATCCGTGCGAATGGCAAGCCACTCCCTGACGCGTTCATGCTGCGCGACATGACACAGGATGCCCTGATCATTCAGCAACCGGGCGGCACGGCACAGCAGCTCGTGCTGTTGTTTCATGGGTTCGGTGCCAGCGCAGAGGACCTGCGGCCGATGGGCGAGCGGCTGGCGGCGGAGTACCCGGAGGCGCTGGTGGCGAGCCTGCGAGCGCCTCATCCGACGAACTTCGGTCCTGGCCGCCAGTGGTTTTCCATCGAGGGCATCGACAACGCCAGGCGGGTCGAACGGGTCGCCGCCGAGATGCCGCTGTTCGTTGCGGCCATCCGGCAATGGCAGCGCGCCACGGGCCTCGGTCCGGAGGCCACGGTGCTGGTGGGTTTCTCGCAGGGGGCCATCATGGTGCTCGAGGCGGCGACCCAGGCCGGCGACGACGTGCTTGCCGGACGCGTGGTGGCGCTCGCCGGTCGCTACGCCCGGCTGCCGGAGACCAACCCGGGCGGCACGACGCTGTTCCTCATCCACGGCAGGGCCGACGAAGTGATCCATTACGGCTTCACCGTCGAAGCGGCCGGACACCTCGTCACGCTGGGCGCCGATGTCGTGGCGGACGTCATACCGCGGCTCGGGCACGAGATCGACGCGGCGGTGCTCGACCTGGTGGCCCGGCGGCTGCGCACCCACGTGCCAAAGCGCCATTGGGAGGCCGCGATGCGACAGGGCGTTCCCCCACCGGGCGGCGGGACACAGTAGGATATGCGCCCCATGGAAACGGTCACACGGACGCAAAATCGATGAACTCGCCGGCAACTTCGCTGAGAATCGCCGAGCCCTCGCTCGTCAGCTACACCCACTGGATGTATGCGCTGCATGCGGCCAGCGCCCTGATCGGCATGTTCGGCTCGGCGTTCATCGCCACGGCCTTCGTGTTCGGCGTGCCGTCGATCATCGCCGTGGTGATGAACTACGTCCGCCGCAGCGATGCCCGCGGCACCCACCTGGAATCGCACTTCACCTGGCAGCTGCGCACGTTCTGGTTCGCCGCGTTCTGGGTCGCGGTCGTGTTCCTGCTGTCGCTACCCCTGTTCTTCGTCCTCGTCGGGTTCGTCACGTTCCCGATCGGCATCTTCGTCGTCGGCGTCTGGGTCATCTACCGCGTCGCGCGCGGCTGGCTCAAGCTCAAGGACGGGCAACCCGTCTGAGCGTCCAGTTTCTTCCTTCATTCCTCTTTTCCTTCCTTCGTTCCTTCTGACCCTTCTTCCCCTTTCTAATTCCGGAGTCGCTTCATGGTCGTTGCAGCGGATAAGGTCGTGCTGATCCATTACACCCTCACCAACGACGAGGGCAAAGTGATCGACAGCTCGTCGGGCGGCGATCCGCTCGCCTACATCCAGGGCCACGGCAACCTGATTCCGGGCCTCGAGCGCGAACTCGAAGGCAAGTCGTCGGGCGCAAAGCTCAGCGTGAAGATAGCCCCGGTCGACGGCTACGGCGAACGCGATGCCGACCTCATCCAGCGCGTGCCGAAGCGCTCGTTCGGCAACGTCTCGAACGTGAAGCCCGGCATGCAGTTCCAGGCACAGACCTCGGACGGCCACACGCGCGTGGTGACGGTCACCGGAATCCAGGGCGACATGGTCACCATCGACGGCAACCATCCGCTGGCGGGCGAGCACCTCAACTTCGAGGTCGAGATCACCGAGGTGCGCGACGCTACGCAGGAAGAGCTCGAGCACGGCCACGTGCACGGGCCCGGCGGCCATCACCACTGACGAACGGGGGAAACTCCCCGGGAGGGTGCAGGGCCCCTTGCCTCAGCGTCCGGCGCACGCTCCCGCTCGTGGGGTGTCGCCGGCCTGTCAGATGACGAGCACGATCTTGCCCTGCACCCGACGCGAGCGTGAGCGCTCGATCGCATCCCGTGCCAGTTGCAGCGGGAACTCACGCTCGATTGCGCAGCGCAGCCGGCCCTGCGCCACGTAACCCAGCAATTCATTCATGACGCGAGTATCCGGCTTGAGCAGGACGCCGTGCCGCTGCACGCCGCCGCAACGGTTGGCGAGCGGATCGAGCATGAACGTTGCCGCACTGGGCACCGTCGTGACGTAGTGGCCCCTGCGCCGCAGCAGGCGACGCTGCACGGCTCGCGGAATGTTCGGGACGCAATCGAGCACGGCGTCGAACTCGTCGGGCCAGCGGTCCATCGGCTCGGTCCGGTAGTCGATGCACGAATGCGCACCAAGCGAGCGGACGAACTCGTGACGGGCCGCGCTCGCCGTTGCGGTGACCCGTGCGCCGCGTGCGTGGGCGACCTGTACCGTCACGTGGCCGACACCACCCGAGGCGCCGTTAACCAGCACTTGGCTGCCGCGGCCGACCTGGCCGAGATTGCACAGCGTGACCGCGGTGGCGCCGACGCACGCCAGGGCCGCAGCATCGCGATAGCCGAGGTCGTCGGGCAGGCGGTGCGCGTACTCGGCCGGAACCGCGGCAAACTCGGCAAACGTCCCGGCTGTGCGCCGGAAAGGATCGATGAAGCCGAACACCCGGTCGCCGGGCGCAAACGTCGTGACACCGGAGCCGATCGCAGTCACTTCGCCGGCGAAATCCGAACCCATCGTCCGCGGCACGCCGCCCCGCACGAGCAGGCGGAAACTGCCGGTCGCGACCTTCCAGTCGACCGGGTTCAGACTCGCAGCACGGATACGCACGAGCAGCTCGCCCGCGGCGGGCACCGGAACGGGGATATCTTCCAGACCGAGTCCAGCCAGGTCGCCGATGGAGTGATAGCGCAGCGCGAGCATGCGCGATCATCGTGCGTCGACGCCGGGTCGTCCACTCCTCCTAGTAATAATCACCTATGGCCTGGCGGACATTCCCGAAGCCGGAAAAACTCTCCGGGAGCAACCTATGCCCCGTACGTTTTTCCTCCTGCGTGAAAATTCGGCCGGCTGCCGCAAGGTTCGCCGGCCTTCTTTTGCGCGTCAGTTGAGGACCGGCAGGCGGAACGTGCTGTTCAGTGCCGCGAGCGTCGCCGGATCGCGTCCGTAGACATCGTTACGGAAGACCACCTGGCCATCCGGTCGAGGTTGCGCGGTCCAGTACAGGATCAGCACCGGGACCGGCTGCTTCAGGTTGACCGTCCGCGTTTCCTTGGTTGCGATCACGTCGTCCATGCTCAGTCGGTTCCACTGCGGATCGTTGAGCACGAGCTCCGCGAGTTCAAACGCCTTCTGCACGCGGATGCAGCCTGAGCTGAACGTGCGCTGGTCCTGCTCGTAGAGCGACTTCGCCGGCGAATCGTGCAGGTACACGAGGTACGGATTCGGAAACATGACCTTGACCAGGCCGAGCGCATTGTTCGGCCCGGGATCCTGTACGAACTGGTACGGCGGCAATCGCGAGGACCCGTACTGATGCCAGTTGACGGAATAGGGGTTCACTTCGCGTCCACTGCCATCCAGCACGCGGATGTTCATCTTCTTGAGCGCACCCGGATTGCGCTTGAGGTCCGGCAGCTTGTCCTTCACCAGGATGCCCGGCGGAATGGTCCAGGTCGGATTGAACACGACGTAGGTGATCTTCGAGCGGAAGATCGGTGTCTCGCGCTCGTCCCTGCCCACGACCACCTTCGAGGTCCAGATGGGTTCGTCGTTGCGGAAGAAACTCACATAGAAGCCCGCGACGTCGACCAGCACGAAATCGCCTTTCATCTCGTGCAGGGTCCAGCGACCACGCTCGAGGTTGACGCGGATCTGGTCGATGCGCTGCGCAACCGGCACGCTCATCGCTGCGCGCGTGCCCGGCCCGATCGCGCCATCCGGTGCCAGGCCGTGACGTTCCTGGAAGGCCTTGACCGCCTGCTCGAGCGTCGCGTCGTAGAGATTCGGATCTGCGGGTGCAACGGTGGTCGCCGTCGGCGCCAGGTCCTTCGTGATCTCGAGCCTCCTGCGCAGCACCGGCACGCGCGCGTCGCTCATGCCGGGCTTCAACGTGGGGCCCTCTGCAATGGCCGGCCAGCCGCCCGCTGCGGCGATGGCACGGTAGTCCTTCAGGCGATCGCGACCACGCTGGTACCAGACGTGCGACGGACGCGCGCTGTCGAAGGCTTCGCGGATTTCGCCGGCAGCGAGTCGTGCAGAAAAGCGCTGCAGCCCCTGCTCGAACGACGGAATCGGGCGTTGCGCGAAATTCCACTGCGAGCTCAGCTTCATCGGGTCCACCTTGCCGAGGTAGACGTGGTAGAGCCCGAGCATGAAGGCGTCGGTCGCAACCAGTTCGAGGTTGGCGCGATCCTGCAGCGTGAGCGGCGACTTCATGCGCACGTCTAGACGGTACGATCGCAATGCCTCGAGGTGGTAGTCATCGGGATCGAGACCGTCGTTACGCAGGTCGTCGATGCTCGCGACGAGTTCGTCCAGCTTCGCCGGCTCCTGCCACGCTGGCTGGAACTGCTGCGCCTCGTAGTACTTCGCCACCAGTTCCGGGACGATGACCCTGGCCCCGCGCACGTCCTGCTGCTTCTCGTAGCGCAGGTGATCGATGCGCTCGCGGATGGCTTCTGCCAGCGGGCTGGCGACGGCGGTGACTGTTGGAGCCGCTACGGCCGGCGTGGGCGGCTGGGCGAATGCCGTGACTGGGCCGAACAGAGTCGTGGCCACCGCAGCCACAACGGCCACGATCGATCGATGCATCATGCGATCGCGCTCCCCGGGCGTCATGCGCGCGCGATCTTTGCCTGCAAGTCGTAGGCATCGGCGCCCGTGATCTGGACTTCGGCCCAGTCGCCCGCCTGCAGCTTCTTGCCGGGCCTGGCGATGCGCACCACGCCATCGATCTCCGGCGCGTCGGCCGCCGAGCGCGCAATCGCGCCTTCCTCCGGGCCGACCTGATCGACGAGGACGCGCATCCGCTGGCCGACCTTCGCAACGAGCTTCTCCGCGCTGATCGCCGCCGCCACTTCCATGAAGCGCCCGAGCCGCTCTGCTTTCACTTCCTCGGGCACCGGGTCGGGCAGCGCGTTGGCCGCAGCGCCCTCGACCGGCGAATACTTGAAGCAGCCGACGCGATCGAGCCGTGCTGCACGCAGCCAGTCGAGCAGCATTTCGAAGTCCGCCTCCGTCTCGCCGGGGAAGCCGACGATGAACGTGCTGCGCAGCGTGATGTCGGGGCACATTTCGCGCCAGCGGCGGATGCGCTCGAGCGTGTTCTCGGCGTGCACCGGCCGCTTCATGAGCTTGAGCACGCGCGGGCTGCCGTGCTGGAACGGAATGTCGAGGTACGGCAGGATCCTGCCGTCGGCCATCAGCGGGATGACGTCGTCGACGTGCGGGTACGGGTACACGTAGTGCATGCGCACCCACGCGCCGAGTGAGCCGAGCGAACGCGCGAGGTCGACGAACTTCGCCTTCACTGGCTTGCCGCCCCAGAAACCCGTGGCGTACTTGAGGTCCGCGCCGTAGGCGCTCGTGTCCTGCGAGATCACGAGCAGTTCCTTCACACCTGCCTTCACGAGGCGTTCCGCTTCGAGCATCACGTCGCCGATCGGGCGGCTCGCGAGGTCGCCGCGCATCGACGGGATGATGCAGAACGTGCAGCGGTGGTTGCAGCCTTCGGAAATCTTGAGGTAGGCGTAGTGCCGCGGCGTGAGCCGGATTCCCTGTGGCGGCACCAGGTCGACGAAGGGGTCGTGCAGCGGCGGCAGGTGTTCGTGCACGGCCTGCACGACTTCTTCGTACGCGTGCGCGCCGGTGACCTTGAGCACGGTCGGGTGACGGTCGGTGATCGTCGCGGGACGCGCGCCGAGACACCCGGTCACGATCACCTTGCCGTTGCGCGCCAGCGCCTCGCCGATCGCGTCGAGCGATTCGTGCACGGCGTCGTCGATGAAGCCGCACGTGTTGACGACCACGAGGTTCGCGTCCTCGTACGTGCCGACGACGTCATACCCTTCGGCGCGCAGGCGCGTCAGGATGCGTTCGGAATCCACCAGCGCCTTGGGGCAGCCGAGGGAGACGAATCCGATGCGGGGAGGGGTAGGCAAAGGGGTTAGGGGATAGGGGTTGGGGGTTAGTCGGAAGGGGCGCTCTTGCGCCGACCTTCGGAAGGGGACGGCATTCTAAGGCAATATGGAGCCATTCCACAGGAGATGGCCGATGGCCGAGATTCGCCGCAGCCAGGAGCGGGGCTATGCCGACCACGGGTGGCTCAAGTCCTACCACTCGTTTTCGTTCGCGGGGTATCACGATCCGCGGCACGTGCATTTCGGGCCGCTGCGCGTGATCAACGAGGATCGCGTCGTGCCGGGCGCCGGCTTCGGCACCCACGGTCACCGCGACATGGAGATCATCAGCTACGTGCTCGAGGGCGAGCTCGCGCACAAGGACTCGACCGGGACGAGTTCGACCATCCGCCCCGGCGACGTCCAGCGGATGAGCGCCGGCAGCGGTGTGCAGCACAGCGAATTCAACGGGTCGCACCAGCGGCCCGTGCACTTCCTGCAGATCTGGATCGTGCCGAACGTCGTCGGCATCCCCGCGGGGTACGAGGAAAAGAGCTTCAGCGCGGACCAGAAGCGCGGCCGCCTGTGCCTCATTGCGTCGCCCGACGGGGCGCAGGGTTCCGTGCAGATTCACCAGGACGTGCAGGTCTATGCGGGACTCTTCGACGGACCGGAGCAGAGCCAGTTGCGCGTCGCACCTGGACGCCTGGTCTACGTCCACGTCGCCCGCGGACGCATCGCTGCCAACGGCGAGGCGCTCGAGGCCGGGGACGCGCTGAAGCTGACGAACGAACCAGACCTGCGCCTGTCGGGCGGCGAAGGGGCGGAGGTGCTCGTGTTCGATCTGCCCGGTGACGTCAGATAGCGCAGCCGCCGCTGCCACAGCCACCGCCACCGCAGGGACCCGTGTCGCAAGGCCTTTCGTAGCTGCTGCCGAGCGAGCCGGCGTGCACGACGCCACTCGCGCTCATCAGCTTTTCCACTTTGGCCTTCCCCGGCGTGCCATCGAGCGGCAGGCCGGCCAGCCGGCAGAGTTCGCTCCACGTCGAAATCCTTTCCGCCATCTTGTGGCTGACTTCGACGACGCGACCGTTGGCGGGACAGAGGTAATCGTAGGTAGGCATGGCGTGACGGGTTGCGAGGAATCGGTGCGGCCATTCTAACGCACGGACCGCCGTCGTTCAGCGCCGGCGCAGGTACAACCGGTCGTCGAAACTCATGACCCAGCGCGGCCGATAGACCACGGCCATGCCGATGATGGTGCCATTGACGACCGCTTCGCCGAAGCTCATGAAGGGCAGGATCGCGAAGTACTCGGGCCCGGCGCGAGCGGCATCCAGTGTGCCGCTGGCCGCCAGCAGCGCAACGCGCACGAGGCCGGCGACGTTGAACGCGAGCGCCGCGCCCAGGAAGGTCGTGACGAAGAAGTAGATGAAGTAGTTGTGCGGCAGGCGCGCATGCACCAGTTCGTGGAACCAGGCCGTGAACAGGGCCGGCACGACGGCCATGCACAGCAGGTTGGCGCCGTAGAGGTGCCAGTCCGCGATGCCCACGACCGAGAGCACGACGAGCACGAGCGCCCCGGCCACGATGGCGAGCTGCCAGCCGTGCATCAGCGTAAGCGCCGTCACCAGCAGGAAGCGCACCGACAGGCCGGGCGAGATGCCGGCCTTCATCGACCAGACGACGACCAGCAGCGCCATCGACCCGAACCAGACCCACTGCCGTTCGCCGTCGCCAAGCCAGGCTGTCCACGGAGCGCTGTAGAGCGCGACCGCAAGTGCGATGCCGCCGAGCGCGGCTGCGACCATGCCGACGCCACCATTCAGCAGCCCGGCCTCGAGCAGCACTACGCCGGCCGAGGAGCACCCGGCTGCGGCGGGATCGCGCCGGCGAACTGCCGGCCGATCTCAGGCGGCACGCTGCGGATGTGGATGTTCTGCTGCGGGTATGGGATCTCGATGCCTTCCTTCGCCAGCACCTCGTACACCCGCGCCGTCAATTCGGTACGGATCGTCACCCAGTCGCCGAAGTCGTTGGTCCAGGCGCGGATGCTGAAGTCCAGCGAGCTGGCGCCGAAACCCTTGAAGACGATCGCCGGCACCGGCTCGCGCGAGATGCCGGGCGTGTCCTGGGCCACCTCGCGCAGGAGCGCCAGCACGCGGCGCGGGTCGGAGCCGTAGGCCACGCCGACTTCCACGTCGATGCGACGGTTCATGTCGCTCAGCGTCCAGTTGATCAGCTTCTCGGACAGCAGCGTGCCGTTTGGCACGATGACGTCGGCGCCCTCGAACGTGGTCAGCCTCGTGGCGCGCATGCCGATCGCACGCACCGTGCCCGACGTGCCTGACACCTCGACGACGTCGCCCGGCTGGATCGGACGCTCGAACATCAGGATCAGGCCCGAGACGAAGTTGTTGACCACGTTCTGCAGGCCGAAGCCGATGCCGACACCCAGGGCGCCGAAGATGATGGCGAACTGCGAGGTCTCGAAGCCGGCGGCGGCCAGCGCGACCATCAGGCCAATGAGCACGAGCGCGTAGTAGCTGAGCGAGGAGATGCTGTTGTCGACGCCGCGCGGCAGTGCCATCTTCGGCAGTACTTCTTCGCGCAGGATCAGCCGTACCGTGCGCGCGACCCAGAACGCGACATAGACCGAGAACAGGAACAGCAGGATGCTGCCAAGCGTGACGGAGATCTGCCCGAACGTGATCGGGTGGGTGAGCACCGCCCTGGCTTCGCCGAAAATGGGTCGCGCAACGCGGAACTGGTTCAGCGTCACGGCGATCCACGCGACTGCCGCGGCCGCTGCGATCAGCTTGCTGGTGCTTGCGAGCAACGGACCCGCGTGCTGGGTGATCACGCGGAAACGCGTCATCTCCTGCCTTGCGAGCAGCAGGCTCAGGATCGACGACAGTACGTTGACGCCAGCGTACAGCGCGAGGCCCACGTAGGCGCTGTCGAGTACCGCGCTGCCGAGCATCTCCGCCAGCGACACATTGCCGACGACGTTTGCGATTACGGAGACTACGAGTGCGAGGACAGCGGTCCAGCCGAGCGCGCGCACGGGGACCGGCGCCGGCGGCATTCCCTGGCGCACGCGCCGTCGTTTCGCCGAGCCGAGCAGCCATGCGGCTGCACACGCCGCGATGCAGGTCACGGCGAGGATGTAGAGCCGGTAGAACAGTGGCTGGCCAAGCAGCAGGAAGCCCAGGCGATACAACAGGTAGAGCGCGGTGCCCACGTAAGGCCAGGGCCCGAGGGCCTGGAAGACTTTCTGCGGCAGCAGCCGCAGCACCGGGATCAGTGCCAGCAGCAGCGCCAGCTGGCGCAGCGCAAGCGGCGCGTCGGGGAACACGATGACCACGCCGATCAGCACGAGCAGCAGCCACGCGGAGACCGGGCGCCGCAGCACCCGCGCGGCCGCCTGCATCTCGGGCTCGGTGTAGATCCTCTTCCGGCGGCGATATGCGAGCAGCAGCAGCAGCGGCAGCAGCACGACGGCCGCCGCCTTGTACCCGCGCAGGCGGTGCTGGTTCGCGGCGCTCCATTCCTGGATGAACGACGCCTCGAGTCGCAGGCCTGTCTCGGCGCCTCGCAATTCCTGCGCGGAAAACCTGGTGTCGTTCCAGGACTGCCAGACCGGGACCGCGTCTATCATGCCCAGCCGGCGGTCGTAATACGAGATCGCGGCCTCGACGCTCTTCGTGCCGGCTTCGATGCTCGACTGGACCTTGTTGGCACGACGCCGCAGCTTGAACTGCTCGTCCATCGGTTCGGCCAGCGCCCGCTCCGCCAGCGCGATCTGGCCCAGGATCACCTTGACACGATCGCTCAGCGCCGACGTGACGCCCCCCTCGGCGAGCGCGGCCAGCGTGGCTTCCCACACGGCATGCTTCTGCGCGAGTTGTGCGGCGTCCTCGGTGTAAGGGTTGGTGATGCGGTCGAGGTCGCGCCGCCAGTCCGTCAGTTCCCGGTCATAGAACCGCCAATGGTTCTCGAGGCTTTCGAGTTGGATGACCGAGAGCTGCTGCAGGTCCTCCTGCTTCGAAGCCTGCGACAGGTTGAGGATACCCGTGGTAATCGCATCGAGCTCCGTGCCGAGTTTCCTGCCGCTGTCGTGCTGTCGGGCACGAACGAGGACGTCCTGCGTGAAGCGCTCGTCCTCGTCGGCACGCATGGGGATGTCGCCAGCCGCAATCGGTTCGGGCGTGGCGGGCCCGGGCGCAGTTTCGGCCGGCGTCCCGGCGGCAGCCAGCCCGGGAATCGGCAGTCCCGCAGCGATGCCGGCGGGCCCGGCAAAGATGGAATACAGGGCCAGCATGGCGCCCAGGGCGCGGGGCGCACAGGACATCTTCTTGAGGTCGTCCATCATCTTCCAGGTATTCCAATCGGCGGCGTCCGGACATTGTCGCATCTGTGCGGGCCTCGTCCTACCGAGTCCGCCGCCTGAGCACCGCCCGGGTCTGGCAAAATGCGGGCCTGCCCGGCGCGATCCACGTCCCGCCGCCTGCACCCTGCACTCTTCAAGCTAGAAGCACCCCGATGCACGAGATGCTCGCGTCCCTGATCCAGTGGTACCTGGCTGCGCTCGACCAGGGGGGCTACTGGCTCATCGGGCTGCTGATGGCGATGGAGAGTTCCATCCTGCCAGTGCCGAGCGAATTCGTCATTCCGCCGGCGGCGTACCTGGCGCACTCCAAGGGCACGTTTTCACTGCCCGGCATCGTGCTGGCCGGCACCGCTGGCTCGTGGGTTGGCGCCAGCGTGATGTACTGGGCCTCGTACCTGATCGGCCGACCGCTGCTGATGAAATACGGCCGCTACGTGGCGATCACGCCGGAAAAAATCGAGCGGGCCGAAGCCTGGTCGTCGCATTACGGGATGGTCGGTGTGTTCATCTCGCGCCTGCTCCCGGTCATCCGTCACCTGATCGGCATCCCCGCGGGCGTCGTGCGCATGCACTTCGGCTGGTATTCGCTAGCGACGATCATTGGATCGGGCCTCTGGTGCGCCGTGCTCTGCTGGGTCGGTGTCACGGCGGGGCAGGACGAGCAGCTGATGCAGGGCAACCTGCACCGCATCACCCTGTGGGTGGGCGGCCTGCTCGTGTTCCTGGGCTCGCTCTACTATTTTTTCGTGCACCGGCAGATGCGCCGGTGATGCGCACACTGCCATGACCGCAGCCGAGCCGCCGCCGGCCGGGACGATCACCGTCTCGCAGCCGGCTGCGCTGCCATTGCCGGCGCAGAAGCGGCATCCTGCGACGGGACGGACCGTCATCGACTATCGCGCCGTCGCGATGCTGGCCTTGCCGCTGATGCTGAACAGCAGCCTGCAGGCCGTCATCAGCCTCACCGACACGTGGTTCGTCGGCCACATCTCGACCACGGCGATGGCCGGCATGGCCGCGGTCTACTGGGTGGTGCTGCTGTTCCTGATGCTGGTCGGCGGTGTCGGGCTCGCCGTCCAGACGTTCGTGGCGCAGGCCGAGGGCGGCGGGCGTTTCACGCGCGCGAGCCACTCCACCTGGGTCGCGCTCACGGCCAGCGCGCTGACACTGCCCTTCTTCGCGCTGCTCGCGTGGTCCGGCCCGGTGTTGTTCGCGCCGTTCGGCCTCGCGCACGAGGTTTCCGCACAGGCCATGGCGTTCTGGCAGCCACGCATGCTCGGCGCACCGTTAGGGGTCGCGCTGTGGTCCGTGCTCGGATTCTTCAACGGCATTTCGCGGCCGCGCATCGCCGTAATGACCACGGGACTCGTCGCGATCGTGAATGCGGCGTTGAACTGGCTCTTCATCTTCAAGCTCGACGGCGGAATCGCGGGCTCGGCCTGGGCCACCAACGTCAGCATGGTGTGCGGTCTCGGCTTCGCGCTGTGGCTGTTCCTGGGCGAGGAACTGCGCACGAAGTACAGGTCGCACCTGACCTGGCGCCCCGACCTGCGCAGCCTCGCACGGCAGTATCGGCTGGGCCTGCCGATGGGTGCGATGTACGCAGCCGACCTGTTCGGCATGGCGCTGTTCCAGTTGATGCAGGTGCGACTGAGCACCGTCGATGGCGCTGCCACGCAGATCATCATGATGCTGACCTCGATGTCGTACATGCCGGGCATCGGCATCGCGCTCGCCGGCACGACGCTGGTCGGCCAGTCGATCGGTGCGGGCGATCGCGACTGGGCCCGCAGGCTCGGCAACGCGATCATCTGGCTGACCGTCGCGTTCATGGGCACGCTCGGCGTGCTGGTCGCGCTGTCGGGCCCGTGGCTGCTGCCGACCTTCATGAATGCCGCGGACCCGCAGTCGGCGGACGTCGTGCAGATTGGCATCGTGCTGCTCTGGATCGCGGCGGGATACCAGATCTTCGACGGCCTCAACCTGGGCAGCGGCTTCTCATTGCGCGGCGCGGGCGACGTGAAGGTGCCGGCCGTGCTGTTCTTCGTGTTCGCCTGGGGTGTCTTCGTCCCGCTCGCGCATTCGCTGTCGTTTGCGCCGGGCCAGGGCTGGGTCGACTTCCTGCCGCAGTACGGCTATGGCGCGGCCGGCGGGTGGACCGGGCTGCTGGTCTACGTGGTGCTGCTGGGCAGCGCGCTGTACCTGCGCTGGCGGTCGGGGCGGTGGCAGCGCATCAGGCTCTAGTGCCAAGTGCCAAGTGCCTAGTGCTTCGGCGGAGACGCCGCGCGCAGCGCGTGCGAGGGCGTTGGCGTCCAATCCGACATGTCCCGTCGCGCTTGGAAAGGCAGACACGCGCGCGCCAGGACATGTCGGATCGAACGCCTCACATCACGCGCCTTTTCCGCAGAAGCGGAAAAGGTCGCACGGCGCCAGTAACCGGGCCGTTCCGATCGAGCACAAATCAGCCGCCCGATCATTGCTCCCCATGGAGGAATGCTGGCGCAGGCAACCAAGCCAGGGAGCCGGCGGTGCGCGCATTGACCCGGTTCGCGAGGAATCGGATTAAAGCTGCGCTACGCGTTGAAACCCCGGCGGCCAGCCCACCCGCGTGCACGTTCTTGCGTGTGTCCGCGGCGGAACAGTCGCTCGAACGCCAGCGGTGACGTTGCTTGCGCCGTGCGACCTTTTCCGCTTCTGCGGAAAAGGCGCTCAGGCGCGTGATATCAGGCGTCTGATCCGGCATGTCCTGGCGCGCGCGTGTCTGCCTTTCCAAGCGCGACTGGGCATGCCGGATCGGACGCCTGGCCTCTCCCCGCGCTGCGCCCGACCTCTCCCGCTAGAGCCAGAGAGGCAGTCACGCGGCCTTCGGCACCGCCCCATCGATCGCCTGCGCCACCGCATCCTCGACGCGCTCGAGCCACACGAAGGTCAGCTCCTTGCGCACGCTCTCCGGAATGTCGTCCAGGTCGCGCCGGTTGCGCGCCGGCAGCATCACCGTGCGGATTCCGGCCCGATGCGCGGCCACGGTCTTCTCCTTGATGCCGCCGACTGGCAGCACGAGGCCACGCAGGCTGATCTCACCCGTCATGGCGACGTCGTTGCGCACCGTCTTGTTGGTCATCAGCGACACGAGCGCCGTATAGAGCGTCACGCCGGCACTCGGCCCGTCCTTCGGGATCGCGCCTGCCGGGATGTGCACGTGGATGTCGCTCTTTTCGAACCGCGTCGAATCCACGCCGAGCGACTCGGCCTGCGACTTGAGCAGGCTCAGCGCCGCCTGCGCACTTTCCTTCATCACGTCGCCGAGCTGCCCGGTGAGGATCAGCTTGCCGCTGCCCGGAATGCGGGTCGCCTCGATGAACAGGATGTCGCCGCCCACCGGCGTCCATGCGAGGCCGGTGGCCACGCCCGGCACGCTGACGCGCATGGCGACTTCGTTCTCGAACTTCGGCGCGCCGAGGATCTCTTGTACGTCGCCGGCTTCGATGCGGACTGACGTCGCCTTGCCTTCGGCCACGCGCACCGCGACGTTGCGCAGCACTGCGCCGATTTCACGCTCGAGGCTGCGGCAGCCGGCTTCGCGCGTGTATTCGCGCGCTATCGAGTGCAGCGCCTCGTCGGAGACCGAGACCTGCTCGGCCTTCAGGCCGTTGGCTTCGAGCTGGCGGCGCACGAGGTAGCGCCGTGCGATCTCGACCTTTTCCTCCTCCGTGTAACCCGTGAGCTCGATGATTTCCATGCGATCGCGCAGCGGGCCCGGGATCGTGTCGAGCTGGTTCGCCGTGGCGATGAACAGCACCTTCGACAGATCGAACGGCACGCCGAGGTAGTTGTCGCGGAAGGTCGAGTTCTGCTCGGGGTCCAGCACTTCGAGCAGCGCCGACGCTGGATCGCCCTGGATGCCGTGACCGAGCTTGTCGATCTCGTCGAGCATCAGCACCGGGTTGCGCGTGCCGGCCTTGCGGATTGCCTGAATGATGTTGCCCGGCAGCGCGCCGATGTAGGTGCGCCGATGCCCGCGGATCTCGGCCTCGTCGTGCGTGCCACCGAGGCTGGTGCGCTGGAACTTCAGGCCGACCGCACGCGCGATCGACTGGCCGAGCGAGGTCTTGCCGACGCCGGGAGGCCCGACGAAGCACAGGATCGGACTGCGACCTTCGGGGTTCAGCTTGCGTACCGCGAGGTACTCGAGGATGCGCTTCTTGATCTTCTCGAGCCCATAATGGTCTGCGTCGAGGATGCCGCGGGCACGCTCGATATCGATCGACTCGGCGTCGAGCTTGGACCATGGCAACGCGATCAGCGTGTCGAGGTACGTGCGCGCCATCGAATACTCGCCGCTCGCCTCGTTCATGCGCTCGAGACGCTTCAGCTCCTTGCGCGCGTGCTCGTCGACCTCGGGCGGCATGCCAGCCCTGGTGATGGCCTCGGCCAGTTCCTCGGCTTCCTCGCCTTCCGTCTCTTCCCCGAGCTCCTTCTGGATCTGCTTCAACTGTTCGCGCAGCACGTACTCACGCTGGCGGTCGTCGATCGCTTCCTTGGTCTGTTCCTCGATCTGGCGCGACAGCTTCAGCACTTCGACGCGGCGCGTCAGGTGCGTCGCGACACGCTCGAGCCGCTCGCGGATCTCGGTGGTCTCGAGCAGTTCCTGCTTCTCGGCCGGTTTCACGTCGAGAAAGCTCGCGATCGTGTCGGCGAGGGCCGCGGGCGATTCAATCGCCTGGATCGAGTTGGCGAGCTCGGCGGGAGCCTGCGGCAGCAGCGTGATGGCCTCGACCGCCTTCTGCTTCAGCAGCAACGAGCGCGCCTCGACCTCTGGATGATGGACCCCGGTGTCGCTGAGGTATTCGACGCGCGCAACGAGGTACGGGAAGCCGCCCACGGCGTCGAGGACGCGGAAGCGCCGCTCGCCCTGGCAGACCAGGTGATGTGTGCCGTCGGGCGCGGTGATGTAGCGGACGATCGTTGCCGCCGTCCCGATCCTGTGCAGCTCGCCGAACGTCGGATCGTCGGCCTGGGGGTCCTTTTGCAGCAGGAACCCGACCTTGCCTTCGACGCGCACGGCTTCCTGGGCACCGGCGACGGTCTTCTCGCGCTTGATCGCGACGGGGAGGATCACCCCGGGGAACAGCACGAGGTTGCGGACCGGCAGGATGATCAGCATGTCGTCCGGCAGGCCGGGTGCCTTGCCGGCCTCGGTGCAGGCGTTCGGGGTCGCCACGGGCATCTTCGATGCGTCGTCCCGGTCGTGCTTCATGTCCGTGCTCATGGGGTCGTCACCTGTCCGTTCGTTCATCAGCGGCGGGCCAGCAACAGTTGCAGGCAGCCATCGGCGAGTCGCCGGTCGACCAGGTCCCAATGCCCTGGCCCCAGTGCCAGACGGCGCTCGAACCGACCGTAGGGGATCTCCAATCGTTGGAGTGTCGTGCCGGCCGGCCGGTTCGGCAGGGCGCGCTCGCCACGAATGACGAGTTCACCCGGTGCCAGGATCAACTCCATGCGCTCCTCCGGAACGCCTGGCAGAGCGACTTCGACCAGCACCTGATCCGTACCGGCAAAGACGTCGACCGGCGGCTCCCAGCGTGGCTGCTGGCGCCGGTCGGCCGGCTGCGCGGCCAGCCGAAAGAATTGCCGTTGCAGGCGGTCGGCCTGGTCGAGCAGGTCGGCCGTTTCTGCCCACATCCACGAGCGCATTTCGCGTCGGTTCATCGTCGCGGCCGCCTGTCTGATTCGTGCATGGAGCACGAAGTGGGGGCGCGCGGCCGCGATGCAACCGGGGCGGGGCAGGCGAGCGCGCCAGGCGCGGCTGCCGGGACGATGCGTTGTTCGGCTAAACTACGCAAATGATGAATGACAAAGGCTCATTCGCAAAATACTTTAAGCTTTAGCTACTGAATCAAGATCGCCGGCCGACGACGCCCACTGCCAGGACAGCAAACGACTGTGCCCAGAAAAGCCGCACCGACCGAGCAGTTCGACGCCGCCTTCTTCCGGCGCTTCTACCTCGACCCGCGCACGCGGGTCGTGACCGGCAGGGAGATGGTCCGGCGTGCCGACCTGGTCGCGGCCTTCGCCAGTCACGGCGAGCTGCAGGTGCGCTCGATCCTCGACGTGGGGTGCGGGCTGGGCCTGATGCGCGACCAGCTGCTGCGGCACTTTCCGAAGGCCAGGTACACCGGCCTCGAGGTCAGCCAGTACCTCTGCGACAAGCACGGCTGGACCCAGGGGTCGGCCGCTACCTTCGAATCGGCCAGACCGTTCGACCTCGTGATCTGCTACGACGTATTCCAGTATCTGCCGGCGCGCCCGGCGGCCGCCGGCCTGCGCAACCTCGCGCGCCTGTGCCAGGGCGTCCTGCACTTCGGCGCGCTGACCCGCGAGGACTGGGAACTGTACTGCGACAAGCGCCGCACGGACCGGAACGTCCACATCCGCCCCGCCGAGTGGTACCGCAAACGGCTCGCACGCTCGTTCATCAATGCCGGGTCGGGCATGTTCGTGCGCCGCGGCGCCCCGGTGCACCTGTGGGAGCTCGACCAGGTCGAGGTGCTGCGCTCGCGGCGCGGCTATAACCTGTGACGCACCGGGTGCGGCACATCCGGGCGGGGGAACGCTACAATGCGTGCCCTTCGCATTCTTGTGCCTGGTGATCCGCCAATGCCCGTTTCGAGCATTTCGCTACGCCTGCTGGTCCTGCCGGGCCTGGCGTTCGCCGCGCTGGCAGGCTGCGCCACCAAGAATCCTTGTGGCGACAACCCCGAGTACCTCGCTGCGCGGGAACGACCCCGGCTGGAAATGCCGGAAGGCGTGACGGGCAGCGAACGCCTGAGCGGCGGCATGAACATTCCGCCCGTAGCACCCGATCCCGCGAAGCTGGACCCGGCACCCAAGTGCCTCGACCAGCCGCCCCCGTATTTCGGGCCCAAGGCCGTCATGGCCGGCTCGGCCGAAGAGGCCGTGTACGTCTGGGGCTCCGCGTGGGCGAACCGCAAACCGGACCAGGTGGCGTCGTTCTACTCGCCCCAGTTCCAGTCAGCGGAGAAGGGCGGGGCCGGCGCCTACATCGAGGACCTCAAGCAGCAGGTCGCGAGCGGCGCCGTGCCCGAGGCGCGACTCGAAGAACTCAAGGCGAAGGACGCTGGTCCCGACCGCAAGGTCGTGACGTTCGTGCAGCGCTTCGGCAAGGATGCGTACGTCAAGGAACTGACGCTCGCGAAGGAAGCGCAGGGCTGGCGCATCGTCGCCGAACGGACGCTGCAGAAACTGTGACGCGCCGCAGCGTCTCCTGATCGAAGAAGTCGAACAAAAAGACGCGGACAATTCCGCGCGAGAGTACGGAGTCATCACGTGAGAAGCACCGCTTTGCTGAGTGGAATCACGCTGCAGCCCGGCACGCTGCGCGCTGTCCTGCTCGACCGCCTGACGCGCTCGCTCGGCAGGGACCCCGAATCCGCCACGCAGCGGGACATCTACGATGCGCTCTCGCTCGCGGTGCGCGAAGAGCTTGCCGCGCGCTGGTTGTCCACGCAGCGCCGCATCACCCAGGCAGGCGTCAAGCGCATCTGTTACCTGTCGGTCGAATACCTGCTCGGGCGTTCGCTCATCAACGGCCTCGCCAGCCTCGAGGGCGACCTGGTGCAGGAAGCACGCGAAGCGCTGGCCGAACTCGGCTACGACCTCGAGCGCGTGGCGCAGGAAGAGAACGACCCGGGTCTCGGCACTGGCGGTCTTGGCCGCCTCGCGGCCTGCTATCTCGATTCGCTCGCGACGCTGCAGTACCCGGCGGTCGGCTACGGCATCCGCTACGACTACGGCATCTTCACGCAGGTCATCGACGAGGACGGGCGGCAACGCGAGGTCGCGAGCACGTGGATGCGCGAGCGCAGCCCGTGGGAAATCGAACGCGACGACGCCCGTTACGTCGTCCGCTTCGGCGGCCGCTGCATCGGTACGCAGGACGCGCAGGGCCACACGCGGTACCGCTGGGTCGACACGTACAACATCTGGGCCGTCGGTTTCGACCAGCTGATCCCGGGCAACCGCGGTCCGACCGTCAACCACCTGCGCCTCTGGGCAGGCCGCGCCATCGCGCCATTCAGTGTCGAGTTGTTCAATGCCGGCCGGCACGTCGAGGCGTCCTGGGCGCAGGCCGAGGCGAAGAACGTCTCGCGCATCCTGTACCCGGACGACACCACGCCGCAGGGCAAGGAGCTGCGCTTCAAGCAGCACTACTTCTTCGTCAGCGCAAGCCTGCAGGACATGCTCGCGCAGCACCTCGCCGAAGGCCGCAGCTTCGACTCCCTGCACGAAGCGCTCTCGATCCAGCTGAACGACACGCACCCCGCGCTGGCCATCCCGGAGCTGGTCCGGCTGCTGGTCGACGAGCACGAGGTCGAATGGGAGCAGGCCTGGATGATCACGCGGCGTGTGTTCTCGTACACCAACCACACGCTGCTGCCCGAGGCGCTCGAGGTCTGGCCGATCGCGTTCTTCGAGCGGATCCTGCCGCGCCACCTGCAGATCATCTACCTCATCAACCGTGCCTTCCTCGACGAAGTCACGGCACGCTGGCCCGGCGACAGCGAACGCCGCAGCCGCATGTCGCTCATCGACGAGGGCGGCGGGCGCCAGGTCCGCATGGCGAACCTCGCGGTCGTCGCGAGCCACACGATCAACGGAGTGGCCAAGCTCCACTCCGAACTGATGACGAAGACGATCTTCGCCGACTTCGCCGAGCTGTACCCGGACCGCTTCACCAACGTCACGAACGGCATAGCCGTGCGGCGCTGGCTCAAGCAGTCGAACACCGGACTCTCGGCGCTGATCACCCGGCACCTCGGCCATTCCTGGGAAAACGACCTCGAGGAACTCGACCGCATCCGCGGGCTGGCGGAGGACGCCGGGTTCCGGCGCGAGTTCCGCGAGATCAAGCTGGCCAACAAGCGCCGCCTCGACGCCGAGGTGCAGCGCCGCGTCGGCGTCGACCTGGACGTGCACTCGCTGTTCGACGTGCAGGTCAAGCGCATCCACGAATACAAGCGGCAGTTGCTGAACCTGCTGTACGTCGTGACGCGTTACCACAGGCTGCGGGCGAACCCCGAGGCGTACGCCGTGCCGCGCACCGTGCTCTTCGCGGGCAAGGCCGCGCCGGGCTACGTGATGGCCAAGGGCATCATCAAGCTCATCAACAACGTCGCCAGCATCGTCAACGCGGACGAGACCATCCAGGGCAAGCTGAAGGTGGTCTTCCTGCCCGACTACGACGTCTCGCTCGCGCAGCGGATCATGCCGGCCGCCGACCTGTCGGAGCAGATCTCGACCGCGGGCCTCGAGGCCTCCGGCACGGGCAACATGAAGCTCTCGCTGAACGGCGCGCTCACGATCGGCACGCTCGACGGCGCCAATGTCGAGATCCGTGAGCAGGTCGGTCCAGAGAATATCTTCATTTTCGGCCTGCAGGCGCACGAGGTGACCGGCCTGAAAGCGCGCGGGTACGCGCCGCAGACGTTCGTCGCCTCGAACCCAGACCTGGCTCGCACGCTCGACATGATCGATTCGGGCTACTTCTCGCCCGCCAACGTGTTCGACGGCAAGCCGATCGTGGAGCGCCTGCTCTCCGACGGCGAGCCGTACTTCGTGCTGGCAGATTTCGCTGCCTACGCCAGGGCGCAGGACGAGGTGGACGCGCTGTACCTGCAGCCCGACGAGTGGAGCCGGAAGGCGGTGCTCAACGCGCTCAGCATGGGCAAGTTCTCGAGCGACCGCAGCATCCGCGAGTACGCGGAGCGGATCTGGCGCATCAAACCCGTCCTGTAGGACGGGTTTGAGGGGTTAGGGGATAGGGGTTAGGGGTTAGTCGGAAGGGGCTGCAATCGAATTCATCGCCGCTTCTATTCCGACTATCCCCCAACCCCCATCCCCCATCCCCTGCCGCAGGCTAGACTGCGGCAATGACCGTCCGCACGAC
>JAOUGW010000175.1 GCA_029865465.1 Gammaproteobacteria bacterium
GTACCAGACGTAGGCACCATACGTGCGCCGCGTCACGAGTTCATCGGGTAAAGCCGAAGGCCGCGGCGCCCTTGGCTAGAAGCGCGTGATCAACCGGTACGCATCGCCGTCCCGCGTGAGGTCGCGATCGCGCCGCTCCCGGATTCTTGCGTGCAGCGCTTCGCGACGAGACGCGAGCCAGTCCTCAAGCGACACCGGGCGGTGCACGCCGGGTTTGTCGCGGCGCGCCGCTTCGTCACGACGGTACTCATCGAACTCATCGTAGGCCTCGAGTTCATGCTGGAGTTCGCGCAACAGCAGTTCCAGCATGATCGCGTCGTCCACCAGGCCCAGCACCGGCACATTGTCCGGGACGAGGTCCTCGACATCGGCGACGTAGGCGAGGCCATCGAGCACGCGGCCGCGCTCGAGCTCGGGCAACTGCCACTCCGGGTCGTCCAGCATGGCCACCAGGGATGCAACACGATCGATGCGGCGCCGGACGAACGGGGAGCGCGCCATCGAGCGCAAACGCTCCACCTCCGCCAGGGCTGCAGCGGCGATTTCGCGTGGAGGACGCTGTCCGTTCCGATCGCGCACGCGATGCATCCGGGAGCGGAAGTAGTCGAGTTCCTCCTCCGAGAACTCGAGCGTCACGGTGAGCGTCATCTCGCACTCCTCCCGGTCCGTCAGCCGCCCTCCTTGGCCTTGATCGGATCCGTTGCGATGCCGACCTTGACCATCCCCGCGTTCTGCGCATCGGCCATGACCGTGGCGAGCGACTGGAACTGCAGCGTGCGGTCGACGTGCAGGTGCAGTTCCGGCTGCGGCTTGCGTTGCGCTTCGGCAGCGAGTCGCTCGACCATCCCCTTGCGATCGATCGGCACGTCGTTCAGGAACATCTTTCCGTCCGCCATCAGCGCGATGACGATCGTGTCCGGCTTCTCCTCCAGCAGCACGGTCGATGCCTGCGGCAGGTCGATCTTGATCTTGTGGGCGACCAGGGGGGCGGTGATCATGAAGATGATCAGCAATACCAGCATGACGTCCACGAGCGGGATCATGTTGATCTCGGCCATCGGGGCCGAGTGTGGAGTGCCGCTGCCGCCGCCAAGTCCACTGAATGCCATGGCCGTCTCCCGGGTGTGAGCTTCAGGCCGCCTGCTGCTGCAGGCGATGCGCGCGATGGTGGTCCATCGAGGAAGGCACGCGCGCGCCGGTCGTGAGATAGGCGAGCAGGTCCTCGGCGAATGCGTGGAAGCTCGCGATGATCACGCGGTTGTTGCGCACCAGCAGGTTGTAGCCGAGCACGGCTGGCACCGCGACGGCGAGGCCGAGCGCTGTCATGATCAGTGCTTCGCCCACGGGTCCCGCCACCTGGTCGAGCGAGGTTTCGCCGGTCGCGCCGATGCGCACGAGCGCATGGAAGATTCCCCAGACCGTACCGAACAGGCCGACGAACGGGGCCGTGCTGCCGACGGTCGCAAGGAAGGTGAGACCGGTTTCGAGGCGTTCCGTCTCGCGGTTGATCGAGGAACGCAGCGAGCGGTCGAGGAACTCGGCCCGGTGCAGCGTGCCCGCGACGCGCTCTTCGGTCAGGCGATCGTGATGCCCCATGGCGAATTCGCCGTCGAGCGCGATCTTGGAGAACGGCTCCCAGTCGGGCTGTTGCTCGAGGTAACCAAGAGCCTGCTCCGTGGGCGTCTTCCAGAACGTCGTTACGACGTGGTGCGAGCGCGTGCGAATCCGGACGACCCGCGCGGCCTTCAGGACGATGAAGTACCACGAGACGATCGACATCAGGACCAGCAGCCCGAAGACGAACAGCCCGACGGCGTCCGTCTCGCGCAGGAAGTTGGCGAAACTCATCGTGGTCAGGGCTTCGGTGGGATGCATGGCCGGATCCTGTAGTCAGTCTTGCAACGAGAACGTGATGGGAACGATGCACCAGGCGCGCAAGGGCACGCCGTCGCGCTTCGCCGGCTCGAATCGCCATTCGCGCACGGCATCGAGCGCCGCCTGGTCGAGGCCTGCGTCGCCGCTGCTGGTGCCGATGGCCGCGTCCTGCGGCCGTCCGTCCTCGCCGACCAGCACGCGGAGGCGCACCGTGCCTTCGATCCCCAGGCGCAGGCAGCGAGGCGGGTAGTTGGGCCGCTTCATCTCGATCAGCTTCATCTTCCAGTAGACGGGGGTTTGCTGGGCGGTGGCGGATGCGGTCGAGTCCCCATCGACGGCGTCTTCGGGCATCGGCGGGCCGGGTTCGCCCGGCAGCAGTTCGTCGCCCATTTCGTAACGCTTGACCTGGGTGTCGGGCGGCACGGGATTCGTGGTGGGCGTGTCCACGAGGATCGGCACCGGGCGCGTCACTTTGGGCCGCTGCTGCTTGACCGCGTCGGTCGCAGTGTCCGGTGCCTGCTGCACCTCCGGCGGCAGGCGTGGCGGCGGCAGCTTGAGCAGGCTCACCTCGAAGATGGGGGGTCGCGGCTCGTCGTCCGCCGTTCCCGGGCGGGTCAGCAGGAGCCGCCCAATGCCGGCGACGTGCAGCGCGGTGACGACGAGCAATACCGACGCGGCGCCCCACGTCAGGCGTTCGTCGTGAACGTATCGGTCGATCCGCATCCGGTGCCAGGGACGCGCCGCGTCCCGCTGATCCGTCGCTGTGACTGGACGGAATGTACTGGAAGTCGGCCGCGACTGCCGCCCGCAGGGCTTAGCGAAAATGCCTACGACGCGCGGGACTTGCCGAAGATCGGTTCCTACCAGCCGCAGGTCTTGCCCTTGTTCTGCTGCTTGAGCCAGCCCTGCAACGGCTTGAAGTACTCGATGATCGCCGAGCCGTCCATCCGCCGGGTGCCGGTCAGCTCATAGAGAGTGTCCTGCCACGGCTGGCTCGCGCCCTTGGCTAGCATCGCGCCGAACTTCCTGCCGGCTTCCTCGTTGCCGTAGACGGAGCACTCCGACAGCGGGCCCTTGAACCCGGCCGCGTCGCAGAGAGCCTTCTGGAACTGGAACTGCACGATGAACGACAGGAAGTACCGCGTGTACGGCGTGTTGGCCGGGATGTGGTATTTCGCGCCCGGGTCGAAGTCGGCCTCGGTGCGCTCCACCGGCGGCCGGATGCCCTGGTACTTCTCGCGCAGTGCCCACCACGCCGCGTTGTAATTCTCCGGCTTGACCTGGCCCGAGAACACCTGCCAGCGCCACTCGTCGATCATCTTGCCGAACGGCAGGAACGCGATCTTCTCCAGCGCCATCTTCATCTGCTGGTTGATCACCGCTTCCCTGCTGGGCTTCGACTCCGGCACCAGCCCGATCTTCGCGAGGTACGCCGGCGTCATCGACAGCGTGACGGTGTCGCCGACCGCCTCGTGGAAGCCGTCATGCGCGCCGTTCTGGAACATGAACGGCTGGTCCCTGTACCAGAGGTAGTAATACACGTGGCCGAGCTCGTGATAGATCGTGCGCAGTTCCTCGGCCGTGGGGCGGATGCACTGCTTGATGCGCACGTCCTGCTTGCCGTCCATGTGCCAGGCGCTCGCGTGGCACTGCACGTCGCGGTCGCGCGGCTGCGCAAGCATCGAGCGTTCCCAGAACGTCGCCGGCAACGCAGGAAACGCGATCGACTGGTAGAACTGCTCGGCCGACTTGGTCATGCGGACCGGGTCGTACTTCTGCGCGACCAGCGCCGAGTCCACGTCGAGCGGGCTCACGCCCGGATACGGTTCGAAGATGTCGTAGGCCGAATCCCATTGCTGGGCCCACATGTTGCCGAACAGGTGCGCCGGAATCGGCTTGCCCGCCGGCACCTTGTCTTCGCCGTACTTCTGCGCAAGCTTCGCGCGCGCATAACACTGCAGGTCCTTGTAGAGCGGCTCGACCTGCTGGTAGAGCCGCGCCGCCTCCTTGGCGAACTCGTCGGCCGGCATGTCGTAGCCCGACCGCCACATCGCGCCCGCGTCCTGGTAGCCGAGTTCACGCGCGCCTTCGTTCGCGAGCTCCGTGAAGCGGACATAGTCGGGACGCAGACCGCGCGCCTGGTCGTGCCAGCCCTTCCAGGCGTCGAGCAGTTCGTCGTAATCCCGGCTCTTCTCCAGTACCGCTTTCAGCTGCACCTCGTCGCGGCACTCCTTCTCGCCTGGCCTGCAGTACTTGGCGGAGCCGTACTTGGCGTCCATGCCGGCGAGCAACGTGGCCAGCTCCGCCCGCTTCGCCGGATCGTCGGGTGCTGGCGCGGAGACGCCGAGCCTCAGCAGGTCGATCGCGCGGCGGGAGGCCGCGCTCATCGGCTTGCCGTCGAACTGCTTCGACTCTTCGACCGCCTTGCTGAAGGCGGCCAGGAAACGCTCGTTGGCGCGGGCGCTCAGCAGCTGCGTGTCGACCGTGATGTAGGTCGCCTGCGTCCAGCCGGCCGCGTTCAGCTCCAGGGCGATGTCCGCGAATTCCTTGTTGAGCCGGGCGACGAACTCGTCGCCGGTCTCGGCTGCTGCGAAGCTCCGCGGCGCAACCGCGCACAGCGCGATGGCGACGGCCGCGGCGAGGCGCGGACGCAGGCGGGCAGTGGCGATGGAACGCTGGACAACACAGTTCAGGGACATGGCGGTCTCCGGCAGAGGGATGCTCACGGAACCAAGCCACCGTGGGCGAGTGACGAATAGCGTAGCAAGAATCCGGCGCGATCACCGTCGGTGGGAACCCCGGACTCAGTCGAGGCCGACCTTCGTTTCGACGCGATAACTGAAGAGATCAGAGTTGTAGCGGGCCACGAGGTGATCCTGCAGCTGGCCTTGCGCGTCGTAAGAAAAGCGGACGAGCTTGAGCAGCGGCTTGCCGCTCGGGACGTTGAGCGCGCGGGCAACGTCGGGTGACGCACCCTCGGCGCTCAGGAAGCGCTCCATGCGGGCGATCCTGAGCCCGTAGCGTTCGAACAGTGTCAGGCGGCTCGCACCCTCGAATTCCTTCTTCGGCATCGACGCCGAGAACTTCGGCGTCCACGAGACGTAATGCGCAAACGGCTGGCCACTGGCGCTGCGCACCCGCACGAGCTGACACACCCGGGTGCCCGCGCCGAGGCCGAAGGCCGTCTGCAGGTCCGGTGGCGGTACGGCCATGCGCTTGGAGAGGACCGTGAGCGTCGTATCACGGCCGAGGTCGCCGAGGCTTTCCGCGTTGGAGCCTAGTGGCGCCACGATCGGCACCGGGCGATCCGCGTGACTGACGAAGGTGCCCTTGCCGCGGTGCCGGACCACGAGACCCTTTGCTGCGAGTTCGACCAGCGTGCGTCGCGCCGTGATGCGCGACACGTCGAAGCCGTCCGCGAGGTCCTTCTCGGACGGCATGCGCGACCCGACCGGCAGCACGCCCTTCACGATGGCGTCGTGCAGGACCGTGTACAGCTGGAAATACAGCGGCGAAGGCGAATTGGCGTCGATCAGCTCCCGGTCGAGCAGGGCGAGGGCCGCCGCGCCTTCGGCTTGTCTCATGCAGCCGCTCCGCCGCCGGCCGTCATCAGTGCTTGATGTCTTCGGCGCCGTGCATCCAGCGCACGAGCGTGCCCGAGAGCGTCCACAGCACGATGGCGAAGGCGAACAGCGTTCCGGCCAGGCCGCCGAAGATCGACAGCTCGCCGAGGCTCTCCGCGTACGAGCCGATGATGCCGGCCAGCCAGTTGGCGACGAAGTTGATCAGGAACCAGACCCCCATCATCAGCGAGGCAAGACGCAGTGGCGCGAGCTTCGTGACCATCGAGAGCCCGACCGGCGAGATGCAGAGTTCGCCCGTCGTGTGGAAGAAGTAGGCGAGCACGAGCCACAGCATGCTGGCCTTGGCGCCTGTCTCCGATTCGAGCGCGGCAGCGACCATGGCGAGGAAGCCGATCCCAGTGAGCACGAGGCCCAGCATCATCTTCTTCGGCGTCGGTGGACTGAGGCCTGCCTCGCCGAGCTTGCTCCAGGCGACCGAGAACAGGGGCGCCAGCAGCACGATGAAAAGCGGGTTCAGCGACTGGAACCAGCCCGCCGGCACCTCGAATGCGCCGATCATGCGATCGGTCTTGTCGGCTGCGTACAGGTTCATGAGGCCGCCGGCCTGCTCGAACGCCGCCCAGAACAGCACGATGAACATGAACAGCATGAAGATCACCCGCAGCCGATCCACTTCATCGGGCGTCAGCGGCTTCTTGTCGCCGCCCGCGAGCGCGGCTGCGCGGTGCGCGGCAGGCACTACGCCGATGTCACCAAGGTACCTGCGTGCGAGCAGCAGCTGGATGATCACCGACAGGATCATGCCGACGCCTGCGGCGAAGTAGCCATACGCCCAGCCCTTGGCGGGATCTTCGCCGAGGGTCGAACAGACGAGCGGCGCGAGGAAGGCGCCCGCGTTGATACCCATGTAGAAGATCGTGAAAGCGCCGTCGCGGCGCGCGTCGCCTTCGGGGTAGAGGTCGCCAACCATCGTCGAGATGTTCGGCTTGAAGAAACCGTTGCCGAGCACCAGCAGGATCAAGCCGGCATAGAAGAGTTGCAGATTGCCCGGAATCGCGGCGGCCAGCGTGAACTGGCCCGCGGCCATCACCAGGCCGCCGATGACCACGGACTTGCGCTGGCCGAGGTAGTTGTCGGCGAGCCAGCCGCCGATCAGCGGCGTGAAGTAGACGAAGCCGGTGAAGAGACCGTACAGCTTGAGCGCTTCGGCCTGCGTCCAGCCGAAACCCGGGTTCGCTGCCTCGACGCCGGCCACCAGCGACAGCACCAGCAACGCGCGCATGCCGTAATAGCTGAAGCGTTCCCACATCTCCGTCGCGAAGAGCAGGAACAGTCCCTTCGGGTGGCCGAGCAACGTGCCTGCGGGCACGCCGGGTACGGTTGAGCTGGACATTATTTTTTCGCCATTCCAATGGGTTGCGCCAGCGGGCGCGAGGCCGCAGAGTCTGGTGGATGTTGCGGTGCGAGAGCAAGCCGCCCGCCACGATCAGGGGACGAAATAGGGGACGAAAAAAGGGGAC
>JAOUGW010000176.1 GCA_029865465.1 Gammaproteobacteria bacterium
CGCCGATGCGGCAGTTGTGGCCAACCTGCACCTGGTTGTCGATCTTCACGCCGCACTCGATGACCGTATCACCGATCGCCGCGCGGTCGATGGTGGAATTCGCGCCGATCTCGACGTCGTCCCCGACCAGCACGGAACCGACCTGCGGGATCTTGACGTAGCCGTCCGGGTCCGGCGCATGCCCGAAGCCGTCCGCGCCGATGACGACGCCCGGATGCATCAGGCAACGCGAGCCGAGCTGCACGCCCGCGCAGAGTGTCACGTGCGCGACCAGGCGCGTGTCAGCGCCAATCACCACGCGGTCGGACACGACGCTGTTGGCGCCGATCTGCGCTCGCGCGCCGATCCTGGCCCCCGCGCCGACGTAGGCATTGGGGCCGATCCAAGCGGTGGGATCGACCGTGGCATCCGCTTCGACCACGGCACTGGCATGGCGGCCCGACAGGAGTGCAGGCCCGGGATAGAGCATCTGGGCGATCCGCGCATACGTGGCGTAGGGATTGGCAGCGATCAGCGCATTGGTCGGGCAGTCTTCGACGGAGGACGCGTCGAGCACCACCGCCGCGGCACGCGTGCCCGGCAGCTGGCGTCGATACCTGGAGTTGGCCAGGAATGAGATCGCGCCCGCGCCCGCTTCCTGCAGCGTCGCGACACGCTCGATCGGCGTGTCCGGATCGCCGCGGAGTTCGCAGCCGAAACGTGCCGCCAGTTCGCCCAGGCGCACTGGCATGCTCGGTCGGCTCCGCTGCGTCCTGACGCGGCCTGGATCAGGGCTTCGCGGGTGCGCGGCCCTTCGCCTGCAGCGCCGACAGCACCTGGCTGGTGATGTCGATCGACGGGCTGGCGAAGAGCGCGTCGGCGATCACGAGGTCGAGCCCCGCGGTCTTGGCGTAGTTCTGCACTTCCTGCAGCACCGACCGCTGCAACTGGCCAAGGGCCTCGTTGCGGCGCACGTTCAGGTCTTCCATGAACTCGTTCTGCTTGCGCGCGAATTCGCGCTGGCCGTCGCGCAGCGCCTTCTCCTGGCTGCGGCGCTCGGCTTCGGCCATGGTCGCGCCGTCCTTCTGCAGCTTGTCCTCGCGGGCCTTGAGGTCGCGCTCCAGGTTCTGCAGGTCGCGCTTGCGCGCGGCGAACTCGTTTTCGAGCGCCTGCGAGGCGGCCTGGGCCTGGGGCGTTTCCTGCAGCAGGCGCGCCACGTTGACGACGCCGATCTTCGCCTGCGCCTGCGCCGCGGAGAGCGGCAGCGAAACGGCAGCGAGTGTCAGGAAAGCAAGCAGGGTGGTCTTGATGCGCATGGAACTTGGTACCTCAGAAAGCCTGGCCGATCGAGAACTGGAAACCCTCAGTCTCGTCGGGGTATTCAACAGCGGTGCCCTTGAACTCGTTGAGCGGCACCGCGTAGCTGAACCGGAAGACGCCGAGCGGCGCCAGCCACTGGACTGCGACGCCGGTCGAATAACGTAGTTTATCAAACGCGAACTCATAAGACACTGGCGTCACGCCGTCGCGGCCGACGAACGCGACGTCGTCGTTGGAGAAGACGTTGCCCGCGTCGACGAACAGGCTGAAACGCGCGCTGTTCTTCCATTTTGCCGGCATCGGCAGCAGCAGCTCGAGCTGGTTGGTGAACTTGATGTTGCCGCCGTACGGGTTGCCGAACGAATCCCTGGGGCCGAGACGGCTTTCGCGGAACCCGCGCACCGTCTCCGGGCCGCCCGCGAAGAACCGTCGGTACGGCGGCATCGACGTGGTGTCGCCAAGCGCCTGGCCGTAGCCCGCCTCGCTGTTGAACATCAGCGTGAACCACTTGCCCATCGGGATGAACTGCAGGTAGTCGTAGTTGATGCTGACGAAATCGATGTCGCTGCCGGGCAACGTGTACGACGCACTCAGCCGGTGACGCCCGCCACGATCGGCGAACATTGCCCGGTTGCGCGAATCGAACGACCAGCCGACCGAGTACTCGAAAGTGTCGAACTTTGTGCCGTAGTAGGTAAACGCGATCGGCGGGATGCCGACGCTCTGCGTTTGCGTGTATGTATTGCCGTTGTTCTGCACCCAGTAGAGCGCTTCGGCGGCGCTCGAGTTGGGGTCGGTGAACAGGTCGGAGCGCTGCGCCGCAAGGCCCATGCGCACGGACTGGAACTCCGAAATCGGCCAGGCGTAGTCGAGGCCGAGCGTGCCGGTCTCGGTCTGGAAATCCGACGACGACCTCGTGAACTGCGAGATGCTGCGCCAGGCGGCCGAGACCGTGCGCGAGACGCCGTCGATGCTGGTGTACGGATCGGTGTGCGAGAGGCTGAACACCTTGCTGTACTGGCCCGCGTTGATTTCCGCGGCCACGCGGTTGCCGGTGCCCATGAAGTTGCTGTGCACGAAGCTGCCGTTCAGCAGGATCGACTGCGACTCCGAGTAACCGATGCCGCCGCTGAACTGGCCCGGCAGGCCTTCCTTGATGTCGTAGGTGACGTCGACCAGGTCCGGCGTGCCCGGCACCGGATTGGTCTCGACTTCGACCTTCTCGATGAACGGCAGCCGCTGCAGGCGGATCTTGGAACGATCGACTGCCGCGTTGGAAAGATAGCCGCCTTCCATCTGGCGTATTTCGCGCCGGAGCACGTCGTCGTTGATACCGGTGCTGCCCGTGAAACCGATGTTGCGCACGTAAGCGCGATTGCCCGGGTCGACCAGGAACGTCAGTTCGATTTCCTTCGTGGCGGGGTTCTCTTTCGGCACCGGATCGATCTTGGCGAAGGCGTACCCATCCTGGCCGAGGCGCAGCTGCATGAGTTCGGTGGTCGCCGTGACCATCTTGCGCGAGAAGACGTCGCCGCGGCGCACGGCGACCAGCGCCTTGAGCTGTTCCTCGGGCACGACCAGGTTGCCGGCGATCTTGACGTCGGAGATGCGGTAGACGTCGCCTTCCTTCACGTTGAGCGTGATGAAGATGTCATCCTTCTCGGGCGTGATGGCGACCTGCGTCGTCTCGACGTCCATGTTCGCGTAGCCGCGATCCAGGTAATACGAACGCAGCTTCTCGATGTCGCCGGACAGTTCTTCGCGCGAATAACGGTCGTCCTGCTTGTACCAGGACAGCCAGTTCGGCGTGCGCAGCTTGAAGTCCTCGAGCAGGTCGTCGTCGCTGAACGCTTCGTTGCCGACGATGTTGATCTGCCGGATCTTCGAGCGCTTGCCCTCGACGATGTCGACCGCGATCTTGACGCGGTTGCCGGCGACTTCTTCGACCTTGGTGTCGACCTGCACGGCGTACTTGCCGCGCGAGAAGTACTGGTCAGTGAGGAAACGCTCCACTTCGTCGAGCGTGGACTGGTTGAACGTCTTGCCGCGGGAGAGGCCCACGTTGCGCAGCGACTTCTCCAGGTCTTCGGTCTTGATGTCCTTGTTGCCCGTGATCGTGAAGCTCTCGATCGAGGGGCGCTCGAGCACGGCCACGACGAGCGTGCCACCGTCACGGCGGATCTCGACGTCACGGAAGAAGCCGGTTGCATACAGCGCCCGCAGGGCTTCGTCGACGCGGCGGTTGTCGAGCCGGTCGCCGATGTTCACGGGCAGGTAGTTGTAGACGGTGCCTTCTGTGATGCGCTGCAGGCCTTCGATGCGGATGTCGCCGACGGTGAATTCCCCGCTCTCGGTCTGGGCGAGAACGGCAGGTACGGCAAGGAGGAAGGCCGGCAGGACGGCCGCAAGCTTCAGTCGCATTGTCTTAGGGGAAACTCAGCTGAACAACCGCGAGAGGTCGTTGTAGAACGCGAAACTCATGAGCACCAGCAGCAGCAGGATGCCGATCTGCTGGCCCACCGCCTGCGCGCGCTCCGAGAGCGGGCTGCCCTTCACGACTTCGGCCAGCTGGTAGACCACCTGGCCGCCATCGAGGATCGGAATGGGCAGCAGATTCAGCACGAACAGGCTCACGCTCACGACCGCGAGGAAGGAAAGGAACGACAGTATGCCCTGTCGCGCGGAAAAACCCGCGTACTCCGCGATGTTGATCGGCCCGCTCAGGTTCTTGACCGAGACGTCGCCGGAGGCCACGTTCCAGATCATGCGGATCGTCAGCACCGACATGTCCCAGGTCTTTTCGATCGCATGACCCACGGCACTGACCGGCCCGAAACGTTCGACGGTCTGCATGCTCGCCGGCACAGCGAGGCCCGCGACCGGCTGGATGCCGATGCGGCCGATCAGGCGGTCCCCGTCGCGCTGCGCCTCGACTTCGATCGGGATGTCGAGTCGCTCGCCCTTGCGCTCGACCGCGAACGTGAGCGTCTTGCCAGGGCTCGGCTGGACGATTTTCACCATCGCCTGGAAATCGGCCACAGGCTGCCCCCCCACTGCCACGACGCGATCGCCGACCTGCAGGCCCACCTTCTCCGCCGGGCTCCCCGGCACGATCTTGCCGATCTCGGTCGGGATGGTCGGGTACCAGAAGTCGAAGCCGAGGCCGGACATCAGCGCGCCCGGCTCGGTGAGCGCCCGACGGTCGCCTTCGATCACGAGGTCGACGTTACGGCGGCTGCCCGCGCCCTCGTCGTCCTGCACTGCGAGTTCGATCGGGGCGCCGTCCATCAGGCGCGCCAGAATTGCCAGCACCGCGCCTTCGCGCGTCGCCACCGGCTTGCCGGCGACGCCGACGATGGCATCGCCTGACTGCAGCCCGGCACGGGCCGCGATTGAATCGGCTGTCACGTCCCCGATGACCGGCCTGAGCGCCTGGGTGCCGACGACCAGCAGGATCCAGTAGGCGACCGCGGCAAACAGGAAATTGGCGAAAGGGCCGGCCAGCAGCACGAGGATGCGGCGCCAGGCCGGTTTGCGGTTGTAGGCCTGGCTCGCGAGGGCGGGGTCGACTGGTCCTTCCCGCTCGTCGAGGAGTTTGACGTAACCCCCTAGTGGGACTGCAGAAATTGCATATTCCGTGCCGTCCGCGCCGCGCCGCGACCACAATACGCGGCCGAAGCCGATCGAGAAGCGCAGGACCTTGATCCCCATGCGCCGCGCCATCCAGAAATGGCCATATTCGTGCACCGCGACGAGGATGCCTATGGCCACGAGGAACGCCAGGATGTAAGTCAATATGGTCATGCTCCTGCCCGGGCAGCCCGTCCGAGCCCCGCCTGCGCGAGTTCACGGGCCCAGCGATCTGCCTCCAGAATGTCCCCAATGTCGTTCGCAGGCGCGTTCCGATGCGCGCACATCACACCATCGATCAGCGCCGGGATGCCCAGGAAATCAAGCCGGCCCGCGAGGAACGCCGACACCGCCACCTCGTTGGCCGCGTTGAGCGCCGCCGGCGCCGTCCCGCCTGCTTCGGCAGCGGCCCGCGCCAGGACCAGCGCGGGAAAGCGCAACAGGTCCGGCGCCTCGAATTCGAGCCGCGCGGCGGCCACGAGATCCAGCGATTCTACACCGGAGGCGATCCGCTCCGGCCAACCGAGGGCGTGGGCGATCGGAGTGCGCATGTCCGGGTTGCCGAGCTGCGCCAGGATCGATCCGTCCACGTATTCCACCATCGAATGCACGATGCTCTGCGGATGTACGACCACGCTGACGCGGGACGGTTCCATCCCGAACAGCACGCAGGCCTCGATCAGCTCGAGTCCCTTGTTCATCAGCGTGGCCGAATCGACCGAAATCTTGCGACCCATGCGCCAGCGCGGATGGGCGCAGGCCTGGTCCGGGGTGACGCCCGCCATCTGCTCGCGCGTGGCGCGCAGGAACGGTCCCCCAGACGCGGTGAGCAGGATGCGACGCACCCCTTGCGGCGCCTCGCCCGTCCGCAGCGAGGGCGGCATGCACTGGAAGACCGCGTTGTGCTCGCTGTCGATCGGGACCAGCACCGCACCGCTGCGGCGTGCAGCGTCGACGAGCAACGCGCCCGCCATTACCAGTGATTCCTTGTTCGCGACCAGGACGTGCTTGCCGGCGCGTGCCGCCGCGAGCGTTGACGGCAATCCGGCGGCGCCGACGATGGCCGCCATCACCACGTCCACCTCGGGACTGGCCACTGCCGCATTCAGCGCATCGAGCCCGCATACCACCGCCGTGGGGCACTCGGCCGCACGCAGGTCGAGCGCGAGCAATCGTGCAGCCGCCGGATCCTCTAGTACGGCGACAGCTGGCCGGAATCGCACGCACTGTTCGAGCAGCGCCTCCCTGTTCGTGGAAGCGGCCAGCGCCGTGACCACGTAACGATCGGGGTGACGCGCGAGCACATCGAGCGTGCTGACACCGATGCTGCCAGTACTGCCGAGGACGGCGACCCGCTTCACGGGACCAGGCCCAGCGCCAGCAGCCCGAGCAGGAACGTCGGCGCCGCCGCCGTGATGCTGTCGATGCGGTCCAGGATGCCGCCGTGCCCGGGCAGCAGCTTGCCACTGTCCTTCAGGCCGACATGACGCTTGAACATGCTTTCGGTCAGGTCACCGACGACCGACACCAGCGCGACGAGTTCACAGATGAACAGCCAGGGCCAGAACGGCATGTCGAAGATGAACGCGCCAGCGACAGCCACGGCCGCTGCGGCCAGCATGCCGACCGCGAATCCTTCCCAGGTCTTGCCCGGGCTCACGTGTGGCGCGAGCTTGCGGCGCCCGAACCTGCGGCCGCCAAAGTACGCACCGACGTCGGCCGCGGCGATCAGCACGAGCAGGTAGAGCAGCAGCAGCTGACCGTGCGGCTGCAGCGAAACGAGGTGCGACAGGCTGATGCCGGCAGGCACCAGCACCGGGAAACCAACGATGGCGGCCGCGACCCGTCCGCCCGCCTCTGCCCGCACCGCCAGCCACAGGAACGCGATCAGCCACCAGACGACGGCGATCCGCAGGATCACGCTGAGCCAGCGTGGATCGGCTGCAAGAGTCTCGGCGCCAGTAAGCGCCAGCAGGATGGCGGCGGCGTATGCCAGCCGCGCCGGCACGGATCGCAGGCGCGCGAACCCGGCCCATTCATAA
>JAOUGW010000177.1 GCA_029865465.1 Gammaproteobacteria bacterium
AATCACTAATCACTAATCACTACTCACTACTCACTGTTCGGCCTTGCGCCGGCGCCGCATGCGCGCCATCAGCTGCGTGCGCCGCCTGGCGATCCTGGCTGCGACGTCGGCCGATGCCTGTCGCACCACGGAGCGCCTGGTCAGCGATTCGCGGTACGCGCGGAAATCTTCGTACGCTTCCAGTTCGTGCCGCAGTTCACGGAAGACGAGTTCGATCATCACCGCGTCGTCGAGCATGCCGATGCCGGGGATGGCGTCGGGGATCAGGTCCTCCGGGTCGCACAGGTAGGCAAGCCCCGACAGCACCGGATTCCGCTCGTCGTCTGCCAGCGGCCAGTCGTCGTCGGTAACCATGGCGATCAGGGTGTCGAGCTGCTCGAGCCGCTCGGTCACGAAGTCGGGCAGGTCCGTGCCTTTCATGGTCTTCACCATGTCGGCCGCCGCGCCGAGGATTTCCTCGTCGTCCGCAATCCGGACCGAATCGCGCGCTTTCTTCAATTCCCTGCGAAAATGCCGCAGGTCGCGGTCGGACAACTCGATCGTCAGCTTGTAGGGCATGGGTTTCCCTCGCGGCCGCAAGGCTACGGGCCGTGCCGTGTCCGGGTCAATGCGCGCGAGCATCGTGTGGGGCGTCGCCATGTCGCTAGAATAGATGCGGGCAATGGAGGATAGGTTGCATGCAAGTTAACCGTGTCGGCCACTGGTGCGCCGCCATGCTGGTCGCAGCGTTCGCACCGTTCGTCGCAAGCGACGTCCGGGCGGGCGAATTCCTGCTGCCGCTCAATGGCGACAACGTGATCGGCGCGGTCAGCATCGCCGTGGCCGAGCACGAGGACACGCTGCTCGACCTCGGCCGTCGCTACGGCGTCGGATACGAGGAGATCATCGCCGCCAACCCTGGAATCGACCCCTGGCTGCCCGGTGCCGGCACCGAAGTGGTCATTCCCGGCCGGTTTCTGCTCCCCGATGCGCCGCGCGAGGGAATCGTGGTGAACCTGCCCGAGCACCGCCTCTACTACTATCCGCCCGCCCAGCCGGGGCAGCCGAGCGTCGTGCGCACGTACCCGATCAGCACCGGCAAGATGGACTGGAAGACGCCGCTCGGCCTCACCAGGGTGGTCGCGAAGCAGGAGCGGCCCAACTGGTATCCGCCACAGTCGGTCCGGCTCGAGCACGAGGCGAAGGGCGATCCGTTGCCGCCGTTCATCCCGCCCGGCCCGGACAACCCGCTGGGCGAGTATGCGTTGCGACTCGGCATCCCCGGCGGCTCGTACCTGATCCACGGCACGAACCGTCCTGCGGGTGTCGGCATGCAGGTCACGCACGGCTGCATCCGCATGTTTCCGGAGGACATCGCCGAGTTCTACACGATGATCCCGGTGCACACGAAGGTGAACCTGATCGACCAGACGACGAAGGTCGGCTGGTCGCGCGGCGCGCTGTACATCGAGCGCCAGGCGCCGCTCGAAGGCACGGACGATCCATCGCACATGGATCCGGCAGAACTCGATCGCGTAGTGCGGGCTGCCGCGGCCGGCGTCGATGTGTCGATCGACTGGGACACGGCACGGCTCGTGTTCCAGCAGGCATCGGGTGTGCCGGTGCGAGTGGGCGAACGCAATTTTTCGCGTGTGCCAGCTCCGTCGCCGGAATCCGTGCCCGCATCAGTCGCGGAGCCGGCGCAGGCGGCAGCTCCGTAATTCAACGCCCGTGATGTTGCTCGGCGAGCAGTACGACGCTGCAGCGCCGTGCTGTCGGGGCAGCGATGGCACAAAAGAAAACGCCGCGGAGGTCCGCGGCGTCTTCGTATCGCTAGAGCGATGGAGCCCGTCGATTACTTGCCCATCGACTTCTTGAACGCGCGATCGATCTTCTCGTTGGTCGCGTCGCAGCAGGACTGCGAGGCCTGCGCGGCCTGGAGGGCCTGGTTGGCCGTGCTCTGGGCGGCGCTGGCGCTGCTGGCAGCGCTCGAAGCCGAAGCGGCAGCGGCGTCGGCAGAAGCCTTGGCGGCGGCGGCGTCAGCAGCGGCAGCCTTGGTGGCCGCATCGGCGCTGGCCACGTGCTCGTCAAACTTCGATTGGCTCACGCAGCCCGTGGCTGCGGCGAGCACGACAGCGGCGGTGGCGGCGGTCAGGATCTTGGTGATGGCGGTCTTCATTGGTGATCTTCCTCGGTTTTTGAATCAGGCAAGCCAGTGTGACGGCCGCAGCCCGTCAACACGTTTCCATGTGCGCAGCGCAGCCGAACAGCGAGAGACTAACCCATTCGAAAACTGCGATAAAGATTATGTGCAGTGCGTCGCACGCGAAGGGCTCTCATTCGACGACGGTACGAGCCACCGCCAGACGCACGCCCTCACTAACCAGCGTCGCGGTTGATGCTGGAATTCCCGGCTTTCGCAGCAGTTCCCGAGAGCCGGGGTGCGCGCAATGGCGTGCCGTGGCCACCTCGACTGGGGCGTCGGTCTGCGCCAGAGAAACTTTTTTCCTTCCGCTTGCCAACAGGAAGGTTGAGCTGTATATATAAACAGTAACTGTATGGGTGTACAGTAGAGGGACGACCGATGGAAGACCTAACGCCGCGCCAACGCCAGGTGCTGATGTTCATCCAGGACAGCCTGGCCGAGCAGGGCCTGCCCCCTACGCGGGCCGAAATCGCCGAAGCCCTGGGTTTCAAGTCCGCGAACGCGGCCGAAGAGCACCTGCGCGCCCTGCAGCGCAAAGGCGTCATCGAACTGCGTCCCGGGGCCTCCCGCGGCATTCAACTCAAGGATTCCCTGCGGGACCAGATCGGCCTGCCGTTGATCGGCCGGGTCGCCGCCGGCCGGCCGATCCTGGCCGAAGAGAACATCGAAGCGCGCTACCAGATCGACCCGGCGCTCTTCCAGCCGCGGCCGCATTACCTGCTCAAGGTCAAAGGCATGAGCATGCGCAACGTCGGCATCCTCGACGGCGATCTCGTCGCGGTCCACCGCACACCCGAAGTCCGCAACCGCCAGATCGTCGTCGCGCGCCTCGAGAACGAAGTTACCGTGAAGCGCTACCGGCAGGACGGCTCGATCGCCTGGCTGCTGCCCGAGAACGAAGACTTCGAACCCCTGCGTATCGACCTGCGCGAGCAGTCGCTCACCATCGAGGGCCTCGTCGTCGGCGTGGTACGGCAGGACACGCACCGATTGTCCTGACGCTGTCCTGGCATTTTGCTGACCAGCGATCCCACCGGCGCCCATGAGCGTTTCCGTCGCACAACTGCTGCAACAGAATCCCGCACGTCTCTGGCGTGCGCGGGAAACGGGCGGTAGCGCGGCTGCGGCCGTGCCGGCGGGACTGCCGACGGGCTACGCCGCACTCGACCGTTGCCTCCCGGGCGCAGGCTGGCCGCGGCAGGGTCTCATCGAAATCCTCTCCGACCAGCGGGGCATCGGCGAACTCCGGTTGCTGCTCCCCGCGCTCGCTGCGCTTTGCAGGGACGAAAGCGCGGCCGACGGGATTCATCCGCCACCGCGTCCCAGTGATACGGGTTGTCATGCGGGGTCTGCTGCCATGCCACCGCATGACCGGGACAGCGGGGGTTGGATCGCCTGGGTCTCGCCGCCGTATCGTCCGTATGCGCCATCGCTCGCGGCGTGGGGCATCGATGTCGGACGCATGCTCGTCGTCAACGGCGCGGGCGCCACCGAGTGGGCGATGGACCAGGCGCTGCGCTCGGAGTCCTGCAGCGCCGTGCTCGGCTGGGCCAATCCCCGCGATCCGCGCGCCTTGCGGCGCTTGCAACTGGCGGCAGAGGCGTCGCGCAGCCTTGCGGTGCTGTATCGCCCGTTGCAGGCCGGGCTCACGCCTTCACCCGCCGTGTTGCGGCTTGCGCTGCTCGGGGGCGGCACCGAAGGCCTGCAGGTGCGCATCGTAAAAAGCCGCGGCGGCCGTCCTGCGTGCGTCACGCTTCCCCGCGTGCGCTGACCTCGAAGGACCAACCGCCAGTCCCGACCAATACGCGGTTCGTGAGCCAGGTCTCGGAACTGGCGGCCGGGGCCACATAACGTGCCAAAGCACGCCGCCGCGCCCTCAGCGAGTGGCGTCAAGGCACATGACGACAATGACAGCCGCAGCAACCGCCGAGACTTGGGAGCTTCCCCCTGAAGCATCCCATCGCTGCGATCCATTGCTCGACTGCCTCGCGCGAATCACCGGGCTGCTCGGCAAACCGTGGTCCTCGACCGCGTTGACGGCAGGGTTGCCGGTCGCGGACGACGGTCTGACACCCGACCTGTTCGTTCGCGCCGCCGATCGCGCTGGATTGACCGCTCGCGTCGTGTGCCGCCCGCTCGCAGAAATTTCTTCACTGGTGCTTCCTGCCGTCCTGCTCCTCAATGGCCGGCAGGCCTGCGTGTTGACCAGGAAGGACGATTCCGGTCACCTCGAGATCCACGTGCCGGAGTCCGGCGGGGTGTGCAGGACGTCACTGGAGGATCTCGAGCCGAACTACAGCGGCCATGCGATCTTCGTCCAGCCTCGGCCGAAACTCGACGCGCGCAGCGAGCAGAGCGCCATCCCCCGGCCACGCCACTGGTTCTGGAGCGTGATGGCCCAGTGCTGGCCAACCTACGGCGAGGCGTTGGTTGCGTCGCTGCTGATCAACCTGTTCGCGCTGACCACGCCGTTCTTCACGATGAACATCTACGACCGTGTCGTGCCGAACATGGCGATCGATACCTTGTGGGTGCTTACGATCGGCGCGGCCATCGTCTTCGGTTTCGACCTGCTGATGCGCACGTTGCGCGCATACTTCATCGACGTTGCCGGCAAGCGCGTCGACGTCACGCTTTCCGCCAGCATCTTCGCGAGCGTGCTCGGGATCCGCATGGCCGGACGTCCGGCATCCGTAGGCGCGTTTGCCAACAATGTCCAGGAATTCGAGTCGTTCCGCGACTTCGTCACGTCGGCGACGGTGACTGCGCTGGTAGACCTGCCGTTCGCGCTGCTGTTCATCGGCGTGATGGCCTGGATCGGCGGCCCGATCGCCTGGATCCCGGTGATCGCGTTTCCTGTCATCGTCGGGTTCGGGCTCGCACTGCAGGGTCCGCTGTCGCGCGTCGTGCAGGAAACCTATCGCCACGCCGGCCAGCGGCAGGCGACGCTGGTGGAATCGCTGGCAGGCCTCGAGACGATCAAGACCCAGCGCGCCGAGGGTCCCGCGCAAAGGCGCTGGGAGCAATCCATCGGCCAGATCGCGCTGCTGGGGTTGCGCGCGCGCTTCCTGTCGACAGCAGTCGTCAATTTCGCAACCTTCGCACAGCAGCTGGCCTATGCAGCAGTCATCGTCGTCGGTGTCTACCTGATCGGGCAGGAGCGACTGACCGTCGGCGGCCTGATTGCCTGCGCGCTGCTGACCGGACGCGTGCTGGCCCCGTTGTCACAGATCGCGTCGTTGATCACACGGTTTCACCAGGCGCGCACGGCGCTGACGTCGATCGATCGGCTCATGAGCCTGCCGGTCGAGCGGCCACGCGACCACGAGTTCGTCAGCCGGCCACGGCTGCGAGGCGGCATCGAGTTCCGTGACGTCACGTTCACCTATCCGGGACAGGAGGTTGCGGCACTGACGCACGTCAGCTTCCACATCGCGCCCGGCGAACGCGTCGCACTGATCGGGCGCATCGGTTCCGGCAAGACAACGGTCGAGAAACTGGTGCTCGGGCTGTACGAGCCCACCGATGGCAGCATTCTGATCGACGGGGTCGAGTCGCGGCAGTGGGATCCGGCGGACTTGCGCCGGGACATCGGCTATGTGCCGCAGGACATCGTGCTGTTCTTCGGCAGCGTGCGCGACAACATCGTGCTCGGTTCGCCGGGCGCAGACGATGCGATGGTCCTGCGGGCGGCTGAACAGGCTGGCGTTACCGAGTTCGTCAACCGGCACCCACGCGGCTTCGCGATGCAGGTGGGCGAGCGTGGCGACGGGCTCTCGGGCGGGCAGCGGCAGGCTATCGCCGTGGCGCGGGCCTGCCTGTTGCAACCGCCCGTGCTGCTGCTCGACGAACCAAGCAATGCGATGGACAACCGTTCTGAGGAGCTGTTCAAGGCGCGGCTCGCGGAGCAACTCGACGGCCGGACGCTGCTGTTGATCACGCACCGCGCGTCGTTGCTGTCGCTGGTAGACCGGGTGATCGTGCTGGAGGCGGGTCGCGTCGCGACGGACGGTCCCCGGGACCAGGTGCTGGCCGCGCTGGCAGGAGGAAAGGTCAGTGCCGGACCCCGCTGAAGATATCCTGCTGCTGCAGGACGCCCCGGTGTCGGCGCCGACGACGTCTGCGCCAGACAGCCAGGGCCCGCTCGCTCGGGTGATGCGGGCCCTGCGCAGGCGGTACGACGACAGCGAGTTCGTCACCGAGCCCGGCGTGGCCGCGCTGCAGGGCGCGCGCGCCGAAGCCCACTGGATTCTCTGGAGCACCGTCGTGTTCGTGCTCGTTGCGATCGCGTGGGCTGGGCTGGCGAAACTGGATGAGGTCACGGTCGGGCAGGGGCAAGTAATCCCGTCGGGCAGGGTCCAGATCGTGCAGAACCTGGAGGGCGGAATCGTCTCCGAGATATTCGTCGAGCCGGGTCAGCGGGTCGCCAAGGGCCAGGCGCTGATGCGCATCGACGACAAGCGCTTTTCGTCCTCGTATCAGGAGGGGGACGCCAGGGATGCGGCGTTGCGAGCGCGCATCGCCCGGCTCGCGGCCGAGGCGGAACTCGGGCCTTTCGTGGCGCCCGCCGATCTCGAGCAGGACAGGCCCGAACTCGTGCTGCAGGAGCGTGAGTTCTACGCCTCGCGAGTCCGCGATTTCGAGGCCGGACTGGCGGTCCTCAGCAGGCAATCGGAGCAGCGGCGGCAGGAACTCTCCGAGATGGAGTCCCGGGTGGCACGGCTGCAGGAGAGCTACGACCTCGT
>JAOUGW010000357.1 GCA_029865465.1 Gammaproteobacteria bacterium
CTCGCGCACGATCGACGCGTAGCGCTCGACGACGCGACGGTGAAAGGCTGGCTGCATCATGCGGCGCTGCCGGCGCCAGAACTCGCCTTCGCTGGTCATGATGCCGTGGCCGAGCAGCAGCCGGACCCGGTCGATGCCGGCGCCCTTGGTATAGTTGCGGTGGTTCGTCACCAGGACGCGTTTGACGTCGTCCGGATGGCTGGCGACCCAGGTCGAGGCGCCGCGGCTCGGCACGTGGATGCGAAAGAGATCGCCGAGCTCGTCGAACGCGCGGCGCAGCACGACGATCGTCTCGTCGGTGCTGCCGAGTTCGTGCGGCTGCAGCGCCGCGGGCGGCGCGGTCGCACTGGTGATTTTCGGTCGGCGGGTGTTCACTGGCGGCAGGGGCGGGTCACACGGTACCCATGGCAAATGGTCCTTGTTTCCCGGGCACGATGACCGACGCAATTATACTTCACGCGCACTTGCGACCGCCGTTGTCCTGCCCGTCGTGGCAGGGCGCGCTGCTGCGGGCATTGCCTTACGCGCAGCGTCTCGAACTGGAGCGGCGCGAGCCGCACGCGCGGCGCGCCAGCCTTGCCGGCCTGGGTCTCGTCCTGGTGGGGGCGGCCCGCATCACCCAGCGGGAATTCCCACCCCAGGCTTTCACGTTTCCATTGGCAGGCAAGCCGCAGCTGGCCGGTGGCCCGCCTTTCAGCATTTCGCACTCGGCTTCGCGCGTGACCTGCATCGTTTGCGCCGACAGCGACTGCGGCATCGACATCGAGGACCGGCCCGACGCGGCAGAGTCCGCGACGGTTGCCAAGCTGCGCCGCTGGACCGCCACTGAAGCGGCGTTGAAAGCTGCGGGCCTGGGGCTGCGCGCGGCAGACGAGGTCGCGCTCGCAGACTTGCTGGAATACGCGATCGTGCGCGGCCGACGCTACGAGCTGCAGGCGCTGGATGACTTGCCCGGCGTCATCGGCCATGTCGCCGCGGGGAAGAAGCTGCGACCCGTCATCGTGCCCGTGGCGCTGGACGATGCCCCGGCGTCAGCCCTGCTCGAGCGCAGCTTCGGCCTGGCGGCGCAGATCGAGTAAGCGCCCGGCCATCTGCTGCTGCCAGCCGGCCAGCGCCGTGGCGTCCATTGCGCGGCTCACCTTCACGGGCTCGCCGTAAACGATCGCGACACGGCTGAAGGGCAGCGGCAGCTCGAACGAGTCCCAGGTGCGCAACGTGACCTTGAACGAATGCGCGATCGCGATCGGCAGGATCGGCCTGCCCGTGATCTGCGACAGCATGATCGCGCCCGGCTTGAATTCGTGCAGTGGCCCGCGCGGGCCATCGGGCGTGATCGCGGGCGAGATCTGCTGCTTGACGATCGTCTCGTAGTAATCACGCAGCGCGCGTGCGCCGGTGTGCGTCGACGAGCCGCGGATGACGTGGGCGCCGAACTTCTGCACGAGCATGGCGGGGCCGGTGCCATCGACCGAGGGGCTCACCAGGAAGCCGACCTTGAGTCCGGCGCCGCGCAGGTCGAGCAGGGCGCGCGCGCCGAACAGCATGTGCTGGTGCCAGTACACCGGGATCAGCGACTTCAGGTCGCGTACGGCCTGCTCGGCGTTCGCTTTGCCGGCGACGTGCGTGACGCGACAGCTTGCCCAGATGGCGTGGACGGCCCACCAGGCGACGACCGCGGCGACGCGGTACAGCAGCCGCCGCCCGCGGGTGAGCCTGCGCTTGCCGCGCGTGACCTTGCGGTACAGCGTGTTCCTGAGCGGTGCGGGCTCGCTGGACGACGGCTCGTCGTCGGCCGGCGCGGGGTCGTCGTGTTCGTGGGTCATGCTGCGAGTGCGGCGATTGCAGCGGCGGGGCCGTCAGACTTCATCCGGGCATTCTGCCTGCTCGAGCTGCAGGGCTGAATGGTCGATCGCGAACTTTTCCGCGATCACGCGCTTGGCTTCGCGCAGCACGAGTCCGCCATCGGCGCCAGGAGCGAGTCCCACGTGCAGCGTGAGCATGGTCTGCCCGGAGGTCAGCGACCAGCAGTGCACGTCGTGCACGTCACGCACGCCCGGCACGCTGGCCAGCAGTGCCCGGCGCAGGGCATCCGGATCGACGGAATCCGGCGTTTCCTCCATCAGGATGCTGGTCGACTTGCGCAGCAGCGACCACGCGCTGCGCAGGATCAGCACCGCGACCAGCACCGACAGGATCGGGTC
>JAOUGW010000178.1 GCA_029865465.1 Gammaproteobacteria bacterium
AGTCGGTCGAGCGGGGCGCCGCCGTGTGCCTGCGCGTCGTGGGCCGTGCCGAAAGCCGCCGCCTGGACCGCGAATACCGCGGCAAGGACCAGCCGACCAACGTGCTGTCGTTTCCCTCGTCGACCGAGGAGCGCGTCGCCACCGGCATCCTCGGCGACCTGGTGATCTGCGCCCCGGTCGTGGCGCGCGAGGCCCGTGAGCAGCGCAAGACGCGGGGCGCGCACTGGGCCCACATGGTCGTGCACGGCACGCTTCACCTGCTGGACTATGACCACGAGAGCGCGCGCGATGCCCGGACGATGGAGGCGCTCGAGGTGGAAATCCTGCGCGGATTGGGGTTTCATGACCCGTACGACCAGGTCGCCGAACGGGCTGTATGAGCAGTAGCGGACAAACGGGTTCGACGAGCCGCTGGCTCAGGCGACTGGCCAACTCGATCACGGGCGAGCCGCGCGACCTCGACGAGCTTGCAGCCATCCTGGTCGAGGCCCGCGCGCGCGGCCTGATCGACGCCGACGTCCTGCAGATGCTGGAGTCGGTGCTGGAGGTCTCCGAGATCCAGGTGCGCGACATCATGGTGCCGCGCTCGCAGATGGTCGTGATCAACCGCGACGAGCCGGTCGGGAAGATCCTGCCGGTCGTCATCGAATCTGGCCATTCGCGCTTTCCGGTCGTCGGCGAGGATCGCGATGAAGTGCAGGGCATCCTGCTCGCCAAGGACCTGCTGCGGTTCTTCGTCGAGGACCAGCCCGGCGACTTCGACATCAAGGAATGCCTGCGTCCCGCCGTTTTCATTCCGGAGAGCAAGCGCCTCAACGTGCTGCTCAAGGAGTTCCGCGTCACGCACAACCACATGGCGATCGTCGTCGACGAATACGGTGGCGTGTCGGGCCTGCTCACGATCGAAGACGTGCTCGAGCAGATCGTGGGTGACATCGGCGACGAATACGACATCGAGGAGAGCGAGGGCATCCGCAAGGAAGCCGACCGCAGCTGGACGGTGCCTGCGCTCACGCGCATCGAGGAATTCAACCGGACGTTCGGAACGCGGTTCTCGGACGAGGAGTGCGACACCATCGGCGGCCTGATCCTGCACGAGCTGGGACGGATGCCGCGCCGCGGCGAAGCCGTGGAGATCGGCGGGCTCGAACTGAAAGTGATCCGCGCGGACCGGCGCCGCATCGAGACCCTGCGCGTGACTTCGCCGCGCGACCTCGAAGTGCGCCCGGCGGATGGCGGCTAGCCGGGTGGACGTCGCGGCCCGTCTGCGATTCGTCCCCGGCTGGGGACGCTGGCTGGCGTTGCCGCTCGGCTGCCTGCTCGCGCTCGCTTTCGCACCCATCGATCACTACCTGCTCGCCTTCGCGTGCCCGGCAGCCCTGTTCGTGCTCTGGCATGGCGCGAGTCCGCGCGAAGCGGCGTGGCGCGGATTCCTGTTCACGGGCGGCACGTTCCTGGCGGGTACGTACTGGCTGTACCACAGCATCCACCTCGTAGGGCAGGCGCCCGTCTGGGTTGCGCTGCTGCTGATGCTCGGGCTCGTCGCGATCATGGGCACGTACACCGCGGTCGTCGGTTACGTCGGCGCGCGCTGGGCGCCGCACAGCGGTGCCCTGCGCTGGCTGTTCCTGCTGCCCGCGCTGTGGGTGCTCTCGGAATGGGTGCGCGGCTGGTTCCTGAGCGGATTTCCGTGGCTGGCGCTCGGGTACTCACAGCTTGCGACACCGCTCCGTGGCTTTGCGCCGCTGCTGGGCGTGTACGGCGTGAGCCTCGCCGGTGCGGTCACCGCGGGTGCACTGGCCGCTTTGTTGCTCGGCGAGCGGCGTGACCGCATCGTCGCTGCCGTCATCGTCCTGTGCGTGTGGGGCGCCGGCACCGCGCTGCTGCGCTTCGAATGGACGGTGCCGCGTGGTGCACCGATCCGCGCCGCACTGGTGCAGGGCGCCGTGCCGCAATCGATGAAGTGGGAAGCGGGCCGCCGTGCGCATACGATGCAGTTGTACGCGGACATGATGGTGCCGCACCTCGGCGCGGACGTGATCGTGTGGCCGGAGTCGGCGATTCCCGCCCTCGAAGAAAACGTGCGCCCATACCTGGCGCAGATGTCCACGTTGGCGAACGAGAACGGCTCATCCCTGCTGATGGGCCTGCTGCGGCGCGACGGTGCGACGGGTTCGTACTACAACTCGGTCGCGGCCTGGATGCCCGGGCAACCGGTCCAGTGGTACGACAAGCGTCGACTCGTTCCCTTCGGCGAATTCTTCCCGGTGCCGCAGGCCGTGCGCGAATGGTTGCGGCTCATGAACCTGCCGTATTCCGATTTCGAGCCGGGACGCGCTGAGCCGGCGCCGCTGCTGGCGGCGGGCGAAACGTTCGCGCCGACAGTCTGCTACGAAGACGCCTACGGTTCCGAGCAACTCGGGTTGATCCGCCAGTCGTCGCTGCTCGTCAACGTCACCAACGACGCCTGGTTCGGCGACTCGACCGCTCCGCACCAGCACCTCGACATCAGCCGCATGCGATCGCTCGAAAGCGGGCGCGCGATGTTGCGCGCGACGAACGACGGCGTCACAGCGCTGATCGGGCACGATGGTTCGCTGCTCGGCACGCTGCCGCAGTTCCAGCCCGGCGTGCTCACGGGAGAAGTGCAGCCGCGCACGGGGCTCACGCCTTACGCGCGATTCGGCAACTTGCCCATCCTCGCCGTTCTCTGGCTCGGCCTCGCTGCAATCGCAGTGTCGTACCGCCGGAGCGTCCGGCGATGAGCGAACACCGCGGCGCCCTGACGGCCGAAGGCGAACTGTATCCGTCGCCACGCCGGGCCCTCGATTACCTCGAGACCGATCCGCCCGAGCCCGGCCGCGCCATCGAGATCGGCGCAGGCCTGCGCTGGGCGCGCATTCCGCTGCCGATGGAGCTGAACCACATCAACGTGTGGCTGCTCGCGCACGAGGATGGCTGGATGCTGGTGGACACCGGGCTGGCCGAGGACGTGTGCCGCGAGGCCTGGCACTCCCTGGAACTCAACGACCTCGGCGGCCGCCCGTTGCGCCGGATCTTCCTGACGCACGACCATCCCGATCACATGGGGCTCGCGCGTTGGCTGCACGAGCGTCACGGCGCCCCGGTGTGGATGTCCGGGATCGGGCACGCGTCGACCGGCGAATACCTTGCCACCTCGCCCGCAGCGCTCGGCGCAGTGCGCCACGGCTTCCTGAACGGGCACGGCATGGAGATCGAGCTGGAGGCGCTGCTAAAGGCGTCCGGCAGCGAGCACGGCAAGTGGTTCGGCGGCCTGCCGCCGCTGGCGCACGCGCCGTCCGGCGGCGAGCGCCTGGTGGCCGCGGGACGTGACTGGGACATCATCGAGACCAGCGGCCACTGCCGCGGCCACCTGTGCCTCTACGACGCGCAGCACGAAGTCCTGATCGCCGGCGACCAGGTGCTGCCCACGATCTCCCCGAACGTGAGCGTGCTGGCGAACCGGCCGGACGCCAATCCGCTGGGCGAGTTCCTCGGCTCGCTCGCACGCCTCGAGCAATGCGCGCCGAACACGCTCGTGCTGCCGTCCCACGGCCGGCCGTTCCGCGGGCTGCAGCGCCGCATCGAGGTGCTGCGGTCGCACCACATGGAGCAACTCGCCAACCTGCGCGCCGCCTGCCGCGAGCGGCGGGCAGCCTACGAGCTGCTGCCGGTGATGTACGGCCGGCCGCTGCGCGGCTACCACCGGTTCCTCGCGCTCGGCGAGACGGTGGCCCACCTGAATTACCTTTGGCACAACGGCGACCTCACGCGTACCGTGGACAGTGCCGGCCGCGTCCATTTCGTGGCTGGCTGAGGAGACGAGCATGGATCTATCCGCAACGACGATCTGGTGGGTGCTGGCAGGAATCGCGGTGGCGGTCGAACTGGCCACCGGGACGTTCTACCTGCTGATGCTGGCGCTCGGTCTTGCGGCCGGCGCGCTTGCCAGCCACCTCGGGTTCGGCGTGCCGCTGCAGATCGTGATCGCCGGCATCGTCGGCGGCGGCGCGACCGCGCTCTGGCGCGTGCGGCGCGCGCGCGAGGCGCCGGCCACGCCGGCGGCACAGAACCGCGACGTCAACCTCGACATCGGCGAGCGCGTCCACGTGCAGGAATGGTCGGCAAACCGCACCGCGCGCGTGCACTATCGCGGGTCGCCCTGGGAGGCGCGGCTGGCGCCGGGAGCGCCGGCCAACGCTGGCGAACACCTCGTGAGCGCCGTGGAAGGCAACTGGCTGGTGCTCGAACCCGCTGCACCGCGGCGCTGACCGATTCGGCAATCGACTCAAGACAGAGGGACGGACTGAGCCATGGAAATCGCACTGGTACTCGCCATCATCGCGATCATCTTCGTCGTGCAGACGATCAAGATCGTGCCGCAGCAGCATGCCTGGGTCGTGGAGCGGCTCGGCAAGTACGACCGCACGCTGACGCCGGGGCTCAGCTTCGTCGTGCCGTTCATCGAGCGCGTCGCGTACAAGCACTCGCTCAAGGAGGTTCCGCTCGACGTGCCGAGCCAGGTCTGCATCACCAAGGACAACACGCAGCTGCAGGTCGACGGCATCATCTACTTCCAGGTCACGGACCCGATGCGCGCGAGCTACGGTTCGAGCAACTACGTGCTCGCGATCACGCAGCTGGCGCAGACGCTGCTGCGCTCGGTGATCGGCAAGATGGAACTGGACAAGACCTTCGAGGAGCGTGACGCGATCAACGCGTCGGTGGTGAGCGCGCTCGACGAGGCGGCCGCCAACTGGGGCGTGAAGGTGTTGCGTTACGAGATCAAGGACCTCACGCCGCCGCAGGAAATCCTGCGCTCGATGCAGGCACAGATCACCGCCGAGCGTGAGAAGCGCGCGCTGATCGCGGCGTCCGAGGGCCGCAAGCAGGAGCAGATCAACATCGCCACCGGCGAGCGCGAGGCTTCCATTGCGCGTTCCGAGGGCGAGCGCCAGGCCGAGATCAACAAGGCGCAGGGCGAGGCGTCGGCAATCGTGGCGGTGGCCGAGGCAACCGCGGACGCGATCCGCAAGGTCGCGCAGGCGATCCAGTCGCCGGGCGGCGAGCAGGCGGTGCAACTGAAGGTGGCCGAGAAGGCCGTGGAGGCGTACTCGCAGCTGGCGCAGAAGAACAACACGATGATCGTCCCGGGCAACATGACCGAGGTCTCGGCGCTGATCGGCACTGCGATGGCGCTGATGAAAGGAAGGGGATAGGGGTTAGGGGATAGGGGTTAGTCGGAGGTGCGGGTGAACCGGATGCTGCAGTTGCTCCTCCGACTGACCCCTAACCCCTTCCGCGCCCCCTAACCCGTGTCCTCACCGGTCCAGTATCCTGTGCAGTCCGCCCCACGCTCCATCGGTTGATCATGCAGGAACGTTACGAACCGTCCGTCCTAGAGCCCGCCGCCCAGGCCTACTGGGACGGTAACGGCAGCTTCGCCGTCGCTGAGGACCCGGCCCGGCCCAAGTACTACTGCCTGTGCATGTTCCCGTACCCGAGCGGGCGCCTGCACATGGGGCACGTCCGCAACTACACGATCGGCGACGTGATCACGCGCTACATGCGCATGCAGGGTTACAACGTGCTGCAACCCATGGGCTGGGACGCGTTCGGCCTGCCGGCCGAGAATGCCGCGATGGCGAACGGCGTGCCGCCCGCGAAGTGGACCTACGACAACATCGCGTACATGAAGCGGCAGCTGCAGTCGCTCGGCTTCGGCATCGACTGGTCGCGTGAGGTCGCCACCTGCAGTCCCGACTACTACCGCTGGAACCAGTGGCTGTTCCTGCGCATGCTCGAGAAGGGCATCGCGTACCGCAAGACCGGCACCGTCAACTGGGATCCGGTGGACCAGACCGTGCTCGCGAACGAGCAGGTCATCGACGGTCGTGGCTGGCGTACCGGCGCGCTGGTCGAGAAGCGCGAGATCCCGATGTATTACCTCGGCATCACGAAGTACGCCGACGAACTTCTCGGCGCCCTCGCCGAGATGCCGGGCTGGCCCGAGCGCGTGCGTTTGATGCAGGAAAACTGGATCGGCCGCTCCGAGGGCCTCGAAATCGAGTTCGAAGTCGAAGGGGGCGGCACGCTCGGCGTCTACACGACCCGCCCGGACACGCTGCTCGGCGTCACCTACATGGCCGTCGCCGCCGAGCACCCGCTCGCGCAGCGCGCCGCGCAGCACAATCCCGACCTGCAGCAGTTCATCGCCGAGTGCCAGCGCAACGGCGTCACCGAAGCCGCGCTCGAGACGATGCAGAAGCGCGGCATGCCGCTCGGCATCCACGTCGTCCACCCGATCAGCGGCGAGCGCATCCCGGTCTGGGTCGCGAACTTCGTGCTCATGGGCTACGGCACGGGCGCGGTGATGGCGGTGCCCGCGCACGACCAGCGCGACTATGAGTTCGCGCGCCGCTACGGCCTGCGCATCCACCAGGTCGTGCAGCCCGCGGATGGCTCGCTCGCCAACATCGACGAAGAGGCGTACCTGGAACACGGCACGCTGATCAACTCCGGGCAGTTCGACGGCCTCAACTTCGACGAAGCGTTCGACGCGTTCGCGAAGCTGTTCGAGGCACAGGGCCGCGGCAGGCGGCGCGTGAACTTCCGGCTGCGCGACTGGGGCATTTCGCGCCAGCGCTACTGGGGCTGCCCGATCCCGCTGATCCACTGCGGCGAGTGCGGCGTGCAGCCCGTGCCCGACGACCAGCTGCCGGTCGTGCTGCCCGAAGATCTCGTGCCGGATGGCAGCGGCAATCCGCTCGGCAAGAACGCGAAGTTCCTCGAGTGCCAGTGCCCGAAGTGCGGCAAGCCGGCGCGCCGCGAGACGGATACGATGGATACGTTCGTCGACTCGTCCTGGTACTACTTCCGCTTCGCCAGCGCCAACAA
>JAOUGW010000358.1 GCA_029865465.1 Gammaproteobacteria bacterium
GACGCTGCCGTCGGGCTTCAGCTCGATCATGCGGTTGGCCAGCCCGCCCACGAACTCGCGGTCGTGGGACACGAAGATCAGCGTGCCCGGGTACTTCTCGAGCCCGATCTGCAGGGACTCGATCGTTTCCATGTCCATGTGGTTGGTCGGCTCGTCCAGCAGCATCACGTTGGGCCGCGTCAGCATCATCTTGCCGTACATCATGCGGCCCTTCTCGCCACCCGACAGCACCCTCACCTGCTTCTTGGTCTCGTCGCCCGAGAACAGCAGGCGCCCCAGCGTGGCGCGCACGATCTGCTCGTCGTCGGCCTTGCCGGTCCACGTGGACATCCAGGCGAGCAGGTCCGTCTTCTGCTCGAACTCCGCGCCCGGGTCCTGCGGCATATAGCCGACCTGCGCGTTCTCGACCCAGGTGATGGTGCCGCTGGTCGGCGCGAGATCGCCCGCCAGGCAACGCATCAGCGTGGTCTTGCCGATGCCGTTCGGGCCGATGACCGCGACGCGCTGCTCGGCCTCGATCGTGAACTTGAGGTTGCTGAAGACGTCCTGGTCCGCACCCGGGTAACGGAACGTCAGGCCTTCGACCGTCACCGCCGAACGATAGAGCTTCTTCGCCTGCTCGAAGCGGATATACGGATTCTGTCGCGACGACGGGCGGATTTCCTCGATCTTGATCTTCTCGAGCTGGCGCTTGCGCGAGGTGGCCTGCCGCGCCTTCGAGGCATTGGCCGAGAAACGGCGCACGAATTCCTGCAGGTCCGAGATCTGCGCCTTGGCCTTGGCGTTCGATGCCTCGACGCGCTGGCGTGCCTGCACCGATGCGAGCATGAAGTCGTCGTAGTTGCCCGGGTAGATCTTGAGCTGCTGGTAATCGAGGTCGGCGATGTGCGTGCACACCTGGTTCAGGAAGTGCCGGTCGTGGCTGATGATGATCATGGTCGCGTCGTACGCGTTGATCGTGCGCTCGAGCCAGCCGATCGAGTGGATGTCGAGGTTGTTGGTCGGTTCGTCGAGCAGCAGCACGTCCGGGCGGGAGAACAGCGCCTGCGCCAGCAGCACGCGCAGCTTCAGGCCCGGCGGAATCTCGCGCATCGGCAGGTTGTGCTTCGATTCGTCGATGCCCGCGTCGATCAGGATTGCGCCAGCCCGCGCTTCCGCCGTGTAGCCGTCGTACTCGGCCACCTTGCCTTCGAGCTCGGCCGCGCGCATGTAGTCTTCGTCGGTCGCGTCCGCGTTGGCGTAGATCAGGTCGCGCTCGCGCATCGCCCGCCACATTTCGGCGTGGCCCTGCATCACGACATCCAGCACGCGCTCGTCTTCGTAGGCGAACTGGTTCTGGTTCAACTTGCCCATGCGCATGCCGGTCTGCAGCACGACGTCGCCGGAGCTCGGCTCCAGTTCGCCGCCCAGGATTTTCATCAGCGTGGACTTGCCGCTGCCGTTGGCGCCGATCAGCCCGTAGCGATTGCCGTCGCCGAACTTGACGGAGACGTGCTCGAACAGGGGTTTCGCTTCGAACTGGATCGATAGATTGGTCGTGGAAAGCATCAGGGCGCCATGGCAGGAGGAATAGCGGACGCAGCAGCGCCGCCGGACCGCTGGCGCCTGGCCTCGCGAACGGCGAGCTCGAGCGCCTCGAGAAATCGGGAGCGATCGCGCGGACCGAACGGCGGCGGACCACCGCCCACGCCGTACGCGCGCAGGTCGGACATCAGCTCCCGGGTCGCCAGCGCATTGCCGATGTTGTCAGCGGTGAATGGCTTGCCCGCGGGGCCCAGCACCCATGCCCCCTTCTTGAGACAGCGCGAGGCGAGCGGAATGTCCGCAGTCACGACCACGTCGGCTGGCACGACCTGCGCGACGATCCAATCGTCGGCGGCGTCGAACGCGCCGGTGACCACCTGCATGCGCACGCGCGGAGCGCGGGGCAGCTGCAGCCAGGCATTGGCGACGAACGTGACGGGCAGCCCGTGCCGCTCGGCGACCTTCACGGCCTCCGGCTTGACGGGACAGGCGTCGGCATCGACGTAAACGTGGGGGTCGGTCTGCATGGGGCCGCGCAGTTTAGCCGCTCGCGACCCCGGCGGGGCGGCGATCCACCCGGCACGCCCGGTCTGGTTATAATGGATTGCAAATCAAACAGTTATGGACGCCCGACCGGACTGGCAGCATGCTACGCAGATGCCGCTGACACTCA
>JAOUGW010000179.1 GCA_029865465.1 Gammaproteobacteria bacterium
CCCGGCACCTGCCACGCCAGCGTGTAGAGGCCCTTGAGCTTCTGCTCGAGCCCCGCCACGGCGTACTGGCGTGGATGCCCCACCGACAGCGCAACCTGCGACCGGACGAGCTGCGGATGTTCCAGCGCGAGGCACCAGCCTGCGACGGCGCCCCAGTCGTGGCCGATCACGCGCACGGGCTCGTCGCCCGCCAGCCGGTTGATCAGCACGCGCAGGTCGGCGGCGATGTTTCCCAACGCATAGGCGCCGACGGACGTCGGCGCATCCGATTGCCCGAAACCCCGCAGGTCCGGCGCGATGACGCGATAGCCCGCCGCAACGAGCCGTGGCGTGACGTCGTGCCAGAGTTCGGACGAATCGGGGAAGCCGTGCAGCAGCAGGACGACAGGACCCGTTCCTGCCTGGCGAACGTGGAGGACCACGCCGCTGGCGGACAATCGGGTATGGGTCGGCCGCGACATGGCTGCCTCCGGGCGCAACGGGCTGCGCCGTGAGACCGAGCTTACCTCACCTCGAACCGGTTTGGGTCCGCGCGGCCTTTCTACCCGAGGCGCGGGGAGGCATGATCTATTCCATTCCGACGTCGTTCGGCAGGATAAAAGGGTTCCGGGATGAACGTTCGCAAGCCATTGATCGTCACGGCGCTCGTGCTGCTCGTCGCTGCGTGCGCGACCAGCCCCACGGGGCGCACGCAATTCATGATCGTCTCCGAAGAGCAGGCGATCAGCTCGTCGCGCCAGGCCTACGCGCAGGAGATGGGCAAGTACCAGAAGGAGGGCAAGCTCGTCACCGATCGCCGCGTGCTCGAGCGCGTGCGCGTGATCACCGAGCGCCTGGTGGCACAGGCCGTGAAGATGCGACCCGACAGCTCGAAGTGGCAATGGAGCGTGCAGGTCATCGACGATCCGAAGACCGTCAACGCGTGGTGCATGGCGGGTGGGCGCATGGCGATCTACACCGGCCTGATCACGAAAGTCGATCCGACCGACGACGAGCTCGCACAGGTCATGGGCCACGAGATCGCGCACGCGCTTGCGAACCACACCGCGGAGCGCATGTCGACGGCCATGGCCGCCAATGCCGGCATCCTTGCGGCAGGCATCATGTCCGACAAGCCGGGACAGGCGATGGCGATCGCTGCAGCGGCGGCGACCGTTGCGATCAAGCTCCCGAACAGTCGCACGGCGGAGAACGAGGCCGACCAGATCGGCATCGAGCTCGCCGCCCGTGCGGGCTACGACCCGCGCTCCGCCGTCACGCTGTGGCAGAAGATGGCGAAGGTCGGCGACAGCTCTCCGCCCGAGTGGCTGAGCACGCACCCGAGCGACTCCACGCGACAGGATCGCCTGCGTGCGCTCGCCCCCAAGATGATGCCGTATTACCAGGCGGGGGGCGTAAGGCCCACCTATCCGGTGCGCATGGGGCAGGCGGGCATTTGACCCGTCGCCCATGAGCCAGCGACCGCTCTCGCCACCGGTTGCCGCGATCCGGCCACACGAGGTCCCGTCGCCGCACGGTGTCCGGGTGGACGACTACTACTGGCTGCGCGACGACACGCGCACGTCGCCCGACGTGCTCGAGTACCTGCGCGCCGAGGACGCGTACCGCGTGGCGATGACCGCGGCGTGGAAGCCGCTCGAAGACCAGCTGTACCGGGAGATCGTCGGGCGCATCCGCCAGGACGACGCCAGCGTTCCGTACCGGGACAACGGCTACTGGTACCTGCATCGCTACGACACCGGCGACGAGTATCCCGTGTACGCACGCCGCGCCGGCAGCGCCGCGGGCCCCGAGCAGGTGCTGCTCGACCTGCGCGAGAACGCGCGCTCGCTCGATTACTACGACGTCGGCTCGATCGAGGTCAGCCACGACAACCGCCTGCTCGCCTTCACCGAGGACGCGGTGGGTCGTCGCCAGTACACGCTGCGCTTCAAGTCGCTGGTGACGGGTGAGTTGCTGCCGGACGTGGTCCCGAACGTCGAAGAAGGCATCGTGTGGGCGGCGGACAACCGCCGCGTGCTTTACGTCGAGAAGGATCCCGTAACGCTGCTGGGATTGCGCGTGCGCGTGCACGAACTAGGCTCCGATCCTGCGCACGACCCGATCGTGCACGAGGAAGCGGACGAGGCGTTCTACACGTCCGTCGGCCTCACGAAGGACCGGCGCTTCCTGCTGATCGACTCGAGCAGCACGGTCACGACCGAAGTCCGCTACGCGCCGCTCGACGATCCCACGCTGGCTTTCAAGGTGTTCCTGCCGCGCATCCGCGGGCACGAGTATTCGGTGGATCACGTCGGCGAGCGGTGGGTGATCCGCAGCAACTGGCAGGCCGTGAACTTCCGCCTGCTCGAGGCCTCGGCGGAGGACGTGGGAAACCGCGCGCATTGGCGCGAACTCGTCGCGCACCGGGACGACGTGCTGGTGGCGGGGTTCGACGTGTTCGACCACTTCCTCGCGATCGAGGAGCGAGTCGGGGGCCTGCGCAAGATCCGCATCCGGCCGTGGCGCGGCGGGGCGGACTTCCACATCGACTCCGGCGAGCCGGCCTACCGCATGGCGCTCGATGCGAACGAGGAGGTGGACAGCGAGGTCGTGCGTTACACCTACACTTCGCTCACGACTCCGCGCACCACCTACGACTACGACACCCGCACGGGTGAGCAGATGCTGTTGAAGCGCGACCCGGTGCTCGGCGGTTTCGATCCGTCGCGGTATGAGACCGAGTACCTGTGGGTGCCGGCGCGGGACGGTGAGCGCGTGCCCGTTGCGATCGCCTATCGCCGGGACCTGTTCCGTCGCGACGGCACCGCGCCGCTGCTGCTGTACGGCTACGGCGCCTACGGCATTTCATCAGATCCCGTGTTTTCGTCGACGCTGTTGTCGCTGCTCGACCGCGGTTTCGTCTACGCCATCGCGCAGGTGCGCGGCGGCCAGGAGCGCGGCCGGCGCTGGTACGAGGTTGGTCGGCTGCTCGAGAAGAAGCATTCGTTCGAGGACTTCATCGATGCTACGCGCTGGCTGGTCGCGGAAGGCTACGCGGATGCGAAGCGAGTCTTTGCGCGCGGCGGCAGTGCCGGTGGCCTGCTGGTCGCCGCGGCAGCCAACATGGCGCCGGAGCTGTACCGGGGCATCGTCGCGCACGTGCCGTTCGTCGACATCGTGACCACCATGCTCGACGAGAGCATTCCGCTGACGACGAACGAGTACGACGAGTGGGGCGACCCGCACGAACGCGCGTTCTACGACTACATGTTGAGTTACTCACCGTACGACAATGTGCAGGCGCAGGCCTATCCGGCGCTGTACGTCGCGTCGGGACTCTGGGACAGCCAGGTGCAGTACTACGAGCCCGCGAAGTGGGTCGCGAAACTGCGGCGGCTCAAGACCGATGACCGGCTGCTGGTGCTGCGCGTCAACATGGAGGCCGGTCACGGCGGCAAGTCGGGCCGGTTCGAGCACCTGCATGAGGTGGCCGAGGAGTACGCGTTCATTCTCGACCAGGCACAGCCTGGTCGGGAATGAACGCTGCAAGGGGATAGGGGGTAGTCGGAAGGGCGCCTACCTGGCGCCCGCGGCAACTGGCGCGGACGGCGGCACCGGGAAGCCGCGCTTGCGCATCAGTGCCGCGATGCCGGGATCGCGGCCACGGAACTGGCGATAGGCGATCGCCGGGTCGATCGTGTTGCCGACGGAGAACACGTTCTCGCGCAAGCGTGCCGCGACGGCCTTGTCCCACGGGCCACCCGCTTCGGTGAATGCTTCCCACGCGTCCGCCGTGATCGTGTCCGACCACAGGTAGCTGTAGTAGCCGGCCGAGTAGCCATCGCTCGAGAACACGTGGTTGAACTGCGGCGTGCGGTGCCGCATCACGATCTCCGCCGGCATGCCCATGCCCGCCAGTGTCTCGCGCTCGAACTTGTCGGGTTCGATCTGCTGCGCTCCGGCAAGGTGCAGCTTCATGTCGACCAGCGCACTCGACAGGTACTCGACCGTCTTGAAGCCCTGGTTGAATCTGTTCGCCGCCTCGATCCTGGCCACCAGCTCCGGCGGGATCGGCTTGCCGGTCTGGTAATGAAGTGCGTACCGGTTGAGGATCTCGGGCGTCGACAGCCAGTGCTCGAGCAACTGCGAGGGGAACTCGACGTAGTCACGCGGAACCGCGGTGCCCGCCACCGACGGATAGTTCACGTTCGAGCTCAAGCCGTGCAGCGCGTGACCAAATTCGTGGAACAGCGTCGTCGCGTCCTCCCAGCTGACCAGCACCGGCTCGCCAGGCTTGCCCTTCACGAAGTTCGAGTTGTTCGAGACGATCGTCTTGATGTCGCCGTCGAATCTCTCCTGCGTGCGGTATGGGCTCATCCACGCACCCGAGCGCTTGCCCTTGCGCGCGTACGGGTCGAAGTACCAGAGGCCGATCAGTTCGCCTTTCGGGTTGGTGACTTCCCAGGCACGCACGTCGGGGTGGTACACCGGTACCCTGGTCGCGTCGACCGGCTTGAAGCTGAAGCCGAACAGCTGCTGCGCCATGAAGAACATGCCTTCACGCAGGTTCTCGAGCTGCAGGTACGGCGTGACCTGGGTCTCGTCGAGGTCGTACTTCGCCTTGCGCACCTTTTCGGCGTAATAGCGGTAGTCCCACGGCGCGATCTTGATACCGGCCTTTTCGGCGTCAGCGATTCTCTGCATGTCCGCCACTTCTTCGTGGACCCGCGCCACCGCCGGCGCCCACACGGCCTCCATCAGTTCCATGGCGCGCTCGGGCGTCTTCGCCATCGTGTTCTCGAGGCGCCAGTGCGCGTGCGTCGGGAAGCCGAGCAGCTGTGCACGTTCGGCGCGCAGCTGCAGGATCCGCGTGATGGTGGCGTTGTTGTCGGTTGCGCCGCCGCTGTCGCCACGGTTGACGAACATGCGCCAGGCCCGCTCACGCAGCGCGCGATGGTCGGAATACGTCAGGAACGGCTCGATGCTCGAACGCGTGTTGGCGATCGCCCACTTGCCCTTCTGGCCGCGGCCTTCGGCGTCCTGTGCCATGCCGTCGCGTACGCCTTGCGGCAGCCCCGCAAGATCGGACTGCTGGTCGAGGTAGATCACGCCATCGTTTTCGTCCTTCAGCACGTTCTGGCTGAAAGCCGTGAACAGGCTGGCGAGTTCCTGGTTGATCTCCGCCGTGCGCTTCTTGGCCGTGGCGTCCAGCTTGGCGCCGGCACGCACGAAGTTCGTGTAATACACCCAGGTCAGGCGCTGCTGCTCCGGCGTGAGCCCCGCGGTCTCGCGCGTCTCGTAGACTTTCGCGATGCGCTCGAACAGCGGCTGGTTCTGCGTGATCTGGTCGCGGAACGCAGCCAGCTTCGGCGCCATGACGCGCTCGACGGCCTGCACGGCCTCGTCGTTCAGCGTCGAACTGTAGACGCTGTAAACGGTGCCGACGCGATTGAGCGCGCGGCCAGCGCGTTCCATTGCCGCGATCGCATTCTCGAACGTCGCCGCGGCCGGATCGCTGGCGATGCGATCGAGCTCGGCGAGTTGCAGCGTCATGCCCGCTTCGAGCGCAGGCTGCAGGTCGGCGACCCTGACCTGGTCGAACGGCGGAACCCCACCGTACGGCCCCGTCCACGGGGCGAGCAGGATGTTGGCAGGAGCGGCGGGCGTGTCGGCAGACATCATTTCGGCACCAGCAGGCGCAGATACGGTAAGCAGCGCGCAAGCGCCGGCAGTGACCAGCAGGGTCTTCATGGACGGGTCGGTCCTCGGATGGGTTCGTGCCGCGGGCACGGGGGCGTCAAGGGTACCCGACCCTGCCCGTGGCCCCAACCCGCGTCGGCCGCGTGTCGTCGCGCCGCCCGCACCGTTCAGCGCTCAGCAGGCTCGGCCGCGGGCCTTGAGGGCAAACCGAAATGCGCACGCAGTACCGGGTGCTGGAACGCGAGGGCTGCCAGACGCATGCAGCGGACTTCAGGCCTTTTCCCAGAGCAGGTCGGACTGCTGCCGGATCGCCGTGTCGATCATTTCGAGCAGTGGCACGGCGCGCAGGCGGAGCTTGATGGGCCGCTCGCGCGGTTCGTCGTCCTCGTCCTCGGCACGACCTGGTGCGGCGGCCGGCGAAGCCGGCGACAGTTCGTCGCCGTGCTGTACCAGTCCGGCCCGCAGCCTGGCTGCGAAGCCGGCAAGGTCGGCTGCGAGGATGGCGCTCGGCACGGTGCCGGAATGCCCCCCGAGCTGCACCAGCCTGACGGCCGGTTCACCCAGCATCAGCAGTCGTCCGAAACGGGTCGAGAACTTGACGAGCATTACCGCAGCAGCCTCTCGAGGATGGGCAGGCGAGGGACGGCCCCGACCCGTTCGAATCATAGCCCGTCTGCGGAATTCTCTGCTTGATTCGTCCCCCGCACCCTGTAGATTTTCACTCATGCAGCCGACGGCAGCAGCCATGTTCAAGGCTCCACGCAGCGCGCTTGTCGCAGCGGTTGCGCTTGCTGCTGTCCCGGCCTTTGCGGCCGACACCGTGCCTCCGGCACCTGGTTCGCCTCCGCGCACGATGAGCGAAGTCCTCGCAGCGACCACGCCCGCCGACTGGCGTCCCCTCGATCCTGAGAACACGCTGTACCTGCAACTGCCGCAAGGCCGCGTGGTGATCGAACTCGCACCCGCTTTTGCACCGCAACACACGGACAATCTGCGCCAGCTCGTGCGCGAGAAGTACTTCGACGGCCTGGCAATCGTCCGCTCGCAGGACAACTTCGTGGTGCAGTGGGGCGATCCGGACGGCAAGCGCAGCCTGGGTACAGCACGCGACAAGCTGCCACCCGAGTTCACCGTCAAGATGACACCTGCGCTGCCCTTCGAGCCCTTGCCGGACCGCGACGGGTACGCGCCCGAGGTCGGGTTCAGCC
>JAOUGW010000359.1 GCA_029865465.1 Gammaproteobacteria bacterium
AGCGCTCGCTGGTCTCGCCGGCGCTGTCACCGGTGAGGTTCATGGAGCCGTCAATGGCCCATTCCCTGACCCGCGTGCGCGAGGAGAGCCCGCCCGCAAAATCGACGCTGCGCCGGTCGCTGGCCTTTGCCACGTTCAGGCCGGCGCTGACATAACCGTCGAGCCGGTCGACGAACGAGCCACCCTCGATCGGCTGCGCACGCACGACGACGGCCATGTCGATCGCCACCGCCGGCTCGTCGACCGAGCGTGCGACCTGCAACGTGGAATCTTCATGGCCCGCGACCAGCTGACCGTAGTACCGCGTGCCATCCGTACGCTCGAGCAGCAGGTACTGGCCGGACTGCAGGCTCGCGATCTTGTCCCACTCGATATAGATCGTGCCCATGTGATCAGTGCTGAGCTTGAGCCGGTTGTACTCCAGGGATTTCACTTCGCCGGTAATCCGGTCGCCGTTGATCAGGATCACGACGTCGGTCTTCGGTGCGGCCGAGATCGCACTGGAGTAAGCAAAGAGCGATGCCAGCAGCAATGAAGCCGCCCATGCACTCGCCAGCGCTTTGCCCCGCCCCGCATGCGCGCGCTGCGACGAAGAAATCATGGCCTGACGCTCCCTCAATCTGATTGGACCCATGTTACCGCGCACCCCGCTGTCGAGTGCGCGCGCAGACGGCGATAAAAATGCGTACCCTGCCGGCCACGGAGAAGCCCCCATGAAGAACCAGCTCGAATCCCTGCGCCGCCACTCGGTGATCGTCGCGGATACCGGCGACATCGACTCGATCGCACGTTTCCGTCCGCAGGACGCGACCACGAACCCCAGCCTGATCCTCAAGGCGGCCCAGGACGGGCACTACCAGCACATCGTGCAGACCGCCCTCGCAACGGCAGGTTCGCGTTCGGCGCCCGGCTGGAGCGAAGCGGTCCTCGAGCACCTGTTCGTGGGCTTCGGACGCGAAATCCTGGCGCTCGTGCCGGGACGGGTGTCAACCGAGGTCGACGCGCGGTTCAGCTTCGATGCCGCAGCAACCGAGCGCAAGGCGCGCCGCTTCATCGATCTCTACGATGCAGCCGGCATAGGGCGCGAACGGGTCCTCATAAAGATCGCCAGCACCTGGGAAGGCATCCAGGCCGCCGAGCGGCTCGAGCGCGACGGTATCCACTGCAACCTGACACTGCTGTTCAGCTTCGCGCAGGCGGTGGCGTGCGCCGACGCCGGCGTCACGCTGATCTCGCCCTTTGTCGGCCGCATCTACGACTGGTACCGGAAGACACTCGGGGTCGAGGACATCGCAGCTGCCGACGACCCGGGCGTCGCCTCCGTCTGCCGCATTTACGAGTACTACAAGAAGTTCGGGTATCGCACCCAGGTCATGGGCGCCAGTTTCCGCAAGACGACCCAGATCACCGGCCTCGCAGGCTGTGACCTGCTGACGATCAGTCCCGAGCTGCTGCAGCAGTTGGAGGCCACGCCAGGCGACGTCGCAGCCAGGCTCAGCATAGAATCTGCGAAGCTGCGCGCCATCGAGCGAGTGTCGCTCGACGAGGCGGCGTTCCGCTGGCAGCACAACGAAGACGCGATGGCGACGGAGAAGCTGGCCGACGGTATCCGTGCCTTCGACCAGGACGCAAGAAGGCTCGAGGGGCTGATCGCCGGGCTGCCCGCCTGAGGCTTGCGGCAGGGGAACCCGGTTGTGACCGCAGACAGGATGGGGGCGACAGCATGATTTCTCGTACTTTTCGACCGCGGTCCGGCCGCTGGCACGGAGTGGCGCTGGGCCTGCTGGTCGCGACCTGCGCACTGCCGCCGGCGCACGCGCAGGCGGCGGACCCGCCGCTGACCGGTGTCGTCGACGAACCGGCCGAGCTCGTCATCGCCAACCGGCCCATCGTCACGCTGCGCGGGCAGGCCTACGGCGCCAGCCCGGCCGAGCGGGCCGCCGCAATCACCGACGGGATCAAGTTGCTGACCGACCGGGGTGGCCCGCTGGTGGTCACGACTCGCACGCTTCCGGAGGGCGTTGCCGTCCTGATCGACGGCACTCCCGCGTTCCGCGTGCTGCACGAGGACGCGAACCGCGAGTCCGGCGAAACCGCGGCCATGGCTGCTGACGCGGCCGCCCGCAATCTCACGCTGGCCATGGGCGAGATCCGCGAGAGTCGGGACTCGCAGGCCATGCTGAAGG
>JAOUGW010000180.1 GCA_029865465.1 Gammaproteobacteria bacterium
GTGTCGCCGGCATCGAGCAGCCCGCGCGCTTCGGCTGGCTCCCGGATCACCGTGAGGTCGAATTCGCGGGTCCAGGCAGCGGTCGGCACGGTCGGCGGCTTGTGCCAGTAGTCGGCGGGCTGATGAAACACCAGCTGGGGCCGGCGGCCGGGCAGGTAGCGGACGAAGCAATCCGGCGCTTCCTGCAGGGGCGCCCAATGCAGGAAATGCGGGTTCGCCTTGAAGGCGGGACCGTGGTCATCCAGGAAGTGCAGCCCTGGGCGGCCCGAATACACGACCAGGCCGTCGTAGCCTTCGCGCTCGAGGGCACGGTCCGCGATGGCCTGTACGTGCTGCAGGTGGGCAGAAAACAACTGGTCGATGGCATCTGTCATGGTCTGGACCCCAGGGTCAGGAAGCCGTGATCATAAGAGAATCGGGACCCGACGGGCGGCCTGTCGGGTGCTCAGGTCCGGCGGGCTGTCGCCAGATAGAGACGGTTTTACGGCTTACGTCTGGAAAGCACGGTCCTAGAATCGCATCCGCGCATCAGGCAGACCCGCCGCGAGGTGGGAAGGTCGAAGGTGCAAGGTGTTCGATATCAACAGACTGCAATTTTTGGGGTATTTATCAATGAACGCGAAGATCGCTCTCGCCGCCGCCCTCGCCGCCCTCGCCCTCGCTGGCTGCGCCAAGAAGGAAGAAGCCGTCGAAGCCACGCAGGAAGCCGCTGCTGACGCCGCTGCTGCCGCTGGCCAGGCTGCCGACGCCGCCACGGACGCCGCCGCTGCCGCCACGGACGCTGCCGCCGCTGCTGGCGAAGCTGCCGTTGACGCCACTGCCACTGCCGCTGGCGACGCCGCCGCTGCCGCTGGCGACGCTGCTGCTGCCGCTGGCGATGCCGCTGCTGCTGCCGGCGCTGCCGCGCAGGACGCTGGCGCTGCCGCCCAGGAAGCGACCAAGTAATTGGCGCCGACTGTTCGCCGGCCCGCTGCGGGCCGACGAAAGGATGGAGCGGATCCCGGCTGGGGTCCGCTCCCTTCCACCGCAGGAGACCAGCCCCGGCGCCCCAGTGGCCCGGTGATCGACGCACCCGCAGGAGGCGGGCCGAGCATTGCCGGTAACGGTACGGGACGCTCGCAACTCGACCCAGGACCGCGAATGGATTCGGGCGGTCTACCGTGACTATCTGTCGGAACTTTCGTCGTCCAAGACCGGGCTTTTCCCGGCGCTTGGCGAATGGGATGCGCGCGAAAGCGAGTTCCTGGCCGGCTGGTTTGCCGATCCCGGCGCCAACCCTTTCGTGATTCTCGATGAGGGCAACCGCGCCGGTTTCGCCCTCGTAGCGCGTCCGCCCGTGTTTCCGCGCCCTTCGGTCGACTATCGGATGGCCGAGTTCTTCATCGTGAGCGCCGCGCGCCGCCGCGGCGTGGGCGCGTTTGCCGCCTCGCTGCTCTTCAACCGATTTTGCGGCGACTGGGAAGTGCTCGAGGACGAGCAGAACCTCCCGGCGCTGCAGTTCTGGCGCCGCGTGATCGCGCGCCAGACATCGGGCCGCTTCTCCGAGTCGCGCGGGGGCGGGGAGGTACGCCACCGCTTCCGCACCGAAGCGCATCCTTCGGTACGCGGCGCGAGCTGACCTGGTTTATCGCTCCCGCCTGCGGGAGAGACGGCATCAGCGCAGCACACGGGCCAGGTACTCGCCGGTGTGCGACTCCGGCGTGGCCGCCACCTGCTCGGGCGTGCCTTCGACGACGAGCGCGCCGCCGCCGTCGCCGCCCTCCGGTCCCATGTCGACGATCCAGTCCGCCGTCTTGATCACGTCGAGGTTGTGCTCGATGACGACGATCGTGTTGCCGTCGTCGCGCAGCCGGTGCAGCACGCCGAGCAGCTGCTCGATGTCGTGGAAGTGCAGGCCCGTGGTCGGCTCGTCCAGGATGTAGAGCGTGCGGCCCGTGGCCCGCTTCGCGAGCTCGCGCGCCAGCTTGATGCGCTGCGCTTCGCCGCCCGAAAGGGTCGTCGCATTCTGCCCGAGCCGCACGTACGACAGGCCCACGTCGAGCAGCGTCTGCAGCTTGCCGGCGAGCGCCGGCACGTTGCGGAAGAACGTCGCGGCATCCTCGATCGTCATGTCGAGCACGTCGTGGATGTTGCGGCCCTTGTAGCGGATCTCGAGCGTCTCGCGGTTGTAGCGCATGCCGCGGCACGCGTCGCACGTCACGTACGCATCGGGCAGGAAATGCATTTCGACGCGGATCAGGCCGTCGCCTTCGCAGGCCTCGCAGCGGCCGCCACGCACGTTGAAACTGAAGCGGCCGGGGTCGTAACCGCGCGCGCGGGCCTCGGGCACTTCGGCGAACAGTTCGCGCACGGGACCGAAGATGCCGGTGTAGGTCGCAGGGTTCGAGCGCGGTGTGCGGCCGATGGGGCTCTGGTCGATGTCGATCACGCGATCGATCAGCGCGAGCCCTTCGACCGCACGGCAGGGCGCGGCTTCCCCGCCCGAATCCGTCAGCGCGCCCGCGGCGTGCCGATACAGCGTGTCGATGACCAGCGTCGACTTGCCCGAGCCCGAGACGCCGGTGACGCACGTCATGAGTCCGATCGGGAACGTCGCCGTGACGCCGCGCAGGTTGTTGCCCGTGGCTTCGACGACGCGCAGCACCTTGCCGCGCTGCGCGACACGGCGCTCCTGCGGGTACGCGATGCGGCGGCGGCCGCTCAGGAACGCGCCGGTCAGCGACGCGGGGTTGTCGGCCACGTCCTGCGGCGTGCCCTGCGCGACGATGAGGCCGCCGTGCGAACCTGCGCCGGGCCCGAGATCGACGACGTAGTCCGCCTGCCGGATCGCGTCCTCGTCGTGCTCGACGACGATCACGGTGTTGCCGAGGTCGCGCAAGCGCACCAGCGTGTCGAGCAGGCGCTGGTTGTCGCGCTGGTGCAGGCCGATCGACGGCTCGTCGAGGATGTACATCACGCCGACCAGGCCCGAGCCGATCTGGCTGGCGAGCCGGATGCGCTGGGCTTCGCCGCCCGAGAGCGTTTCCGCGCTGCGGTCGAGCGAAAGGTAGTCGAGGCCGACGTCGCTCAGGAAGGTGAGGCGATCCGAAATCTCGCGGACGAGCCGGGACGCGATTTCGCCGCGCCAGCCTTCGATGTGCATTTCGCCGAAGAAGCGTCGCGCCTCGGCAATCGGCATCGCAGCGATCTGGGGCAGCGCGCGGCCCGCAACGAACACATGCCGTGCCGCCTGGTTCAGGCGGCTGCCCCCGCAATCCGCGCAGGCGCGCACGCCGCGGTACTTCGCGAGTTCCTCGCGCACGGTCGTCGACTCGGTCTCGCGGTAGCGCCGCTCGAGGTTCGGCAGGATTCCTTCCCACGCGTGCGAGCGCTTCGTGCCGACGCCTTTCGCATCGACGTAGCGGAACTGGATCTTCTCCTCGCCGCCGCCCCAGAGCAGCGCGTGGCGCACGGCTTCGGGCAGGTCGTTCCACGGCGCTTCGATGTCGAAGCGGAAGTGCTTCGCGAGCGACTGGATCAGCTGGAAGTAATACGCGTTGCGACGGTCCCAGCCACGCACCGCCCCGCCCGCCAGCGAGAGGCCCGGATTGACCACCACGCGCGCCGGATCGAAGAACTCCTGCACCCCCAGGCCGCCGCACGTGCCGCACGCGCCGTTCGGATTGTTGAACGAGAACAGCCGCGGCTCGAGTTCCGTCAGGCTGTAGCCGCACACCGTGCAGGCGAAGCGGTTCGAGAACACCAGCGGCTCGCGCTCAGGCTCGTCGTGGAACGCGAGCCGCGCCGAGCCCTGCGCCAGGCCGAGGGCCGTCTCGAACGATTCGGCCAATCGCTGCGCGGCATCGGGACGCACCTTGAGGCGGTCGATGACCGCTTCGATCGTGTGGCGCCGCCGTCCGTCGAGCTCCGGCTTGACGTCGAGTTCGACCAGGTTGCCGTCGATCCGTGCACGGACGTAGCCCTGGCTGCGCAGGTGGTCGAATACCTCGGAGTGCTCGCCCTTGCGGTCCTGCACGATCGGCGCAAGCAGCAGCACGCCCGTGCCGTCCGGCAGGGCGAGCACGTGGTCGACCATCTGCGTAACGGTCTGTGCGGCCAGATCCTGTCCGTGCTCCGGGCAGCGCGGCACGCCGGCGCGGGCGTACAGGACGCGCAGGTAGTCGTAGATCTCCGTGACGGTGCCGACGGTCGAGCGCGGGTTGTGAGACGTCGCCTTCTGCTCGATGGCTATGGCGGGGGACAAACCCTCGATGTGGTCGACGTCCGGCTTCTCCATCACTGAGAGGAACTGGCGCGCGTAGGCGGAGAGCGACTCGACGTAGCGACGCTGTCCCTCCGCGTAGATCGTGTCGAACGCGAGCGAGGACTTGCCCGAGCCCGAGAGCCCGGTGATCACGATCAGGCGGTCGCGGGGCAGGTCGAGGTCGATGTTGCGCAGGTTGTGGGTGCGCGCACCACGGATCCGGATTTCGTCCATTCGGCTCGGCTTTCAGGCTGCGGGAAGACAGCCTGCTAATATAGGCGGCGCTCCCGATCCGAGGCAAAGACCATCCGACCCCTTGCGACGACCCCGCGGCCGGCGATGACGCCGCTCGAACGCCGATCCGTCGGCGCGCTGGCCGCCATCTATGCGTCACGCATGCTCGGCATGTTCCTGATGCTGCCGGTGCTGGCCCTGTATGCCCACACGCTGCCCGACTACTCCCCCGAGATGCTGGGCCTGGCGATGGGTGCCTACGGCCTGACACAGGCCGTGCTGCAGATCCCGTTCGGGCGCTGGTCGGACCGCTTCGGTCGCAAGCCGCTGATTACTATCGGATTGCTGTTCTATGCAGCCGGATCTGTACTCGGCATGTTCGCGCACACGACCTGGCTGCTCGCCCTCGCCCGCGGCGTCCAGGGTGCTGGCGCCGTGTCGGCTTCGGTCACGGCGCTGATGGCAGATCTCACCCGCGCCGACGTTCGCACCCGTGCGATGGCCGTGATCGGGATCAGCATCGGGCTGTCTTTCGTCGTGGCGTTGATCGTCGCGCCCGCGCTGGATGCCGCAGTGGGCGTGCCGGGCATCTTCGGCATCATGCTGGCGATGGCGATCCTGGGCATCGTCCTGCTGTACTTGGCGGTCCCGGCCGAGCCGGAGCGCACGGGTGGGGCAGAGAGCCGCAAGCTGTCGGGCCTGCTCGAGATCATGAACCGGCCGCAGTTGCGTCCGCTGTATTTCGGCATGTTCGCACTGCACGCGATCATGACCGCGACGTTCATTTCGGTGCCGCAGGTGCTGGAGCAGACGCTAGGGGTCGCCAGGGCTTCGCACTGGGCGGTCTACCTGTGCGTGTTCCTCGCCTCGCTGGTCGGCACCGTGCCGCTGATCCTGCGCACCGAAAGGACCAGCACCAAGGGAGCAGGGCTGTTCATCGCGTCGGTAGTGCTGGTCGGCGTGGCACAGGCCCTGCTTGGGCTCGATCATGCCGACTACTGGGTCGTGATGGCGGCGCTGACCCTGTTCTTTGCCGTTTTCAACTTCCTCGAAGCCCGCCTGCCGGCCTTGCTGACCCTGGCGGCCCCGACCGCCGACCGCGGTGCCGCCCTTGGCGTCTTCGCCACGTCCCAGTTCCTCGGGTCGTTCTTCGGCGGCGTGATGGGCGGCATCCTGCTGGGCCGATTCGACATCTCCGGCGTGTTCTGGGGCTGCGCGGCCATGGCCTTCGTCTGGGCGCTGCTGGCCAGCCGGCCCGCCCTGGTCACGCCCGAGGCCGTTTCCGGCTGAAGCCAGCCGTTTTGCATGCTTACGCGGCGGCCCCTCGGTTGCCGTAAAATCTCACCCCTTACCCCACTCCTGCGCAGGCGTCCCCGAATGGCACGTGGCATCAACAAAGTCATCCTCGTCGGCAACCTCGGCAAGGATCCCGAGACGCGCTACATGCCGAACGGCAAAGCGGTCACCAACTTCAGCATCGCCACTTCCGAGAGCTGGAAGGACAAGCAGACCGGCGAACAGCGCGAACAGACGGAGTGGCACAACATCGTCATGTACGACCGCCTCGCCGAGATCGCGGCTGAGTACCTGAAGAAGGGCTCGCAGGTCTACGTCGAAGGCAAGCTGCGCACGCGCAAGTGGCAGGACAAGGAGGGCCGCGACCGCTACACGACCGAGATCAACGCCAACGAGATGCAGATGCTCGGCAGCCGCGCGGGCGGGGGCGGTGGTGGCATGGGTGGCGGCGGCGAGTCGCGCGGCGAAGGCCGCCCGGCGCCGGCCGGTGGCGGCAGCGGTGCCCGCGCGCCGGCACAGGGCCCGGACGAATCCCCGTTCGACGACGACATCCCGTTCTGACCGTCGCGTCGCGCAACGCAAACCAGGGCCCGCCACCGAAGCCGCGGGCCCTGGCTTCTTTGGCGTACCGCGCCAGAAAGCCAAGTGACCGTCTTGCTTGAGGTTTTTGCGTGACCGGGGCATCCGCGACGGGCCTGCGCCGCCCCGACGTTCCGTATACTGACCGACCCATGCCTCGCGTCTACCTCAAAACCTTCGGCTGCCAGATGAACGAGTACGACTCCGCCCGGATGGCGGACGTGCTGCGCGAGTCCGGCGGCTACGAGCCCACCGCAAATCCGGAAGAGGCCGACCTGCTGCTGCTCAACACGTGCTCCGTGCGTGAGAAGGCGCAGGAGAAAGTGTTCTCGCAGCTCGGTCGCTGGCGCGACCTGAAGGCCGCGCGACCGCACGTCATCATCGGCGTGGGCGGTTGCGTGGCGAGCCAGGAAGGGGAGGGCATCACCGACCGGGCGCCGTTCGTCGATCTCGTGTTCGGTCCGCAGACGATCCATCGCCTTCCCGACATGCTCGAGGAGTTACGCAGCCAG
>JAOUGW010000181.1 GCA_029865465.1 Gammaproteobacteria bacterium
CTGAACCGTGGCTCGCCGGTGCCGACGTCGTCGACTACGGCTGCGGCTCCGGCATCCTGGCGATCGCGGCGCTGCGCCTGGGAGCCCGCCGGGCTGTCGCGATGGACATCGATCCCCAGGCCCTGCTGGCCACGCGTGAAAACGCCGAACGCAATGGCGTGCTGGAACGGATACGCGTGACGGCCGACCGGGACGCCGAGCACGCCCAGGCCGACGTGCTGCTGGCCAATATCCTGGCCGGCCCCCTGGTCGACCTGGCATCCCTGCTGGCCGCGAGGACGCGCGTCGGCGGTCGAATCGCCCTGAGCGGCCTGCTGGTCGGGCAGGCAGATGCCGTGACAGCCGCTTACCGGCCGTGGTTTGATATCGGCCTGACCGGGAAACGCGATGAATGGGGGCTGCTGACGGGCTGCCGTCGCGCGCAAGACGGCGTCCGGAAATAGCATAACGACCGATGTACTCCCAGTGTCCCGAATGCCTCACGCGCTTCCGCGTGCCGGCGGCCGCATTGCGCGCCGCACACGGCACCGTCCGTTGCGGACGCTGCGGCAGCGCGTTCGATGCCATGGCGCGGCTCAGCGATACCCTGGAGGTCGACGGCCCGGCCTCGACCCTGGGTGAGCCCGTCTCACCGGACGTGACCGGCGCGGGGAACATGGAAGGTGCAACGGCTGTCGGCTTGCTGTCTGCGGACGAAGGCGGCGTTCCGGAGTTCCATTTTTCGGCCGACGACATCGAACGAGTCTTCGTCGACGCACGCGACTGGCAGAACCGGTTCGGCGCGTCCGCATCCCCGGGTGATCGCGCCGGACTCATCGGCGACACCAGCACTGCTGAACTCGTGGGGTTCCTGAAAGAAGGCGAGACGGGCGAAGAAGTCGAGCGCGACGCAAACGACCCGAAGGTCTGGGTCCACGAACCCGAGTCGGTCGAGGACATCACGCTCGAAGGCGAGCGCATCCAGATCGAGAAGGTCGAAGGCTTCAACGGGTTCGAGGAGGATTTCCTCGAGCGCGAGATCGAAAGAGAAATCGAAGAGCAGCACCTTGCAGAGATCACCGGCTCGCACCGAAGCTTGCCAGCGAGCGAGGTCGAAGTTGAGGTCGAAGTCGACGCCGTCGATTCGAGTGCGCCGCCGCTCGCACTCGATTTGACCGAGCGCTCCAGAGTCCTGCGCGACGTTCCCGAATCCGTGTTCCCACGCGATCTGGCGGACGACGGACGAGCGGACTCCACTTCGGCCGTCGCTGCGGCATCGGTCAAGTCCGAACCAGCCGTTGCGAGGGCGGCCGAACCGATCGCGCCCCTGCAGAGGATGCCCGCGGCTGTGGCAGCGGCCGCGGCTGCGATCGCCATCGAGTCGAGGGCATCCGTCGCGCCGCCCGTCGCAAGAGCGCAGCCCGCCGTGGCGCCGCCCGTCGCAAAAGCGCAGCCCGCCCCGGCACCGGTCGCGACGCGCTGGCGTCGCCCGCCCGAGCCTGAACCGGATGACTCGTTCGAGATCGGGGACCAGGATCGCGACCCGGCCGATGATCTTGCAGATACCGCCGTCGCCGGCACTCCGCGGTGGGCCTGGGGCATCGGTGCACTCGTAATGGCGCTGCTGCTGACCGCGCAGCTCGCGCATCACAACCGCCTGCAGCTCGCGCGCGACGCGACATTCGGCCCGGCGTTGCGCGGCGTCTACTCGCGTCTAGGCATGCCGCTGCCGCCGAACTGGAACCTTGCTGCATTCGAGCTGCGTCAGTGGGGCGCCAACGGATCGGCACCCTCCTCCACCACCGGCGCGATCACGGTGCGTGCCAGCCTGAAGAACGGTGCGGCCTTCGCGCAGCCGATGCCGCTGCTGCGGCTCGAACTCGAGGACCGCTTCGGCAGCACCGTCGCACGGCGGGATTTCCGGCCGGCCGAGTACCTGAAGGATCCGGCCCAGGCGAAGCGACTGCTGCCCCCAGGCGCGTCCACCGAGGCGGAACTCGAGGTCGTCGGCACTGCGTCGGAAGCCGTCGGCTACCGTCTGGACGTCTGCCTGCGCGATGAAGACGGCGTGGCCCGGTGTGCCGAGCCTGCCGGCACTTCGCGGCCTTCGAGCCAGGCGCCACAGTGAACGCCCCGACTGCCGGGCGCGGGCCGTGGCTCGCGCCGCCCCCCATCGTCATCGGGCCCTATCGGCTCGAGGGGCACGCGCTGCTTGCGCCGATGGCGGGAGTGACGGATCTGCCTTTCCGGCGGCTTTGCCGTCGGCTGGGTGCCGCGCTCGCCGCCGGTGAAATGATCGCGGCTGATCCGCGCCTCTGGGATACGGAGGAAAGCCGACGACGCCGGGACCACACCGACGAGCCGGAACCGCGCGTCGTGCAGATTGCGGGCGGCGACCCCGACTTCATGGCGGATGCCGCGCGCCGCAACGCCGATGCCGGCGCGCAGGTCATCGACATCAACATGGGCTGTCCGGCGAAAAAAGTGTGCAGCAAGGATGCCGGTTCGGCGCTGCTGCGCGACGAACGCCACGTGGCAGCCATACTGAGCGCCACCGTCGCGGCCGTCGACCTGCCGGTAACGCTCAAGATCCGCACCGGATGGGCGCCCGATCAACGCAATGCGGTGAACATCGCGCGCATTGCCGAGCAGGCGGGGATCCAGGCACTCGCCGTGCACGGCCGCACCCGTGCCTGCCGCTTCAATGGCGAAGCGGAGTACGGAACCATTGCTGCAGTGAAGCAGTCAGTTCGCATTCCAGTTTTTGCCAACGGCGACATCGACTCGCCAGCCAAGGCGATCGAGGTGCTGCGGGCCACGGGCGCCGACGGCATCATGATCGGGCGCGCGGCGCAAGGCCGGCCGTGGATTTTCGGCGAGATCGGCGCCCTGCTGCAGGGCAGGATCCAGTCGCCACCTGCCATCCCGGAAGTGCGTGATATCATGCTCACGCACCTGCGCGATCTGTACGAATTCTACGGCCCCGAGCCTGGCGTCAGGATCGCGCGCAAGCACATCGGATGGTATTGCTCGGGACGCCCGCAGGCGCAGGCGTTCCGTCAGTCCGTCATGCAGGCGGTGTCGGTCGCGACACAGCTCGCGCAGGTGCGTGACTACTTCGACGCGCTGGAAGACTCCGCGGCCGCCGTGGCGGCCTGACGATTCTTCATCCCGCGCCGGGGCGTGATGAACTAGGTGAGAGGAAATCCCGCCATGGCGGCGCGCAGCAGACAAGCGAACACCCGACGCGAATCGAAACCGGCGAGCCACGCAACCAACGGCCACGGCGTGCCGCTGCGTTCGCTGACCGAGCAGGCACTCGACAGTTACTTCACGAGCCTCAACGGCCACGCTCCCGGTCACCTGTACGACCTGGTCATGCGTGAAGTCGAGGAGCCGCTGTTCCGTGCGGTCCTCGATTTCTCCGCCGGCAACCAGAGCCGCGCCGCCGATATCCTCGGCATCAACCGCGGCACGCTGCGCAAGAAGCTGCGCGTCTACGGCATCGCAGGCTGACGCCCGTGAACCCGCCCGTCCTGCGCGCACTGGTCAGCGTCTCCAACAAGGAAGGCCTGCTCGAATTCGCACGGGAACTCGCGCGCCGCGGCGTGCAGATCATTTCGACCGGCGGCACGGCCAGGCTGTTGCGGGGCGAAGGCATCGAGGCCATTGACGTCTCCGCGGTGACCGGCTTTCCGGAGATCATGGACGGCCGGGTCAAGACACTTCACCCGAAGATCCACGGGGGCCTGCTCGGCCGCCGCGGAATCGACGACGCAGTGATGCGCGAGCACGGCATCGAGGCGATCGACCTCGTCGTCGTCAACCTGTACCCGTTCGCCGCGACGATCGCAAAGCCTGGATGCACGTTCGAGGACGCGGTCGAGAACATCGACATCGGCGGCCCGGCGATGGTGCGGGCCTCGGCGAAGAACCATGACCGTGTCGCGGTCGTGGTCGATCCCCTCGATTACGGCTCGGTGCTCGCCGAGATGGATCGTGCAGACGGCAGCATCGGCGACGACACCCGGCTGCGGCTCGCCGCCAAGGCATTCGCGCACACGGCGCAGTACGACGCGATGGTGGCTTCGTACCTGTCGCAGGCGGTCCGCTCCAGTGGCGCGGGCGGCACGGCAGCAGCCGACTTCCCCGACCTGTTGCCGCTGCAGTTTCGCAAGCGGCTCGACCTGCGCTACGGCGAAAACCCGCATCAGCAAGCCGCGTTCTACGTCGCAAGCGACGCACAGGGCGCAAGCGTCGGATCGGCTTCGCAACTGCAGGGCAAGGAACTCTCCTTCAACAACCTGGCGGACGCCGACACCGCGCTCGAATGCGTGCGGCAGTTCGAAGCGCCCGCCTGCGTCATCGTCAAGCACGCGAACCCGTGCGGCGCCGCTGTCGCGGCCACGATTCGCGCGGCGTACGACCACGCCTACCGCACGGATCCCACGTCGGCTTTCGGCGGCATCATCGCCTTCAATCGCCCGCTCGACGCGGCGACCGCGTCGGCGATCGTCGAACGGCAGTTCGTCGAAGTGATCATCGCGCCCTCGGTCGAGCCCGAGGCGCGTGAAGTCTGCTCGAAGAAGGAGAACGTGCGCCTGCTCGTCACCGGCCCGCTCACGCCGAGCAACAGCCGCGTCGAGATGCGCAGCGTCAACGGCGGGCTGCTGGTGCAGACCCGCGATCTCGGCATGGTCCCGGCCGCGGATTTCAAGGTCGTCACGAAGCGCGCGCCCACGGCACAGGAGTTGCTCGACCTCGCGTTTGCCTGGCAGGTGTGCAAGTACGTCAAGTCGAACGCCATCCTCTTCGTCCGCGACGGCGTGACCATCGGCATCGGCGCCGGCCAGATGAGCCGCGTCTACAGCACGCGCATCGCGGCAATGAAGGCGCGCGACGGCGGCCTGGAACCGGCGGGCTCGGTCATGGCGTCAGATGCCTTCTTCCCGTTCCGCGACGGCCTCGATGCCGCGGCGGAGCACGGCATCACGGCGGTGGTGCAGCCCGGCGGTTCGATGCGCGACAACGACGTGATCGCCGCGGCCGACGAGCACGGCATCGCGATGGTGTTCACGGGCATGCGGCACTTCCGGCACTGATGAAGGTCCTCGTCATTGGCTCGGGCGGCCGCGAACATGCGCTGGCATGGAAGATCGCGCAGTCGCCGCGCGTGTCGCAGATCTTCGTTGCGCCGGGCAACGCGGGCACGCGGCTCGAGCCGAACACGGCCAACGTCGACATCGCCGCGGACGACGTTCCGGCCCTGCTCGCCTTCGCGCAGCGCGAGAAGATCGACCTCACCATCGTCGGACCCGAAGCGCCGCTCGTGATCGGCCTCTGCGACACGTTTGCGGCTGCGGGACTGCGTTGCTTCGGCCCGAGCAGGCTCGCAGCCCGGCTCGAAGGCTCGAAGGCCTTCACCAAGGATTTCCTCAGGCGCCACGGGATTCCAACCGCCGCCTACGCCAAGTTCACGCGCGAAGACTTCGACGCGGCGTGGGTTCGCGCGCAGAGGACGCCGTTGGTCGTGAAGGCAGACGGCCTCGCCGCCGGCAAGGGCGTCGTGATCTGTGCGACCACCGACGAAGCGGTGGCGACGGCGCAGGACATGTTTGCGGGCCGCTTCGGCCAGGCCGGCGATCTCGTGGTCGTCGAGGAATTCCTCGAAGGCGAGGAGGCCAGCTTCATCGCGATGGTCGACGGCAGGACCGTGCTGCCGCTTGCCACGTCACAGGACCACAAGCGCCTGCGCGACGCCGACGAAGGCCCGAACACGGGCGGCATGGGCGCGTATTCGCCCGCACCGGTCGTCACGCCCGCAATGCACGAACGCATCATGCGCGAAGTGATGCTGCCCACCGTGGCCGCGCTGTCGGGTGAAGGCACGCCGTACCTGGGTTTCCTCTACGCGGGCATCATGATCCATCCCGACGGCACGCCGAACGTGCTCGAGTTCAACTGCCGATTCGGCGATCCGGAGACGCAGCCGATCCTGATGCGGATGCGGTCGGACCTCACGTCGCTGTGCGAGGCCGCGCTCGATGGCAGGCTCGAAGGCATCGAGGTCGACTGGGATCCGCGCGCTGCGGTTGGTGTCGTGATGGCCGCCGGCGGTTATCCCGACGACGTGCGCAAGGGCGACGAGATCCACGGACTCGACGCGGCAGCGAAGATGCCGGGCAAGGTCTTCCACGCCGGCACGACTCTGAATGCCGATGGCAGGGTCGTGACGAACGGCGGGCGCGTGCTGTGCGCGGTCGGCCTCGGCAAGACCGTGCGTGCCGCGCAGAAGCAGGCGTACGAACTGGCCGGCACCATCTGCTGGGAAGGCCTGCAGTACCGCAAGGACATCGGCTACCGCGCGATCGCCCGGGAGTCGTAGCGTCGGCGAGTTGCGCAGGGCTCGCCTGGACAGGGCGCGGGTGTCGTTGCAGGCAGTCGATCCGGTGATTCCCCCGGCTCGCGGAAAGACAGATACGCGAGCCGGGAGAATCACCGGATCGACTGCTTGCGGTACGGCGCCTGAGCGGGTTCCCGGACAAGCCCGGGAACCTCGCACGGCGCATCGACATCCCGCCGAAGCGCGCGGAAAACCAGTCGCTGTTGCCCCGTACCCCAGTGAATCCAACGGTGAATTCACGCCTGCGACAGTGGGTTCTCGCGGCACGGCCACGCCCGATCCACGCCGCGACGACTGCTGCGGTTTGCGTACGGTGACGCTGCTGCGCCGTGCGATGTTTTCGGGCTGGCCCGTAACATCGCTTGTATGTTGAATCCCGGCCAGCGCGGGGTAAAGTTCGGGGGCCGAGAAGGCCCTCGGACAGGATCGTGCAGCCTGGAAATCGCTGGGGCCTAACGAGC
>JAOUGW010000360.1 GCA_029865465.1 Gammaproteobacteria bacterium
TCGCCGGCCTGCCCAAGTACGGCATCGGCCACGGCACGGTCGGCGATCTCGCCGGGCAACTCCTTGCCGAATCCCGCTCCCGCGAGCAACAGCGTGAACTCACGGTCCGACGCCCAGTGCCGGCGCGCCAGTTCGTGCTGCTGTGGCAGGGCCAGGGCCGCAAGCCTGACGATGCCGGCCCTCGAGGCACGCCGGGCTCCACCCTCCGTCGTGAACAGGTGCAGGCGCACGCTGGCACCCTCGTCCTGGATCCCGGGATAGGCTCGCAGTTGCAGCCGTCCGCTCCGGATCGTGGTCTCCACGGGCCAGGCCGCAAAGTCCCACTGCCGTACGCCGACTCGCGCCCACGCGAAATCCGGAGCCGCTTCGGCAAAGCTCGAGCCACCGGACGTCGTGCGAAACTCATCGCGCAGGGCCGAGAGATCGCGACCGGCCTTCAGCAGTCGTCCCGCACCGTCGAGCACCTGCAGATTGACGCTGAGCCAGGGCGGCAAGGCCACAGCAGCCACCTGCCCGGGTTCGACGCGGATGCCGGCTTCCTGGGTCGCGAAGGCGGCGACGTGGGCGAACAGCGAGCCAGTGCCGAACGGCGGCAGCACGGCCAGCAGCCGGTCCGCCGCGTCGGGAATGGGCACGATCTCGCGCCGCACTTCCTTTGGCAGGCCCCGCAGCAGCGCGATGACCTTCTCGCGCAACCATCCTGGTATCAGCCACTCCAGTCGCTGTGCGTCGATTGCCCGCAGCAGCGGCAACGGCACGTCGAGCGTGACGCCGTCGTCGGGCGCCGTCGCATCGAAGCGATAGTGCAGGTGCAGGTCGTTGCCGTGAACGTCGATCGCCTCCGGGTAATCACGCACGTGCACGACCGGCAGGGCTTGCGCCAGGAACACCGGCTCCGCCGCGTCGAGCATGTGCGGCTTCGTGCGCTCCTCCTTGCGCCACCAGGATTCGAACGCGCGCGTCGAGGCGATCGTCGGCGGAATGCGTTCCAGGTAGAACCGCACCAGCGAGTCTTCGCCGGCCAGCAAGTCGCGCCGGCGCAGGCAGGACTCGACGCGTTCGAGGCGTGCCCGCATGGCCGTATTGCGCTCGAGGAACGCAAACGGCATCGCGGGCTGGCGGCGGACGAGCGCTTCCTCCACGAACATGCGTTGTGCCGCCACGGGGTCGACCGTCGCAAAATTGACGCGCCGTCCGCTGCTAAGCACGCGGCCGTAGAGCGAGACCGTCTCGCGCGCGAACGCCATGCCACGCTGCGGGTCCCATTCGGCGTCACCGTAGGTGCGTTTGACCAGGTGCGCGCCCGCCGACTCGATCCACGACGGCTGCACCTGCGCCACCATGCGCGCATAGAGCCGATGCGTTTCCACGAGGCTCGCGGCGACGATCCAGTGCGGCGAACGCCTGGCGAGCGGCGTGCCCGGAGCGATGACGAACCGCGTGTCGCGCGCGCCCAGGTAGGTACGGGCTTCGTCGAGCACGCCGATGCCGCCGAGGAAACCCGTCAGCAGAGTCTGGTGCAGCACGGCCGTGGTCGCCGCGGGTTTGTCGCCATCGCCCTTCGCCAGCGGCCGGGACATGTCCTCGAGCTGCTCGCGCAAATCAGCCCACTCCCGCATGCGCATGAACGACAGGAAGTGTTCGCGGCACCAGTGGCGCAGCACCCGGTTGCCACCGGCCGCGGGTTCGCGGGAGGCACGCCAGAGATTGAGCACGCCGACGAAGTCCGAGCGCTCGTCGGCGAACAAGGCGTGCTTTTCGTCCGCTGCTGCCGTCTTGTCGGCAGGCCGTTCGCGCGGATCCTGGATGCTCAGGAACGACACGATCGTGAGCGCATCAGCCATGCAGCCCGTGCGTCCCGCCTCCGCCAGCACCCGTGCCAGTCGCGGATCGACCGGCAGGGCGGCCATCTGACGCCCGAGCCGGGTGATGCGCCGCTCGCCGTCGACCGCGCCGAGTTCCAGCAACAGGCGGTAGCCATCGTTGAGCAGGCGTGCGTCGGGCGCATCGAGGAACGGAAATTCCTGCGGACTCCCGAGCGCGAGCGCGGACATCTGCAGGATGAGGCTGGCCAGGTTGGTCCGCAGCAGTTCGGGCTCGGTGTAGCGCGGCCGCGCCAGGTAATCGTCCTCGGCATACAGCCGGATGCAGATGCCCTCGCCTTCGCGTCCGCACCG
>JAOUGW010000182.1 GCA_029865465.1 Gammaproteobacteria bacterium
GTTTCCTCGAGCCCGGGCTCTATTTCAAGGCGCCGATCTACCAGGTCTCGCTGGGCATGGCGCTGGTATTCGGCACTGCCGGCCTGCCGCACATCCTGATGCGGTTCTTCACGGTGCCGACGGCCCAGCAGGCGCGCAAGTCCGTCGTGTGGGCGATGGCGATCATCGGCGGCTTCTACGTCCTGACGCTGTTCCTTGGCTTCGGTGCAGCCAGGTTCGTCGGTCCGGCGGCGATCGCAGCCGTCGATGCCGGCGGCAACATGGCGGCGCCGCTGCTCGCGCAGTACCTCGGCGGCGGCACAGGCTCGTTCCCCGGCAATTTCATGCTCGCGTTCGTGTCGGCCGTGGCCTTCGCAACGATCGTCGCGGTGGTCGCGGGGCTCGTGCTCGCAGCGGCATCCGCCATCGCGCACGACCTCTACGTCGGCGTGTACCACGGTGGCGACACCGTACCGCCCCGGCAGCAGGTTCGTGCCGCGCGCATTGCGACCGTGGTGGTCGGTGCCATGGCGATCACGATCGGCATCGCGGCCAAGGGCCAGAACGTGGCGCACCTCGTGGCGCTCGCGTTCGCGGTCGCCGCGTCGGCCAACTTCCCGTGCGTGCTGCTGACGCTGTACTGGAAGCGTTGCAGCACCGGTGGCATCGTCGCCGGCATGATCGTCGGCACGGTGGTCGCGGTCGGGCTCACGCTGGTCTCGCCCAACGTCACTTACCCGAAGGCGGTGCGTGCCGCGTCGCAGAAGGTGCTCGACGGCGAGGCGGACAGGCGCTCGGCGATCGAGCAGGCGCTGCTGTCGACGGACTCGCGGGTCCTCGAAAAGGCAAGAGTCGATCTGACGACGCTCGACAAGGCAGTGACCCGGGCGAAGGACGACATGGCCAGGGTCGAGGGCCAGGAACGCTCGTTCCTCGGCCTCGAGGAGCCGGTGTTCGAGCTCAAGAACCCGGGCATCATTTCCATTCCGGTCGGCTTCCTCGCGGTGCTGTTCGGCTCGTTGCTGTTCCGTGACCGGCGTTCGGAAGAACTCTGGCCGGAGGTGTACGCGCGCCAGAACACGGGCATCCTGGCGTCGAAGGCGTCGGCGCACTAACCCCTAACCGCCAACCCCTAACCCCTTCCTCCCCTTCCCGTGCCCACCCCACCCCTGATCGTCGAATCGACGATCCACTTCCTCAGGTCCCACCTGCCGTTCTCGAGGATGGTGCGGCGCGATCTCGAGTTCATCGCGGAGCGGGGGCGGCTGGGTTACTTCCCGGCCGGCAGCACGATCGTCGATCCTGCCGGCGGCATCGCCGGGCACCTCCACATCATCCAGCGCGGGCACGTGCGAGTCCGCAAGCCGAATGCTGCCGTCGCCGACGAAGTGCGTGGGGTCGGCGAATGCTTTCCGGTCGCGGCGCTCGCGGCCGGCGCGGCAGGCACGCGCATCTTCGAAGCCGCGGAAGACGTCTTCTCGCTGCTGCTGCCGCGCGCCGACTTCGACGCGCTGCGTGAGCGCTCGCCGGAATTCGCGCAGTTCTGCACCGCAGCACTGGCGACGCTGGCGCAGCATGCGCTGGACCAGTTGCGCAGTCACTTCGCACAGCGCGCGCTGGAGCAGCAGACCCTGCTCGAGCCGCTCAAGGCACTGGTGCGGCGCGAGCCCGTGTGCTGCACAGCCGAGGCCACCGTGCGCGAGGCGCTGCAGCGCATGAGTCACGAGGGCGTGCGCACGATTGTCATCGTCGACAGCCAGCGCCGGCCGCTGGGCGTCTTCACGCTGCTCGATCTCATGGAACGCGTCGTGCTGCCCGGGGTCTCGCTGGCAACGCCCGTGCAGCAGGTGATGACCGCGCAGCCGGCGATGCTCGACGAGCTGACCAACGCGCAGGAAGGGCTGGCGCTGATGGCCAGCCGCGGATTTCATCAATTGCTCGTCGTGCGTGACGGTGAACTGGCGGGTATCGTCACGGAGCGGGACCTCTTTGGCCTGCAGCGCATCACGATGCGCAACATCACGCAGTCCGTGCGCCAGGCGCGCGACGTCGCGGGCCTGCGGCACGTCGTCGCCGAGATTGCCGCGCTGGCGGACAACCTCGTTGCCCAGGGCGCGGCCGCCGAGCCGCTGACACACACGATCACCGCGCTCAACGATTCGCTCACGCAGCGGCTGTTCGAGTTGCTGCTGCCGAAATTCCAGCTCGACGACGTGGCCTGGTGCTGGCTCGCGGTCGGCAGCGAGGGTCGTCGCGAGCAGACGGTCGCGACAGACCAGGACAATGCGATCGTGTTCGAGTGCGAGGAGCGTGAGGTGCCGGTCACGCGCGAGCGGTTGTTGCGGTTTGCCGCCGAAGCCAACGCATGTCTCGCCGAGCTGGGCTTCCCGCTCTGCACCGGCAACGTCATGGCCGGTAATCGCGACTGCTGTCTGACCGTCGAAGAGTGGCGCGGGCGCTTTGCGGGCTGGATGCGCGAGCCGACGCCGGAAGCGCTGCTGGCGGCCAGCATTTTCTTCGACTTCCGTCCGCTGACCGGCGATCACACGCTGGCCGGGCGGCTGCGTGGCTGGCTCGACGCCACGAGCGGCGAGAACAAGCTGTTCCTGCGCATGCTCGTCGCCAACGCGCTGCAGGCGGAGCCGCCGCTCGGCCGAGTGCGGGCGTTCCGTACGGACGAAGGCGAGTTCGCCGGCACCATCGATCTCAAGACCCACGGCACGCGCATCTTCGTCGATGCAGCACGGGCGTTCGCGCTCGCGCTCGGCATCGGTGACACCAATACATCGCAGAGGATCCGGATGGCGGGCCGCCGGCTCAAGCGCGACGAACGCGAGATCGCGGCGTCGGTCGCGGCCTACCATTTCCTGCAGTTGCTGCGCCTGCGGGTGCAGCGTGGTGGCCTCGAACTCGGGAAGGCGGCGCCCGCAGGTGTGATGGAGCGGTCGCGCAGGGCGCTGAACCGCGTCGACCCGTACGCGTTGAATGAAGTCGACCAGCGCATGCTGCGCGAGGCGTTCCGCCAGGCTCGCGCGCTGCAGACCCACCTCGACCAGGCCGTGGGTCACTGAGCCCGCGATGTTTCCCTGGCAGCTGTCCCCGATGGAAGCGTGGCGGGCCCGCAAGTTGCGGCGCGGCCTCGCACCGTGCGTCCGCGAACGACTCGCGCACGTCCGGCGCGGATCCCGCGAGCATCCGGGACTTGCGCAACCGCTCGCGCTGGCACGTTTCGTCGTGCTCGACCTCGAGACCACCGGGCCGCGCATGTTCGAGGATCGCATCATCTCCCTCGGCGCCGTTGCCGTGGCGGAGCGCACCGTGCGGCATGACGACGCCTTCGAGGCGCTGTTGCGACAGGATCGCTCGAGCGCAGCGGACAACATCCTGGTCCACCGGATTGGCGGCCAGCAGCAGCTGGCCGGCATGGACCCGGTCGAAGGGCTGGTCGCGTGCCTGGAGTTCATCGCTGGCTCGCACGTAGTGGCCTTTCGCGCCGAATTCGACGCGGCCATCTTCGACCGCGAAGTCCGCCGCCGCCTGGGCTTGCGTGCCTGGCCGCGCTTCATCGACCTGGCGGCGATCCTCCCGGCGTTGTTTCCAACGACCGGCAACGACACGCTGGATGACTGGGCGGCCCACTTCGGACTGCCTCCGATTGGCCGTCACCACGCGATTGCCGACGCGTATGCATCCGCGCAGCTGCTCACGATCGTGCTCGAGGCTGCTCCGAGGTTCGGCATCGAGACCGTGGCCGACCTCCGCGATGCCGAGCGGGCGCAACGCTGGCTCGGACGCCGCCGCTGACAGCTGTGGCACTGTGCTGGAATGCTTTACGTGGACCCCGGGCCGGGGCAACATCGGTAGCCATGAAAGACGCGAACTCGGGATGGGGTGCGGCGCCGCTCGGTGCCGTGATCATCGGCCTGGCCGTGGGTGCGCTGGCGGGCTGCGCCAAGCAGGAATCCGCTGCGCCAGCGACGACCGCGGAGGTGGCGAAACCCGCTGCGCCGACGCGCGATCAGTTGCTGGGTGCAACGGTGACAGGGGTGTTAGGTTCCCCGGTCACGTTGACCGCGGGCCTCTATGAGGGGCCGCCGGCGGAGGCGGACGCCGCGTCGAAACCGACGCTCAAGCTCTGGGACTCGACGATCGAATTCGTCGATCTCGATGGCACCCCGCCCGAGGAAGGCGTTGCGGTGCTCACGTCGAGCGAGGGTGGCAGTGGCACGTTCTCGCATCTAGGCGCATTCAGCCTGCAGGACGGCAAAGCGGTCACACTCGGCGTCGCGCCGCTGGGCGACCGCGTGCAACTCTTCCGGTTGTGGCATGAACCGGGCAAGGTGCTGGTCGACGTCGTAGAGCCCGGCGCCGGCGAACCGGCCTGCTGTCCAACGCAGCTGTCGCGCAAGGCCTTCGGCTGGAAAGACGGCAAGCTGCAGCAACTCTCGAGCGCAGTCGTCGGCGGACTGTCGATCAACCTGCTGGCCGCCACGGACTGGATGCTGGTCGAAATGGACGGGCAGCCACTGCCGGCGGGCGCGATGCCGCCGACCGCGTTGATCCAGTACGGCAAGGCGGCTGGATTCTCGGGCTGTAACCGCTACACGGGGCCGATCACTGAAGCGGCGGCCGGCAACGTCAAGCTCGGCGAGCTCGCGGTCACGCGCAAGGCCTGCGATGCCGCCGCTAACGAAATGGAAGCAGCCTTCCTCGACCGGATGCGCGCGACGACCTCGTACCGGTTTGAGGCGGGTCGGCTGCTGCTGGTCGCGCCGCAGCAGGGCAAGACGCCGCGTACCTTGCTGTTCTCGCGCTGAGCAGTCCGCGGTCACTGGACGGTACGGAGGAGCGACTCATGAGCACGCAGCACCCGGCTTCCCGCATGGCCCGCCGGACCAGGGCATCGGCCCTGGCATCTTTCGCCGTCATGGCATGGGGCGCCGCCCAGGTGGCACAGGCAGCGGACTGGGTTTCCATCGCCAAGTCCGACCGGACCGAAGTGTTCGCGAATCCGGCGTCGCTCGGCGTCTCGCCCGCGTCCTGGGTGATCGTGCGGACCAAGCAGAATTTCGTCGAGCCGCAGCCGTCGGCCAGGAAGAACAAATCGTTCCTGTCGGCCCGCAACGAATATCGCGTCGACTGCGCGCAGCGGCGGCTCGCCTACCGCGAAATGGCATCCTATTCGCAGCTCGACCTGCAGGGCGACTCGGTGCAGAAGACGAAGATTGGCGAGAAGAACCTGAAGTGGATGGACGCGCCCAGCGGCACGGTGTTCGGAGCAATCGTCGACTACGCCTGCAAGAACGTGCCGGCCGGCATGCAGCCCGCCACGAAGTAGGCTATTGCTCACGCTCCGGGGCCCCGGGCGTGACCTGTTCACGACCGCGGTTGGAGGTGTATGCGACATCATGAATTCACTGCCGCGGGCACTGGTGGCATCGACCTGTATGCCCAGGCCTGGCTGCCCGAGCTCGCACCGCGCGCAGTCGTCGTGATTGCGCACGGCCTCGCCGAGCACGGCGGTCGCTACGAGACGCTTGCGTGCGAGCTGGTCCAGCGCGACTACGCCGTCTACGCTGTCGATCATCGCGGGCACGGCCGGTCGTCCGGGCCGCGCGCCAACATCGGACGCTTCTCGCACCTCGTCGCGGATTTCTGCGCGTTCACCGGCCACTGCGCGCGCCAGCACCCCGACACGCCGGTGTTCATGCTGGGCCACAGCATGGGTGGCGCCGTTGCGTTCGCCAGCGCGCTGCGCCTGCAGCAGACGCTGCGCGGGCTGGTGCTGTCTGCCCCGGCGCTCGCCGCGGGACAATCGGTGCCGCGGCTGCAGGGGCTGTTCGCGCGGTTGCTGTCGGTCGTCGCGCCCGGCACAGGTGCGCTCACGCTGCCGGCTGACGCCGTAAGCCGCGATCCGAACGTCGTGGCGCAGTACGCTGCCGACCCGCTCGTGTATCACCAGGCGATTCCGGCGCGGACGCTCGTCGAACTGCTCGGCGCCATGAAAGGCTTTCCCGCGAGCGCACCCAGGCTCCGGCTGCCCACGCTGGTCCTGCACGGGACCGCGGACAAGCTGGTGCCGCTTGCGGCGACCAGGCCGGTCTACGAGGCGTTCGGAACGCGCGACTGCGCAGTGAGGCTCTACGAGGGTCTCTACCATGAGGTCTTCAACGAGCCCGAGCGTGAAAGGGTGACGGCGGACCTGTTCCGCTGGCTCGAGTTCTGAGCGCCCGGTCACAGTTTCCAAAAAAGCCTGGCGCGCGTCGTCCGGGAGCGTGTATCGCGCGTAACGTCCCGACGCATGACCGTTTCGCATCGGCTAGTTCCACGACCGGCCACCTCCGCAGCGCTCCTGGCGCTCGGTTGGAGCGCGATCGTGGGTGCCGAACCGCAGACCAGCGTGGCGCGATCCGGCGTCGAGGAAGCCGCGCAGCCGCCGGTTGCAGAAGTCACCTGGTGGCGCGAGGGTGTGGAGCTGCTCGGATCGCTGTGGGAGGACGCACGAACGCACCTGCGTGACGACACTCCGGACTGGCTGCACCATCAAAGCGAGGGACGCTCCTCGCAGCAGCCCGAACGCGATGCAGGCGATGCCTACCTGGTGTTGCAGGACGATCGTCCGGACGGCATGGACCTCGTCACGCTGCGGTATGCCCTGGTGCAACAGGGCGCATTGCAGGCCTACGCCGGCGCCGGTCTCAACCATTCGCAGTTCTACGTCGGCGAAGCGGCCGCGGGACCCTCGATGCTGACGCGCCGCAACCGGCACGCCGCCGTGGGCCCGGCGGCCGAGCTCGGCGCCGAACTCGCGCTGAATTCGCAGGTCAGCGTGAACGCCGAC
>JAOUGW010000361.1 GCA_029865465.1 Gammaproteobacteria bacterium
GTAATGCGACATGGCATCGATGACGGCGCGAGGGCGCTGGCTCGAGGCGGCGTTGTCGAGGTAGGCGAGCGGCAGTCCGCGGACCGTGCGCCGCAGCACCGGGAAGTCACGGCGGATGGCGGCGATGTCGAGCGCGGGCGAATCACCTGCCGCGGCATGAACGGCGCTCATGCAACCACCTCCAGCAGGCGCACGAGGCGCCGATCGAGTTCGTCATGCACGTGTCGCGCCAGGGCGGGTTCATCGACGCGCGTCAGCACGGCGCCGGCAAACGCCCGCGTCAGGGCACTGCGCGCTTCGGGTTCGCTGAGCCCGCGTGAGCGCAGGTAGAACAGGGCGTCCGGGTCGAGCTGCCCCGTGGTCGTGCCATGGCTGCACTGCACGTCGTCCGCGTAGATCTCGAGGTCGGGCTTGGTGTCGATTTCGGCACCTGGCGTCAGCAGCAGGTTGCGGTTGACCTGGCGCGCATTCGACTTCTGGGCGCCGGCGTGCACGATCGCCTTGCCGTTGAACACGCCGCGGCCCTTGTTTGCGGCGATGCCGCGGTAATCCTGCAGACTCGTGGTCCCGATCGCCCGGTGGTCGACGTGAATGTGCGAATCCAGGTGACGCGTGCCGTCCGCGAGAAACACGCCAGTGATTTCGGTGGCCGCGGAGCGGCCGTCCAGACTGACGTTCGTGTCGAGGCGCGCCAGGGCGGCGCCGAGCTGCGAGTCGCGCATCACGAACGTGGCATTCTCGCCGACGCGGGTCTCGATCCGTTCGATGTGGAACGCACGCGCACTCTGGCGCTGCAGTCGATACAGCGTGAAGTGCGCGCCTGCGCCGAGTTCGATGTCGAGCACGGCATTGGTGAAATGCTCGTGGGCGCCATCGTCGACGTGGTCGATCAGCAGGCGTGCGCGGCTGCCAGCCGCCATGCGCACGGCGATGCGGGGGCTCGCCAGCGTCGGCCCCGCGCCGGTCGTGACCAGCGTGAGCTGCAGGACGTCGTCGCCCTGCTGGCCCGCCTGCGTGGACAGCAGCAGCGGGCCGCTGGTCAGTGCGGCGTTGAGCGCCGCGAAGCGTTCGGTGCCGCCGCCGGGCAGCGCACGCAGCAGTTGTTCCTCGGACGCGGCCGTCAGCGTGCCGAGCGCAAAGCCGCCTAGTGAAGCCGGGATGTGACCCACCGGCGAGCCGTTTGCCAGCACGAGCCGCTGTGCGACGAATGCGTCCGGCACATCGACCGGCGTCGCCGGCGCAGTGGCCGGGACGAACCGGCGCGATTCGAGACGGCGGAGGCTGGTGTATTTCCAGGCTTCTTCGCGCTCTCCGGGGAATCCGAGTTCCGCAAAGCGTTCCATCGCCGCCGCGCGACGCGTGGCGGCCCCGTCGAGCACGGGTTGCAGCCGCGCGAACGCCTCGCGGTAGTGCACGGTGGCCGCGGACGGGGCGATGGCGCTCATGCGGCGCTCGCCTCCTGTTTCACCCAGTCATAACCGCGCTTTTCGAGTTCGAGCGCGAGCGACTTGTCGCCGGTGCGCAGGATGCGGCCGTCCGAGAGCACGTGCACGAAGTCGGGTTCGATGTAGTCGAGCAGGCGCTGGTAGTGCGTGACCATCACGATGGCGCGCTGCGGCGAGCGCAGGCTGTTGACGCCGGTCGCCACGACACGCAGGGCGTCGATGTCGAGGCCGGAATCCGTCTCGTCGAGCAGCGCCAGCCTCGGCTCCAGTACCGACATCTGCAGGATCTCGTTGCGCTTCTTCTCGCCGCCCGAAAACCCCTCGTTGACGCCGCGGCTCAGGAAGCTCTCGTCCATCTGCATGAGCTTCATCTTGTCCTTGATCAGCGCCAGGAACTCGAAGGCGTCGAGTTCTGGCAGGCCGCGCTGCTTGCGCACGGCGTTGAGCGCCGCCTTCAGCAGGTAGGCGTTGTTCACGCCCGGAATTTCGACGGGGTACTGGAAAGCCAGGAACACACCGCGACGCGCACGTTCTTCCGGCTCGAGGGCAAGCAGGTCGTCGCCCAGGTAAAGGACGGTGCCCTTCGTGACTTCGTAACCGGCGCGGCCGGCCAGCACGCTGGCGAGCGTGCTCTTGCCGGAGCCGTTCGGTCCCATGATGGCGTGCACTTCGCCGGGCTTCACCTCGAGGTTGACGCCCTTCAGGATCTTGCGAACGCCGATC
>JAOUGW010000183.1 GCA_029865465.1 Gammaproteobacteria bacterium
ATCCGGGAAGTGGAACGTGGTGTAGACCACGCCCGGCTGCACACGCTCCGTGACCACGGCCCGCAGCACGGTCTCGCCCGCGCGGCTCGTGATGCCGACCCAGTCGCCGGTGCCGATGCCGCGATCCTCCGCGTCCTGCGGGTGGATCTCGAGCACGTCTTCCTCGTACCACTGGCTGTTGGCCGTGCGACGCGTCTGTGCGCCCACGTTGTACTGCGTGAGCACGCGGCCCGTCGTCAGGATCAACGGGAAGCGCACGTTGACGCGCTCGCTGGTCGGCACGTACTCGGTGACGTAGAAACGGCCCTTGCCGCGGACGAACTGGCCGATGTGCATCGTCGGCGTGCCGTCGGGCGCCGCGTCGTTGCAGGGCCACTGGATGCTGCCGAGGCGATCGAGCTTTTCGTACGAGACGCCGGTGAACGTGGGCGTGAGGCGTGCGATCTCGTCCATGATCTCGGACGGGTGCGAGTAATTCATCTCGTAACCCAGCGCGCGCGCGAAGCCGACGGTTGCCTCCCAGTCGGCCAGCCCGGCGAGCGGCTGCATCACCTTGCGCACGCGCGAAATGCGGCGCTCCGCATTGGTGAAGGTGCCGTCCTTTTCCAGGAACGACGAGCCGGGGAAGAACACGTGCGCATACTTGGCCGTTTCGTTCAGGAACAGGTCCTGCACGACGAGGCACTCGAGCGCGGACAGCGCGGCCGTGACGTGCTGGGTGTTCGGGTCGGACTGCGCCATGTCCTCGCCCTGCACGTACAGCGCCTTGAAACTGCCGTCGAGCGCAGCTTCGAACATGTTCGGGATGCGCAGGCCGGGTTCGGGCTCGATCTGCACGCCCCATTCGGCGCCGAACAGGGCCCTCGTCGTGGCGTCCGACACGTGCCGGTAACCGGCGAGCTCGTGCGGGAACGAACCCATGTCGCACGAACCCTGCACGTTGTTCTGGCCGCGCAGCGGATTCACGCCCACGCCTTCGCGGCCGATGTTGCCCGTGGCCATCGCCAGGTTGGCGATGCCTAGCACCATCGTGCTGCCCTGGCTGTGCTCGGTCACGCCGAGCCCGTAATAGATCGCCCCGTTGCCGCCGGTGGCGTAGAGGCGGGCCGCGCCACGCACCAGTTCAGCCGGGACGCCCGTGACTTCGGCGAGCGCTTCGGGCGAGTTCTGCGGCAGGGACACGAAGTCGCGCCACTTCTGGAACGGAGCGGGCTCGCAGCGTTCGGCGACGTAGGCCTCGTTGACGAGGCCCTCCGTGACGACGACGTGCGCGATCGAGTTGATCAGCGCGACGTTGGTGCCGGGGCGCAGCGGCAGGTGGAAGTCCGCCTGGATGTGCGGCGAATGCACGAGGTCGATGGCACGCGGATCGGCGACGATCAGTCTCGCGCCCTCGCGCAGCCGCCGCTTCATGCGCGACGCGAACACCGGATGGCCGTCGGTCGGGTTGGCGCCGATGACGAAGATCACGTCGCTCTTCATCACCGAGTCGAACGCCTGCGTACCCGCCGATTCGCCGAGCGTGTGCTTGAGGCCGTAGCCGGTGGGGGAGTGGCACACGCGCGCGCACGTGTCGACATTGTTCGTGCCCAGTGCCGCGCGCACGAGCTTCTGCACCAGGAACGATTCCTCGTTGGTGCAGCGGGAGGAGGTGATGCCGCCAACGGACTCGCGTCCGTACTGGCCCTGGATGCGGCGGAATTCGGACGCGGCGTACTTGAACGCCTCGTCCCAGCTGACGGGCTGCCACGGATCGGTGATCTGCTTGCGGATCATCGGTGTCGTGATGCGGTCGGCATGCGTGGCGTAGCCGTAAGCGAACCGGCCCTTGACGCAGGCGTGCCCGCGGTTGGCCTTGCCGTCGCGGCTCGGCACCATGCGCACCACTTGCTCACCCTTGACCTCGGCTTCGAGCGAGCAGCCGACGCCGCAGTAGGCACAGGTGGTCGTGACGGCCTTCTGCGGCCGGCCCATGATCGCGAGCGGCTTCTCGCTGAGCGCCGCGGTCGGACAGGACTCGACGCAGGCGCCGCACGAGACGCACTCGGACTCGAGGAAGGATTCGTCCTGGCTCGCGACCACGCGCGAGCCGAAACCGCGGCCTTCGATCGTCAGCGCGAACGTGCCCTGGACCTCGTCACAGGCGCGCACACAGCGCGAGCAGGCGATGCAGAGCGACGGATCGAACTGGAAATACGGGTTGCTGTCGTCGCACGGGGCGGACCGATGGTTCGCGCCCTCGAAGCCGTACGGGCTCGTCGTCACGCCGAGATCCGCGGCGACGTTCTGCAGCTCGCAGTGCGTATCGGCGGGACAGCCCTTGCAGTTGAGCGGATGGTCGGAGACGTAGAGTTCGACGACGCCCTTGCGCAGCTGCCGCAGCTTCTCGCTCTCGGTCTTCACCTTCATGCCGGGTGCGACCAGCGTCGTGCAGGAGGCCGGATAGCCGCGCTGCCCTTCGACCTCGACCAGGCAGACGCGGCAGGAGCCGAAGGCCTTCAGCGTGTCGGTGGCGCAGAGCTTCGGGATCGCACCGCCCGCTGCCGTCGCCGCGCGCATGATCGACGTGCCCGCCGGTACGGTGACCTCGGCGCCGTCGATCGACAGGGTGACCGGCTCGCCCTCCGCCGCCGGCGTACCCGCGTCCTTGGCATTGATCGCAAACATCCAGTAGCTCCTCGTGCCTCAGCGGTCGCGAGAAAAATCGCCGGGGAAATGCCTGATCGCACTCATGACCGGAAACGGGGTCATGCCACCCAGGCCGCACAGTGAACCGTGTTGCATCGTTTCGCAGAGGTCCTCGAGCTGGGTAAGGTTCCCCTGCTGCTCGATGCCCTGCAGTATGCGGTCGATGACTTCCACGCCGCGGGTCGAACCGATGCGGCAGGGCGTGCACTTGCCGCAGGACTCGACCGCGCAGAACTCCATCGCATAGCGCGCCATGCGGGCCATGTCGACCGTGTCGTCGAAGGCGACGATGCCGCCGTGGCCAACCAGGGCCCCGATCGCGGTGAATGCCTCGTAATCGAGCGGAGTGTCGAACTGCGATTCCGGCAGGTAGGCGCCGAGCGGGCCGCCCACCTGCACGGCCCGGATCGGGCGACCGGAGGCCGAGCCACCGCCAAAGTCGTAGAGCAACTCACGCAGCGTGACGCCGAACGCCTTCTCGACCAGGCCGCCCCGCTTCAGGTTGCCCGCGAGCTGGATCGGAAGCGTGCCGCGCGAGCGACCCATGCCGAAGTCGCGGTAGTGCGCCGCACCGCGCTCGAGAATGACCGGTACCGAGCCGAGCGAGATGACGTTGTTGATGATGGTCGGCTGGCCGAACAGGCCCTTGATCGCCGGCAGGGGCGGGCGGTAGCGCACCTCGGCCCGCTTGCCTTCGAGGCTTTCGAGCAGAGCGGTTTCTTCGCCGCAGATGTAAGCGCCGGCACCCATCCGTACTTCAAGGTCAAAGGCCTTGCCGCTGCCGCAGACGTCGGGGCCGAGATAGCCGCGTGCACGCGCCGCCCCGATGGCTTCGCGCAGGGCATGCCCCGCATGCGGGTATTCGCAGCGCAGGTAGATGTAGCCCTTCGTGGCGCCGACCGCGATCCCCGCGATGGTCATGCCTTCGACCAGGCAGAGCGGATCGCCTTCCATCAGCATCCGGTCCGAGAACGTGCCCGAGTCACCCTCGTCCGCATTGCAGACGACGTACTTCTGCGGCGACTGTTGCTCGAGCACCGTGCGCCACTTGATGCCGGTCGGGAACGCCGCGCCGCCGCGCCCGCGCAGGCCGGATTCCAGCACTTCGTGCACGATCTCGGCGCCGGTCATGCGGAGCGCGCGCTGCAGACCAGCGTAGCCACCGTGCGCGACGTAGTCGTCGACGCTCACGGGATCGATGACGCCGACACGCGCGAACGTCAGCCGCTCCTGCTTTGCGAACCACGGCAGTTCTTCGACGCGGCCCAGGCGCAACGGGTGCGGTGCGGCGTCGAACAAGCCTGCCCGCACAAGTTCGGGTACGTCGTCTGCCGTGACCGGGCCATACGCGATGCGCTGTCCGCCCGCGTCTTCGACTTCGACCAGCGGCTCGAGCCAGACCATGCCGCGCGAGCCGACGCGAGTGACCGTGACCGAGGCGCCCTTCGCGGCGGCCGCGAGCTGCAGGGCCGCCGTGGTTTCATCCGCGCCCAGGGCCTGGGCGGCGGCATCGCGGGAAATGTAGATGCGTACGGTCATCAGCGGTTGCGCCATTCGGCCAGGATTGCCGCGAGCCGTTCGGGCGTCACGCGACCGTAGAGCTTTTCGTCGATCATCACCGTCGGAGCGGCCGCACAGTTACCCAGGCAATAGGCCGCCTCGAGCGTGAACAAGCCATCCGCGCTCGTGCCGCCGTAGTCGACGCCGAGCTCGCGCCTGGCGTGCAGCTCGGTTTGCTCGCCACGCATGGCCTGGCAGGCCTCGGCGCGGCACACGTGCACGACGTGACGGCCCGGTTCGTGCTGCCGGAAGTAGTGGTAGAAACTGACGACGCCGTGGACTTCGGCCCGCGACAGGTTGAGGGCCCTGGCGATGCGCGCCACGTGCGCGGCGCTGATGTGCCCGACCGCGTCCTGCACGGCGTGCAGGATCGGCAGCAAGGGACCTTCCATCCCGGCGTGTTCCGCCAGGATGCGCTCGAGGGTCGAGTCGCTGTCGAGTTCAGTCGCGGCCATGCACCAGAGTCCCCCGTGCCGCCGAGGGGCGACCGTCGGGCAATGGTAAGGCCTGCAGAATCAGAGGGCTACAGGACGGCTGCGGTATTTGAACCGGTCCCCGGATGACGCGGGGGATGACACGGCGGAGAACGCCGGTCCATCACATTTCGGCATGGACCAGGGCGGCTCAGAGTTTCGCGCTCGGACGCTCTGCCACGCGCTCCCGCCAGTCGGCGAGGTGCTTCAGCCCCGCGTCGGCCGGACGGAACTTCACGAGCCGCGCGAACTCCAGGCCGCAGAACGCGGTGATGTCGGCGATCGTGAACCGGTCGCCCGCCATCCAGCGTCGCCTGGACAATAGTTGATCGAACAGCGCGGCGGCCGCGACCATGCGCCTGCCCTGTTCGGCCGCGTAATCGGGGAACTGCGGGTTCTCGAGCGGCAGCAGTCCCGGGTGCGTATGACGCACGTGGTTGGCGACGGCCGCGAGCAGCGTCAGTTCGACCTGACGGTCCGCCATCTCGATGAAGGCGCGCTCGTCGGCGTCGACTCCCATCAGGTTCGGTTCCGGATAGAGGCTCTCGAGGTAACTGCAGATGGCGCGTGACTCGGCGAGGAACCGCCCGTCGTCGAGTTCGAGCACCGGCACGCGCGCCACCGGATTCATGGCCGTGAACTTCGCGCTGCGATGCTCGCCGGCATTGAGGTCGTACACCTCGCGCTCGATGCCGGTGATGCCTTTCTCGATCAGGAACATGTCGACGCGGCGCGGGTTCGGCGCACGCAGCGAGGTGTGGAGTTTCATGCTCGTGTCTCCCTGGGGACGACTCGTGGATCAGTGCGTGACGGGTCTATTCGGCGTCGGGCGCGGGTCCACCCGTCACGACCATCTTGCGGGCTTCCTCGACGAACTTGCGCGCTTTCTCGGCGTCGTCCTCGGAACCGCTCAGCTTCGAGGGCGGCATCAGGATGCCGGCCTGCACGGCGGGGCGCTGCCGGATCTGGTTGACCCAGCGCGTCAGGTGCGGCAGGTCATCGAATGGCACGCCCGACCACTTGGCGGTGCGGACCCAGGCCCAGTTGGCGATGTCCGCGATGGAGTAGTCCCCGGCCAGGAACTCATTGTGCGCCAGGCGGCCGTCGAGCACCGTGAACAGGCGCTTCACCTCGGCGTGGTAACGATCGATCGCCGGCTGGATCTTCTCCGGAAAGTAGCGGTAGAAGACGTTGGCCTGGCCCATCATCGGGCCGATGCCGCCCATCTGGAACATCAGCCACTGCAGCACGAGCGACCGGCCCTTCGCGTCGGCCGGCAGCAGCTGGCCGGTCTTCTCTGCCAGGTAGACCAGGATCGCGCCGGACTCGAACACGGCGAAGTCGCCCAGGCCGTGATCGACGATGGCGGGGATGCGACCGTTCGGATTGATCTGCAGGAACCAGGGCTCCCGCTGCTCACCCTTGGCGAAGTCGATGACCCGCATCTCGTAGGGCAGCGCCAGTTCTTCGAGCGCGATGGAAACCTTGTGGCCGTTCGGGGTCGCGGCTGTCAGCAGTTCGATCATGGGGGCTCCGGCGCCGTCGGCTGGACGGTGTGCCGGAGCTTAGTCGAACAGTGGCCGCGGGCCAAAATCCGGCTGGCCAGGCGAAGTGCGCCTGCTGCACCCGAGGATATGCCGAGCCGTGCAGTGGGTGCGATGAACGCATGGGCGAAGCCCGGCACTGCGTGTAGATTGGCAGGCGTGGAGGACAAGTCGATGCTCAAGTTCCTGCTCTGGCTGCTGCTGCTCGTCTTCTGCTGGCCGCTCGCCATCCTGGCCGTGCTGCTGTGGCCGCTCGTGTGGCTGATTTCGCTGCCGTTCAGGTTGCTCGGCATCGCAGTGGACGGCGTGTTCGCCTTCCTGCGCTCGATCATGCTGCTGCCGGCACGCGTGCTCGGCGGAGGCCCGGGTCGGGCCTGATGGCGCCTGGTGCCCCGGGCCAGACTCGAACTGGCACTCCCTTGAGGTCGGTCGCCACGCCGGTCCGCCGGTTTATTCTGCAGTCGCGAGCCGGACTGGTGTCCGGGCGCTGCTGCCCCTGATCCTGG
>JAOUGW010000184.1 GCA_029865465.1 Gammaproteobacteria bacterium
CCACGCCGAACCATCCGGCGAGCGACGTGAGGGACGCCGCCAGCACGAGCGGCGAGGCGAACGCGTACGCAATGGCCGCGTGGACGGCCGCCAGCAACAACAAGTGCCACGACCACAACGGGCCGAGCAGCGCGAACTGACGCTCGGCATAGGCGAGGTCCGTGCTCGCGAGCAGCACGGCGAGGAACAGCAGGTAGTCGCCGGCGACGGTGAGAGGGCGGCCCGCCCGCCTGGCGCGCACGGCGGGCAAGGCGCACACGACAGCGGCTAGCGCTACTGCCAGCACGATGGCCACGGGACCGATCCGCTCGAGGTTCCGGGCGAGGACGAGCCCCACGCCGGCCATCACCAGCAGCACGCCCGCGTACATCGTGGCGCGCAACTCCTGGTGCAGGGAGAACACGTCCCCGCGATCGCGGGCCAGGGCGCGCGACGCCGTGACGTCGTCAATTACGCCTGCGGCCCGCAGGGTGCGAAGTTCCGGCTCGAGCGTATGCATGGCCCGAAGTATATCCCGCGGGGACCCGTGGTCTGTGCGACGCCCTCCCCCGCGCGCAGTAGCGCGGGGCTCCAGGGCGTGCCGACCCTATCGCAGGACCAGCAGGTAGCCGCTGAGCACCAGGATCGACGTCCACGAAATCAACGAGCCGTAGAACCGGCCGAACGAACGCGCCCGCACGGTGCTGAGCCCGTAGGCATGCAGCAATCGGCCGGTCACGAACGCCCCACCCAGCAGGTGCAGCAACCAGGACGCGGCACCGCCCAGTTCGGCGAGCAGCAGCAGGATCAGGAACGTCGGCGCGTACTCGGTGAAATTGCCGTGCACCCGCACCGGCTGCTCGAGCGCGGCACCCTCACCCATGCCCAGCGGAATCCTGCGGCCGAGCCGCAAGCGTACGACGTTGAGCGCAAGCGCAATGAGCAGCACGCCGCAAATCGCGGCGTAGAGCATCGTCACGACAGGTGCGTTGAAGTTCATCGGCAAAGAGCTACAGCTGGCTCAGCACGTAGTCCGCACTCGAAACCTTGAATTCGCCCGGGCCTTCGACAAAGAGCCCCGTGACGGTGCCGTCCTTCGCGATGATCGCGAAACGCTGGCCACGGATACCCATGCCGAAGCCGCTGGCATTCAATTCGAGGCCGAGCGCCTTGGCATACTCCGCATTGCCGTCGGCCAGCATCAGCACGCCGTCGCCGACGTTCGAGTGCTTGCCCCACGCGTTCATCACGAACACGTCGTTGACTGCCATGCACGCGATCGTATCGACGCCCTTGGCCTTGATCGCACCGGCCTTTTCCACGAAGCCCGGCAGGTGCTTGGCATCGCACGTAGGCGTGAATGCGCCCGGCACCGAAAACAGCACGACGGTCTTGCCGGCAAAGAGCTGGTCGGTGGTCAGGTTCTGCGGGCCGTCCTTGGTCATCGTCTTGAACGTGCCGGCGGGCAGCTTGTCGCCCACTTTGATCGTCATGGTCGGATCCTCCCCGGAATGGTGACCGGATGGTGAAACAGGCAGTGCCGAATCTTATCAGGACCGGCGGCCGGCCTGTTCCCGCGGTTCCCGGCTGTCCCGCGCTTCGCATCCCGGCGCCCACTGCGTAACATACGCAGCCTTGCCCCCACCCCGGCTTCCGAGGTTCCGCCATGTCCGGCTTGTCTTTGCGTGAGCAGCTGCTGCAGGCCGGCCTCGTCAGCGAAAAGCAGGTCAAGCAGGCCGAGCAGAGCCAGAAGCGCCAGGACTTCACCGACCGCAAGCAGGTCGGCAAGAAGGACCGCAATTTCCGCGAGGAACAGCGCCAGGCCGAACTGCAGAAGCAGGCGGCCGCCAAGGCCGCGAAGGACGCCGAGCTCAACCGCAAGCGCGAGGAAAAGGCTGCGGCCAAGGCGCGCTGGGCCGAGATCCGCCAGCTGGTGGAACAGAACAGGATTGCCAAGCCCGAGAGCGACGACTACTTCAACTTCGTCATCAACGGCAAGGTCGGTCGCATCCCCGTGGATGCGTCGCTGCGTGAGCGCATCGTCCGCGGCGAGATCGCGATCGTCCGCTGCGACGGGCACTACGAACTGGTGCCGGCGGAAACGGGTGAGCGCGTCAAGGAACGCGAACCGCGCGCCGTCGTGAACACGTCGGACAAGGTGGAATCGGCACCGGTCGACGACGCCTACAAGGACTTCGTCGTTCCCGACGACCTGGTCTGGTAAGAGGCAGGGGTCAGGCGGCAGCCGATCCCTTCGCAAAGCGCGGCGCCGAACGCAGCCGTTCGTCCAGCGAGACCAGCAGGCCTTCGGTCGTCGCCCAGTCCACGCAGGCATCCGTCACCGAGACGCCGTACTGCAGCTGGCTGCGATCGCCGCTGAGCGGCTGGCTGCCCCAGTGCAGGTTGCTCTCGAGCATGAAACCCACCAGCGAGCGATTACCCTCGAGGATCTGGTTGGCCAGGTTTTCGGCCACGAGCGGCTGCAGGCCGGGATCCTTGTTGGAGTTGCCGTGACTGCAGTCGACGACGATGTTGGCCGGCAATCCGGCGATGTCGAGCTCGCGCTCGGCCAGCGCCAGGCTCACCGAATCGTAGTTCGTCCGCGCCCCGCCGCCGCGGAGCACGATGTGGCCGTACTTGTTGCCGCGTGTACGGAAAACGGCGGACTGGCCCTGCTGCGTGATGCCCAGGAAGTGGTGCGGGTGGCGCACCGACTGCAGCGCGTTGATGGCGACCGTCAGCGAGCCGTCCGTGCCGTTCTTGAACCCCACGGGAGTCGAGAGTCCGCTCGCCATCTCGCGATGCGTCTGTGATTCCGTCGTGCGCGCGCCGATCGCGGTCCACGTGATCAGCTCGGAGAGGTACTGCGGCATGATCGGGTCGAGCGCTTCGGTGGCCGCCGGCACCCCGAGGTCGGCGAGGTACAGCAGCAACTCGCGCGCGACGCGAATGCCCTTCTCGATGTGGAAGGAATCATCCATGTCGGGATCGTTGATGAGGCCCTTCCAGCCCACCGTCGTCCGCGGCTTCTCGAAGTAGACGCGCATGATGAGCAGCATCGTCTTGTCGACCGCCGCGGCCAGCCCGCTCAGGCGCTGCGCATACTCGCGCGCGGCGGCCGGGTCGTGGATCGAGCACGGGCCGACGACGACGAACAGGCGCGGGTCGTCCCGGTCGAGGATCCTGCGCACGGCCTGGCGGCTGCGATACACGAAGTCCTCTGCCGCCTGCGTCAGGGGCAGGTCGCGCTTGACCACCTCCGGCGTGGGGAGCAGCTCGCTCGAGAGGACGTTGATGTTCTGGAGTCTTTCCTGCATGGACGCGCGCCTGGTGGGGCCGGCATGGCCCGAAGCCACCGCATTCTACACGCGTCAGATCGAGGTTCGGACGCTCCAGAGTTCCGGGAAGAACCTGAGGTCGAGCGCCTTGGCCAGGTAGGCCACGCCGCTGGTGCCGCCCGTCCCGCGCTTGTAACCGATGATTCGCTCGACGGTCTTCAGGTGGGCAAACCGCCACAGCTGGAAGCGCTGGTCCAGGTCCACCAGTTTCTCCGCCAGCTCGTACAGGTCCCAGTGTTGCTCGATGTTGCGATACACGGTGAGCCACGCCGCCGTGACGCCGGGGTGCTCCGCGTACGGCACGCTCCAGTCGCGCTCCAGCAATTCGGCTGGAATCGGGAAGCCGCGGCGTCCCAGCAGCCGCAGCGCCTCGTCGTACAGGCTCGGGCTGTGCAGCGCCTCCTGCAACAGCGCGTAGATCGCCGGTGTCCGCCGGTGGACTTCGATCATCGCCGCGTTCTTGTTGCCGATCAGGCACTCGAGCGTCCGGTACTGGAAACTCTGGAACCCGGATGACTTGCCCAGCGAGTCGCGGAACGCGGAGTAATCCGCCGGCGTCATCGTGCTGAGCACGTCCCACGACTGCGCGAGCTGCTGCTGCACGCGCGAGACCCGCGCCAGCATCTTGAACGCCGGCCCGAGGTCGTCGCCCCGGATCTGCGCGATCGCGGCCCGCAGCTCGTGCACGCAGAGCTTCATCCACAGCTCGGATGCCTGGTGCATCACGATGAACAGCATCTCGTCGTGCTGGCCGGACAGCGGCTGCTGCGCGCCGAGCAGCTCGTCCAGGTGCAGGTACTCGCCGTAGCTCAGCGATTCGCCCAGGTCCCAGTGAATGCGCTCGCCCTCGAGCTCGACGTACGAGCCGAGCGAGGGCTTGCGTGATCCGCCGGGATCGTCGCGCGACTCGCTCATGGAAAGACCCAGGCCGGCACGTGCCGCCAGCCCTGCAGCAGTTCGACGTCGAGCGGCTTCCAGCCCGGCTCGAACGAGGCGACCAGCGACCAGAACCGCTGCGAGTGATTCATGTGCCGGCGATGGCACAGCTCGTGGATCATCAGGTAGCGCACGACCTCGGGACGCTGGAACAACAGGCAGACATTGAGGCTGATGGTGCCCCGCGTCGAGCAGCTGCCCCAGCGCGTGCGCTGTCGACGCACGGTCATGCGCGAGTAGTCGATGCCGAGCTCGGCCGCGAGCGGCCGCAAGCGATGCGAAAGTTCCTGCCGTGCAAGGTGCGTGACCCACGGCACCAGTGCCTGGCTGGCATGACGGTCGGTGACGGCGGGCGAATGCACGCGCAGTATCGAATCGCCAATCTCTTCCGCCCGCACGCGCCGTCCGGGCACATACTCAATGGACCACTGCCGGTCGAGCAGGCGGATTTCCACCGCCTCGGGCCGGCGCTCGGCCGACTGTGGCGCCAGTTGCAGCAGTTCCTTCGACCGGCGCTCGGCCCAGTCACGGTGCCGGGCGACGAAACGCTCGACCGCGGGCAGACCGGCGCCCTGTGGCACGATGACTTCCACGCGGCCGCCCGGAAAGACGCGCATCGACATGCGGCGCGCGCGCCGGCTGATGCGCACGTTCCACGCCAGGCCGACTTCACGGTCGGTCCACAGCGTCATCTGCAGCGGGTGAGCGTCGGGTGAGTTCCCGGCTGCGCCGCGACCCAGGCTACGCATCGGCTACAGTTCCCTCAGGCCGGTCGTCACCGGCATTCTCGCGGCCCGGATTCCCGGCAGCAGGCCGCCAACGATGCCGAGTATGAGCGCGTACCAGAGGCCCGTCATCAACAGTCGCGGCGTGACGGTGAAAGCGAACGTGAGCTGGCTGAAGCTGCCGAAGTTCAGCGTCGTCGCCTGATAGCCGTTCAGGCCGAAGTACACGAGCAGTCCGCCCACGACGCCGCCCAGCAGTCCGAGCACCGCCGACTCGAGCAGCACCGACGCGACGACCGGCGCCGCGCCGAAACCCAGCGCGCGCAACGTCGCGATCTCGCGCGTGCGCGACGACACCGCCGAGTACATCGTATTGAGCGCGGCGAACACGGCGCCGACGCCCATCAGGATCGCGATCGTGGTACCGACGTACCTGATCAGGGCGAGCAGGATGCGCGACTGGTCCGAATAGAACGCCTTTTCGCTGCGCACCGAGACGCTGAGCCGTGGATCCTGCTCGAGCGCCGCGCGAACCGTCTGCAGCGCCGCGGGCGAATTGAGCCGTGCACGGACGATCTGCACGGTGTTGCCGCGCCGGTAGATCCCGCGCAGCACGACCGCGTCGGTCCAGACCTCGGATTCGGAGACACTGCCACCCGCCTCGAAGACGCCGACGACGCGCCACGTCTGCGAGCCCCATTTCACTTCGCGCCCGAGGTCGATGTTCTCGAACTGCGAGAAGGCGCCGCGACCGACGATCACTTCGTTCTGGCCATTCCGGAACATGCGGCCGGCGACGATGCGGAACCCGTCGCGCAGTTCCGGACCGCGCTCCCCGACGCCCCGGAGCGGCACGTTGGCACCCGTCCCCGTGCTGCGCATCGGCAGGTCCACGATCGAGTACAGCTCGCCCGAAACGATCGGGCCGCGCGCGTCACGCGCAATCCCGGGAGCGATGACGATGGCGTTGTACTCCTCGCGCCCGATGGAACTGGAGAGTTCGTCCGGCGAGCCGCCGCGCAGGATCATCGCGACGTCCTCGCGGCCCGAAAGATCGAGCGCAGCCCGAAAGCCCTCCCCCATCGACAGCAGCGACACCAGCACTGCCACCACACCACCGATGCCGATGACGGCGACCAGCGAGGTGCCGACCCTCGACGGCAGGTTACGCATGTTCATCGCGGTGACCGTGACCAGCTGGTTGAAGGCGGGGCGGAGACTCATGCCGGCCTCAATCCCTGCGCAGCGCTTCGACGATGCGCAAGCGCATCGCCTGCCAGGCAGGCACCGCGCCCGCGACCACGCCGAGCGCCAGCATGTACAGCAGGGATTTCACGAACGCATCGGGCGGGACACGGAAACCCGGCAGGTACTGGTCGAGCGTCGGGCCGAACTGCACGCAGATCCACCAGGCGCAGAGCATGCCGAGCAGGCCACCGAGCGTGGTCACCAGCACCGACTCCGCGAGCACCAGGCCGAGCACGCCGCCGTTGCTGAAACCGAGGGTCTTCAACACGCCCAGTTCATTGGTGCGCTCACGCACCGACTGCGCCATGGTGTTGGCCGTCACCAGCAGCATCGTGAAGAACACGGCCGCCACGATCGCCGACAGGATCGCGCCGATGTTGCCGATCTGGTTGACGAACGACTGCGCCATCGCGCGTTCCGACGACGTCTTGGTTTCCGCCGGCGAGTTCGCGAACATCAGGTCGATCTGCCGGCTGATCGCCTGCGCGCGGTTCACGTCGCTGATCTTG
>JAOUGW010000362.1 GCA_029865465.1 Gammaproteobacteria bacterium
CGGCGAACAGCTGCAGGCGGAGCAGAAGCTCGCGCGACTGAAGCTCGAATCGCTGCAGGGCTTCTGGCACTATTTCCGGCGACGCAAGCTGTCCGAGTCGATCCAGGCGCGCGAGCTGCGAATCGTCGCGGCCACCGACCAGATCGAGTCGCTCGTCGCGCAGATCGAGGCGATCCAGTCCGAGCCGCCGCCGTCGTTCGCAGGCCTGAGCGTGGAAGGCCGGCGTGCCGTGAACGTCGCGGTCATCGGCTACGCCGAAATGCTGTACGACCGGCTGGCCCCGGGTGGCCTGGCGGAGCTTGCGCGCCAGAGCACGCTGAAGCGGGTGTTCGACGCGAGTTACGGCTCGCCGCAGGAATGCCAGGCGCTGATGCACCGGGCGTCGCAGGCAATTGCCGACGTGGAGCGCATGAGCGAGGACCTGGCCGAAATCAAGCGGCGGTCCGATCGCCTGCGCAGTGCGGTCGTCTATCGCAGCCCGGAAGAAGCGGTGCCGAACGCGGATTCGATCGCGCCGGCCGACGCTCGTGCGGGCACGCGGCGCATGGCGTCCAACGTCCTGCTCGACGAGTACTGGGAAATCCACAGCGCCCTGGTCCGGTGAGCCGACGGCTCGCAGGCGCGGGCGCCGTCCTCAGATGCCGGGCTCGGCCTGCGGCGGGCCAGCCGTCGCGGCAGCTGGGGCGGGTTGCTCGCGGGTGAAGACGCGCCTGCGCCACAGGTTCAGGTCGTCGAACCAGACGTAGAACATCGGCACGATGATCAGCGAAACGATGGCCGAGAACGCGAGGCCGCCGATGATGGCGCGCGCGAGCGGGTGGTACGCCGGGCCCTCGCCACCGCCACCCACCTGCGCGTCGCCGATGGCGAGCGGCAGCATCCCGAGCAGCGTAGTCAGCGTCGTCATCATGATCGGGCGCAGGCGGTCGCGCCCGGCCTGCAGGATCGCCTGGTGCCGCGGCATGCCGGCGTGCCGCAGGTCGATCACGTGCGCGATCAGCACGATGCCGATGTTGACGACCACGCCCATCAGCACCATGAAGCCGATCATGGCCATCATCGTGATGGTCGTCCCGGTGAGCGTGAGGAACCAGATCGATCCCACGATGGCGAAGACGATCGAGGTGATGATCGAGAGCGGGTAGAGCGCGGACTCGAACAGCGACGCCATCACCAGGAAGATCAGCACCACGGCGAGCAGCATGTTCTGCGTCATGGTCTGGATGGCCTTGTCGTTCTCCTCGAAGCCGCGGCCGAATTTCCACGTGTAGCCTGCCGGCAGCGCGTAAGCGGCCATCACGGGCTCGACGCGCGCACGCACCTCTTCCATGGTCGTGCCCTTGGTGAGGTTTGCATTGATCACGACCGTCGTGAGGCGATTGAGGCGCTGGATCTCGCGGTCGCTCGGTTTCACCACGAATTCGGCGACCGCGCCGAGATCCGTGCGCGAGCCATCGGGCAGCATCACCGGCACGCGCGCCAGGTCCTCGACCGACTGGCGGTCGGATTCGCGGAACGCGAGCCGCATTATGAGCTCACGTTCCGACGTGCGCAGTTCGGGCAGGCGGTCGCCGCGCATGGCGCCCGCGACCGTCATGGCGATGTCCTGCGTGGTCAGCCCGAGCTGCGATGCCCGGTCGCGGTTCACGACGACCTGCACTTCCTGCTCGCCGGTGCCGGCCTCGGAGCGCACGGCCTCGAGGCCCGGCACCGACGACAGCCGGTGCGCGACCTCTCGCGAGATGTCCGCGAGACGCTCCGTCGATTCGCCCGCGAGCTGCAGGCTGAAGGATGTCGAGCCGCTCTTGCTGTCGTCGAAGGTGAAGCTGGGCTTGCCGATGATGATCTCCGGCATGTCCTTCATCACGCGTTCCATGACTTGCTGCGCCGGGACCTTCGCGTCCTCCTTGGCCGTCAGGTAGAGGCGCGTGCTGGCCTGGTCGTTGAGCCAGAAGGAATAGTAGGTGTCGACGTCGAATCGTGCCTTGTTCGCTTCGATATACGACTCGATGCGGCGGACCGACTGCTCGACGCGCTGCATCGGGTGCGAGCCTTCGAGGTGGTAGTTGATCATCAGCACGCGGCTCGCTTCCTGGGGGAACGGGTCCACCTTGGTCAGCTTGAGCAGGAAGAGCGGCACCGGGGAG
>JAOUGW010000363.1 GCA_029865465.1 Gammaproteobacteria bacterium
AGGGGGGATAGGGGGTAGGCGGAAGGGGAGGAAGGCCAGGAAGGGGAGGAAGGCCAGGAAGGGGAGGAAGGGCAGGAAGGGCAGGAAGGGGTTAGAGCAAGAGGTCGCGGTGCGGCCATTTTTTTGGCTATTGTATTAATCAAATGTTTGATTAATATTCATCGTATGACTACTTCGTACCACCCGACTCCCCAGGCATCCTCCCGCCGCCCGGGCAGACCGACCGGTGGTGACGCGGCTGTGCGCGACAAGCTGCTGGACCGCGCGCGCGAGATGTTCCTGCAGCACGGCTTCGGCAACGTCAGCACCCGCAAGATCGCGGCGGCGGCGGGGACGACCCCCGCCATGATTCACTACTACTTCGGCGACAAGCTCGGCTTGTACCGGGCGATGGTCGAGAGTGCCGTGCAGCCGCTGATCGACAGCGTGCAGCGCCTGGAGCAGGCGGCTGGCGATGAGGCGCCCGGCCTCGAGGCCGTCATGCGCGCCTATATGCGGATGGTCGCCGCCAATCCCTGGTTTCCTGCGCTGATCATCCAGGAAGTGCTGGCCCAGAACGGGCGGATGCGGGGCGAATTCATCGAGCGGTTCGCCGGGCGAACGGCGCCGGCGCTGGTCGCGGTGCTGCGGCGCGAACGTGACCAGGGGAAACTGCGCGTCGACCTCGATCCGCGTTTTGCGGCAGTCTCGCTGCTGAGCCTGTGCGTCTTCCCGTTCGTTTCACTGCCGATCACGGGCCCGGTGCTCGGTTTCCGCCCGGAAGGCGCCGAACTCGACCGCTTCATCAGCCACACGGCACAGTTGTTCCGCGAGGGTGTCGCGGTACACGGAGACGGGACATGACCAGATTCGCTCCGCTCGCACTGTCCGCGCTGCTGCTGGTTGCCGGCTGCGCCCGGGAGCGACCGGCCGAAGTGCACGGCACCGTCGAACGCGACCGGCTCGAGCTCATCGCGGAATCGAACGAGCGCATCGTCGACATCGCCGTGCGCGAGGGCGACCACGTGCAGCCCGGAGCGGTGCTGGTGCGGCAGGAGGCCGGCGCCGCGCAACCACGCATCGACCAGTCGCGTGCCGCCTTGCTCGAGGCGCAGCGGCGTCTCGCGGACCTGGAGCAGGGCCCGCGGCCGCGCGAAATCGACGAAGCCCGCGCGGCTCTCGGCGGCGCCGAGAGCGAATTCCAGACCGCCCAGAGTGAATATGCCCGCGTGCAGACGCTGCTGCAGCGCCAGTTGTTGAGCCAGTCGAACCTGGACCAGGCGCGCGCTGCACGTGATTCCGCACGTGCGGCGCGGGACGCGGCCCGCGCAAGATACGAACTGCTCAAGCAGGGGACGCGGACCGAGCAGGTAGCCGCGGCGCGTGCCGCCGTCCAGCGCGCAGCGGCCGCGCTGGCGGAAGTCGAAACCGTTGCCTCGCGTTACACGGTGACCGCCCCGCGCGCAGCCGTCGTCGAGGCCTTGCCGTACAAGCTCGGTGAGCGTCCCACCGCCGGCCGACCCGTCGCGATCCTGCTCGCGGACGGCGTTCCCTACGCCCGCGTCTACGTGCCCGAACCGCTGCGCACGCAGTTCACCGCGGGCACCAAGGTCGAGGCGGCCGTCGACGGCCAGGCGGAACGTGTCAAGGGCACGGTGCGCTATGTCTCGGCGGAGGCGGCGTTCACGCCGTATTACGCCCTGACGCAAAAGGATCGTTCGCGCCTCTCCTTTCTCGCCGAAATCACGCTCGACGATCCGGCCGCGCAGGCACTGCCCGCCGGCATGCCCATCGAGATATTCGTCCCGGCCGTGCAGCCATGAACGCCGTGCCCGAGCGCAGGGCGCCCGCCGTCGAAGCGGAACACGCGATCCGTGCGCGCGGCCTGACGCGGCGCTTCGGGCACGTCACTGCGGTGGACGGCATCGACCTCGACATTCCGCGGGCGCGGATCTACGGCTTCCTTGGCCCCAACGGGTCGGGCAAGTCGACCACGATCCGCATGCTGTGCGGCCTGCTGCAACCGAGCGCCGGCACGGTCGACGTGCTCGGTCACGAAATGCCCCGCGATGCCGAGCAGCTGAGAACCAGGCTTGGCTACATGACGCAGAAGTTCTCGCTGTGGGACGACTTGAGCGTGAGCGAGAACCTCGAATTCATGGGAC
>JAOUGW010000364.1 GCA_029865465.1 Gammaproteobacteria bacterium
AGAAGCGCAGCCCCATCATCCTGGCCTCGCTCGACAAATGGGATGAGTACACGACGGCCAAGGAATCGATGTTCTTCTACACCGATACCGCCGATTCGCCGTGGACCGTGATCAAGTCGGATTGCAAGAAGCGCGCGCGGCTGAACTCCATGCGCTACGTACTGCACCGGCTGCCGTATGCGAACAAGGACAGCGACGCCATCGGCCCGATCGACCCGTTGCTGGTCGGCCGTGCCAACGTGGTGTACGAGCGCGGCGAGCGGCACGCGATCGCGATGGTCTGATCGCAGGTGCCGGTGTTACGGTTTCGGTTCGTGTGCGGCATCGACCAGCGATGCCGCACACGAACCGAAACCGTAACACCGGCACCTTACTACTTGCCCGACAGGAACCTGTCGCACGCCGCGGCCGCGCCGCGACCCTCGTTGATCGCCCACACGACCAGCGACTGACCGCGTCGGCAGTCACCCGCGGAGAACACGCCCTTCACGCTGGTGGCATAGCGCCCGTACTCGGCCTGGACGTTGCTGCGCGCGTCGCACGCGACGCCAATGTCCTTCAGCAGTGACTGCTCGGGACCGAGGAAACCCATCGCGAGCAGCGCCAGCTGCGCCGGCCGCACTTGCTCCGTGCCCGGCACTTCGACCGGCACCAGCGCAGCCTTGTCGTTGCGCTGCCACTTCACCTCGACCGTCACGATCGAATCGAGGTTGCCGCTGGCATCGCCCACGAATTTGCTGACCGTCGTCAGGTAGACGCGCGGGTCGTCGCCAAACCTGGCCGCAGCCTCTTCCTGGCCGTAGTCCATCTTGTAGACCCTGGGCCACTCCGGCCACGGGTTGTCGCTGGCGCGCTCGACCGGCGGCCGCGCCATGATCTCGATCTGCGTGATGCTCCTGCAACCCTGGCGCAGTGCCGTGCCGACGCAGTCGGTGCCGGTGTCGCCGCCGCCGATGACGACGACGTCCTTCCCGCGCGCATGGATGGGCGAGTGGTCGGCGCCGCCATTGAGCAGCGCGCGTGTGCTCGCCGTGAGGTATTCCATCGCAAAGTGCACGCCGCGCAGATCGCGCCCCGCGATGGACAGGTCACGCGGTTGCGTCGCTCCGGTGCAGATGACCGTCGCGTCGAAGTCGCGCAGCAGCAGCTGCGCTTCGACGTTCTCGCCGACGTTCGCATTGCACAGGAACTTGATGCCTTCGGCCTCGAGCAGCCTGAGGCGACGCTCGACTACCGCTTTCTTGTCGAGCTTCATGTTCGGAATGCCGTACATCAGCAGTCCGCCCGGACGGTCCTCGCGCTCGAGCACGGTGACCAGGTGGCCCGAACGGTTCAGCTGCTGCGCGGCCGCGAGCCCGGCCGGGCCCGAGCCGATCACCGCGACTTTCTTGCCGGTGCGCGCGCCCGGCGGCTCCGGCAGCACCCAGCCTTCGTCCCAGCCACGATCGATGATCTCGTTCTCGATGTTCTTGATCGTGACCGGGGGCTCGTTGATGCCGAGCACGCACGAGCCTTCGCACGGTGCCGGGCACACGCGGCCGGTGAATTCCGGGAAATTGTTCGTCATGTGCAGCCGGTCGAGTGCTTCGCGCCAGAGCCCGCGGTAGACCAGGTCGTTCCACTCTGGAATCACGTTGTTGACCGGGCAGCCGGCGGCCATCCCGCTGATCAGCTTGCCCGTCTGGCAGAACGGCACGCCGCAGTCCATGCAGCGGGCGCCCTGGTGGCGGAGACGTTTCTCCTCCAGGTGCGGGTGGAACTCGTTCCAGTCGCCGAGGCGCTCGAGCGGCGCGCGGTCGACGGGAAGTTCACGCAGGTACTCGATGAATCCGGTTGGCTTGCCCATCGTCGTCTTCTGCTCAGTTGCCGCCGACGCGCGCGAGGTCGCGCGCGTTCTGCTCGAAGGCCACCATGATCGCCTCGTCGCCGACGAGCCCCTGCTCCTCGGCGCGCGCGATGGCGGCCAGCATGCGCTGGTAGTCCTTCGGGATGACCTTCACGAATTTCGGCACCATGTCGTCCCAGGCGTCGAGCACGAGCCGCGCGCGGTCACTCGACGTGTGGTCCAGGTGACGCTCGATCATGCGCCGCACCTCGGTGATCTCCGTTGCGTCGGTGAGCCGCTCGAGGCTGACCATCTG
>JAOUGW010000185.1 GCA_029865465.1 Gammaproteobacteria bacterium
CGGGCATCGAGATTCCCGCGGTGTCGGACACGCTCTGCGATCCGGCTGCGCCTGAGGCGCTGCCACCGCTCGTGGTGGACGAGCCGACCATCGGCATGACGTTCGAGGTCAATACGTCGCCGTTCGCCGGCCGCGAAGGCAAGTACCTGACCAGCCGCCAGATCCGTGAGCGACTGTTCCGCGAGGCGCTCACCAACGTCGCGCTGCGAGTCGAGGAAACGGACGACCCCGACAAGTACCAGGTGTACGGCCGCGGCGAACTGCACCTGGGAGTGCTGCTCGAGAACATGCGGCGCGAGGGCTACGAGATTGCCGTCTCGCGCCCGCGCGTCGTGATCAAGGTGATCGACGGCGTCAAGAACGAACCCTACGAAGTGCTCGCGGTCGACATCGAGGACTCGAGCCAGGGTGCCGTGATGACGGCGCTCGGCAGCCGCGGCGGCCTGCTGCAGGCGATGCACCCGGACGGCAAGGGCCGCGTGCGTCTCGATTACATCATCCCGGCGCGTGGCCTGATCGGCTTCCAGACCGAGTTCCGCACGATGACGTCCGGACTCGGCCTGCTGTTCCACGTGTTCGATCACTACGCCCCGGTGTCCGAGCGCGAGATCGCGAGTCGCCAGAACGGCGTCATGATCTCGAACGGGCAGGGCACGGTGCTCGGCTATTCGCTCTTCAACCTGCAGGAGCGCGGCAAGCTGATGTGCGCGCACGGCGACGAAGTCTACGAGGGCCAGGTCATCGGCATCCACAGCCGCGAGAACGACCTGGTCGTGAACCCGCTCAAGGGCAAGAAGCTCACGAACATGCGCGCGGCGGGCAAGGACGAGAACATCGTGCTGACGACGCCAATCCGCTACACGCTCGAGCAGGCGATGGAGTTCATCGAGGACGACGAGCTGGTCGAGATTACGCCCTCGTCGATCCGTATCCGCAAGCGCGCGCTCAAGGAGCTGGATCGCAAGCGGTCGGGCCGGGTCTCCGAGTCGGAGTAAGACTCGTATCGGGACGCCAGGAAGCATTGGTAGCTCGCGTTGCAGCGGGCTCGGTCTCTGCCCGCGCTCCGAGGTCTCCCGCGCCTCGTGAATCCCGCAGAGGACCTGCGTGATTCACGAGGCGCGGGAGACTTCGGGGCGCAAAGGAAGACCGGAACTGGCGCTCCGCGCGCGACCTCTCCCGCTAAAACGTCAAGAAGTGACGGATCAGCCGACCTTGAGGTCGACGTCGCTGCCCTGCCACGCCGTCGCGGCTTCCGGCGCGGAGGCCACGAGCGCTGCGAGCGCTTCGATCGGCTGCGGCGAAGCGATGAAATGGCCCTGTGCGTACTGCACGCCGAGTTCGGCCAGCTGATTCAGCACCTCGGCGGAGTCCACGCGCTCGGCGATCGTCGCGATGCCCATGGTGCGGCCGATCTGGGTAATCGCCTCGACCATGCTGCGGTCGATGGCGTCCTGCGCCACGTTGTGCACGAAGCTGCCGTCGATCTTGATGTAGTCCACCGGCAGGTTCTTCAGGAACAGGAACGACGAGAATCCGCTGCCGAAATCGTCGAGCGAGAAACTGCAGCCACGCTGGCGCAGCTCATGGATGAAATGCGTCGCTGCGGCGAGGCTGGTCATGGCCGTGTTTTCGGTCAACTCGAAGCAAAGCGCGCCGGGGCTCAGGTCCGCAGCGGCCATCTCGCCGATGACGTAATCGAGGAATTGCTCGTCATTGATCGTCGTCGTCGAGACGTTGATCGTGAGCGTGTACAGTGCCCGCGAGAGGCCGTCGGAACGCTTGTGCGCGAGGTGCTGGCACGCCTGCCGCACGACCCAGCGGTCCAGCGACGGCATGAGGTTGAATCGTTCTGCCGCCGGGATGAATTCCGCCGGCTGCACGAGCTGGCCGTTCTCGTCGCGCATGCGCAGCAGCAGTTCGAACTGGCGCACAGCCCCGGCGCCTGCCCGGATCGGCACGATCGGCTGGCAGTACAGCACCAGGCGGTCTTCTTCAAACGCGCGATTGATGCGGGAAACCCACTGCATCTCGCGCAGGCGGTCGGGGGCGTGGCCCTGGTGGTAAGTGTGTACGCGGTTGCGGCCTGATTCCTTCGCCGTGTAGCACGCCACGTCTGCCGCGCTCAAGATCGTCGACAGAGTCTCGCCATCGCCGCTCATCTCGGCGAGGCCGATCGAGACGCCGACGTGCATGATCCGGTCCTGCCAGACGAAGCGGAAATCGCAGATCGCCTGCCGCAGGCCCTCGGCGATCTGCTGCGCCATGTCGAGGCTGCAATCGAGCAGCAATACGCCGAATTCGTCGCCGCCGAGCCGGGCAAGGGTGTCGGAGGCGCGGATGCGGGTCTGCAGGACGCTCGTGACCTGCTTCAACAGGCGGTCGCCGGCCTGGTGACCGCAGGTGTCATTGACCACCTTGAACTGGTCGAGGTCCAGGTACAGCACGACGTGGCGAGTCCCGGAATCCGAGCGCGAGGCCTGCAGCGCCTCGTTGATGCGATGTTCGAATTCGCGGCGATTGATCAGGCCAGTGAGTGCGTCGTGGGTCGCCTGGTAGGACAGCGCGCGCTGCAACCGGCGCTCCTGGCTCACGTCGTGGAAGACCATGACGACGCCGATCAGCCGGCCTGCCCGGTCGCGAATCGGCGCAGCGGAGTCCTGCATGGAGATTTCCTGCCCGCGACGGTTCACGAGCAACGACGGCTCGGTCATCTCGACCACCCGGCCTTCGCGCAGGCAGCGGGTGATCGGGCTGTCGAGCGGCTGGCGCGTGGTTTCCGCGATGACATGGAACACCTCGGCGATCGGTCGGCCGAACGCTTCCCGCGATTCCCAGCCGGTGAGTTCCTCGGCCACCGGGTTCAGGTATTCGACGCGCCCGTCGGCGTCCGTCGTGATGACCGCGTCGCCGATCGACTGCAGCGTGACCTGCGCCTTTTCCTTTTCCTCGTACAGCTGCAGTTCCGCGCGCTTGCGCACGGTGATGTCGGTAATCGTGCCTTCGTAGCCCGTGATCCCGGATTCCTCGCCGCGGATCACGCGAGCATTGATCAGCACTGTGATCCGGGCACCGTCGCGGCGCCGCAGCTGGCATTCCGCGTCGCGGATGACGCCCTCGCGGTGCAGCGTCGTGATGGCGTGGTCGCGCTCGTTCGGGTCCACGAACACCGTGGCCATGTCCGCGGCTGTCAGCAGGTCATCGACGGTGTCGTACCCGAGCATGTGCGCCAGCGCCGGATTCACCGCCTCGAAGCGGCCCTGGACGGTCGAGCGGTACACGCCTTCGATGACGTTCTCGAACAGGCTGCGGTACTGCGCTTCGCTGTGGCGCAGCGCTTCCTCCGACCGCTTGCGCTCGATGGCGATTGCCGCGAGCGCGGTCAGGCGCCCCATCAATTCGAAGTCCCGGCCGAGCGGGCTGCGCGGCTGCCTGAAATACAGCGCGACCGTGCCGAGCATGCGGCCGTCCGATGCGCGGATCGGCGTCGACCAGCAGGCCCGCAGCCCGGCTGCGACAGCCGGCGCGCGCAGGTGCTCCCAGAGCGCGTCGCGCGTGATTTCCGCAACGATCACCTGGCGGTGCAGGAAGATCGCCGCGGCGCAGGAACCGTTGCGTGGCCCGATCTCGAGGCGCCGCTTCGCGTTCAGGTAGCCCTGCGGCAGGCGCATGCCGGCCACGTGGTGCAGCGCATTGGTCTCGGCTTCGTAGACCGAGACCGTGCAGAGCGCATCCGGGGTGACTTTCTCGGCCGTCTCCGTGATGGCTTCGAGCGTGGCGGTCAGGTCGGCATTGCCCGTGATTCTTTCGAACACGCGCCGGTCGCCCGCGGACAGCATTTCGCTGCGCTTGCGTTCGGTGATGTCGATGATGCTGCCGCGAATCAGGCGCCTGCCCGAGGAAGGCAGGCGCACCAGCCGGACTTCGCAGGGAATGTCGTGGCCCAGTGCGTCGCGGTGCAGCCACTCGAAATCAGGCGCGTCGCCGGCGAGCGCGCGTTCGATGTGGCCGCGGGCTACGCCGAAGGACGGCGAGCCATCCTGCTGGAACGGGGGGCTGATCTGCTCCGGACCGGCGGCCAGCAGCTCATCGCGCGTCATCTTGAAGAAGCGCACGGCGTTTTCGTTGCACTCGACGAACCGGCCGGCATCCATGTCGAGCACGACGATTGCCTCCGGCGCGTTCTCGACCAGTGTGCGGTAGCGGGCTTCGCTCTCGCGGATCGCCGCTTCCGACGCCTTGCGGGCGGTGGTTTCACGCATGCAGACGACGAAGAACTCGCGGCCCTCGAGCCGCACTTTGCTCACGCCGATTTCGGCGTCGAACAGGGTCCCGTTCCGGTGCCGGCCCTTGCTCTCGCGCGGCTTGAGGTCGGCCTGGGTGTTGTCGACGGATGCCGCCAGTTCCTCGAGCGTCTCGGCGATGCGGGGGAGGTGCGACAGTGAGGGAATCAGGAGATCGAGCCGCTGGCCGCGAATGTCCTGTTCGCCATAGCCGAAGACCCGTTCGCCGGTCGTGTTCAGCGTTTCGATGAGGCCCGTCTCGTCGACGGTGATGATCGCGTCCTTGACGTGGTCGAGAATGACCTGCAGCTGCGCCGCTGCGCTCTCCCTCAATTCGCGCGTGAGCGCGCCGGTCTCGTCTGCCAGCAGTCGCATCGAATGCACGACACCCTTTTGCTCCTCGTCCCAGTCCGCGTATGCGTCGCTGATGGCGTGCAGGAGCTTGCGCAGGTTGAGATGCCCGCCTTCCTCGCGGGAGTCGTCGAACTGCTGCTTCAGTCGCGGGTGCAGGCTCATGGAACGCAACGATCCTTCGCCCGCATGGTCGGGCATCGCCGAATGTTATGACCGCCAGGAATGAACCTGTTGTGACGGGTGTCACCTCTTTGGGACCGCTTCGTCGCGACAGGGGCGATCCGCCAGCCAGCCCGGCGCGGGTCCTGGAGGAACGCCCTCCCCCCGGCCCGTTCTCCGTGGAAGCGGGAGGGGGGCAGGAGCCCGTGTAAACTCCGTGCCAGATGGAAGCCACGCCGCCCAAGACGCCTGCTGCCGAGCCCGCTTTCGGTCTGGGCGACCCGGCGCCGTTCGTCGTCCTGGAGGAGCATGGGCTGGCGCCGGCGCTGGTCGTCTGCGACCACGCCAGCCGCGCGATCCCGCGGGCCCTGGACCGGCTCGGACTGCCCGAACTGCCCAGCTGGCAGCACATTGCCTGGGACATCGGGGCGGGGGAACTTGCCCGGGGCCTTGCCCACGCGCTGGACGCCCCGGCGGTGCTGGCTGGCTATTCGCGCCTGGTCGTGGACTGCAACCGCTCTCCGGACGACGATGAGGCCTTCCGCAAGGAAAGCGACGGCTGGGCCATCCCCGGCAACCAGTCTCTCACCGATGACGATCGCCGCGTGCGGCTAGCGTCCTTCTTCGATCCGTACCATGGGTGCATCGAGGCCATGGTGCGCGGGTTCCGCGGCCGCGGCGTCGTGCCAATGCTGATCGCCGTGCACAGTTTTTCGCCGACCCTGGCCGGCAACACGCGGCCCTGGCACGCGGGCGTGCTGTGGGACCGGGACGAGGCCAACGCGCTGCGACTGCTGCATCGGCTCAGGGCGCAGAAGGGGCTCCTGATCGGCGACAACGAGCCCTACAGCGGCAAGCACCCCGCCAATTACACGATCGACCACCACGCCAAGGCCCACGGCCTGCCCCATGTCTGCCTCGAGGTCCGGCAGGACCTGCTGAGTTCACCCGCAGGCATCGAACGGTGGGTGCGCCTGCTGGCCCGCATCATCGGCGAGATCCTGGCCGAGCCGCAGTCGTTGCAGTTGCTCGCGAAGGTGGCGCCCCGTGCCTGATCAAGCGCCGCCGTTCACCATCGGCGTCGAGGAGGAATACCTCCTGGTCGACGTCGACACGCGCGCGGTCGCGATCGATCCGCCGCCCGAGCTGTTCTCGGCGCTGCACGAGCGCACCGAGGGCCGCGCCTTTCCGGAGTTCCTGCGCTCCCAGATCGAGGTTGCCACGCCCGTGTGCCGCACGATCGGCGAGGCGCGCGCGTCGCTGACCGGGTTGCGACGCGCCGTGGTCGAGGAGTCCGCCAGGTTCGGGCTGGCGCCGATAGCGTCGGCCAGCCATCCGTTTTCGCTGTCGTCCAAGCAGCAGCGAACCGACAAGGAGCGCTACGTCGCGCTGCTCGAGGAAATGCAGGGCGTGGCGCGCCGCATGATGATCTGCGGCCTGCACGTGCACGTCGGCATCGACGACGACGAACTGCGCATCGACCTGATGAACCAGGCCCGGTATTTCCTGCCGCACCTGCTGGCACTTTCGTGCAGCTCGCCGTTCTGGGAAGGGGAGCGTACCGGCCTGATGTCGTTCCGCCTGATGATCTTCAACGGCATTCCGCGCACCGGGTTGCCCGAGAAGTTCGCGAGCTGGAACGAGTATCGTCGCCACACCGACATGCTGATCGAGACCGGCATCCTCGCGGACACATCGCGGATCTGGTGGGACTTGCGTCCGAGCGCGCGGTACCCCACGCTCGAGACGCGCGTGATGGACTCGTGCACTTCGCTCGAGGACTCCGTGCGGCTGGCGGCGCTGAACCTGTGCCTGATGCGCAAGCTGTATCGCCTGCGTC
>JAOUGW010000186.1 GCA_029865465.1 Gammaproteobacteria bacterium
TCCTGTACAAGACGGCAGCTTCGGGAGAACAATGACCGTGATGGACACCTCGGACCTTTCCCACCACATCCACAGCCGCTACAACGCGGAGCTCGAAGGCATCCGGACCGGCGTGCTGCAGATGGGCGGCTTCGTAGAGCAGCAACTGCAGAACGGCGTAAAAGCCATCGTCAGCGGCGACAGCCGGCTCGGCGAGGAAGTCGGCCGGCAGGACCACAAGGTCAACGCGATGGAAGTTTCCATCGACGAAGACTGCAGCCGCATCCTCGCCACGCGCGCACCCACCGCCTCGGACCTCCGCCTGATCGTGGCGGTCATCAAGACCATCACCGACCTGGAACGCATCGGTGACGAGACCGAGAAGCTGGGCCACGCCGCCGCGCGCCTCACGAACGCGGATCGCACGGCGGATCGCTACCGCGAGCTGAAGCACATCGGCGAACTCGTGGCCGACATGGTGCACAGCGCACTGGATGCTTTCGCCCGTCTCGACACCGAGGCGGCGCTCGATGTGGCTCGCCGCGACCGGGTGATCGACGAAGAGTACGAGGCCATCCAGCGCCAGTGCATCACGTTCATGATGGAAGACCCGCGCGCGATCCGTCGCACGCTCGACGTCCTGAGCCTGGCGCGGGCCCTCGAGCGGGTCGGCGACCACGCGAAGAACATCTGCGAGTACGTCGTCTACATGGTGCTCGGCAAGGACATCCGCCACCTCTCGATCGAGGATGTCGAAAGACAGATCCATGCGGCACGCGCGACGAAGCAGGGCGGCCAGGGGTAGACTTCGCCGTCTCTTGCGACGCGGAGCACGCGTTTGAACCTCATGCTCGATTCGCGCCAGCCCCGGTGGCTGCAGACCCGCACGCTGAACCTGGCGGGATTTCTCTGGTGTGCCGGCCTGATGGCCTACGCGTTGTACGTCCAGTACGGATTACTGGAAGAACCGTGCCCGCTCTGCGTCCTGCAGCGGGTTGCGGTGATCACGACGGGCGTGATCTTCCTGCTCGCGTGGCTGCACAATCCCGCCGGCGCACCCATGCGGCGCGTTTACGGCGCGCTGGTCCTGCTGGCTGCCCTGGCTGGCATCGGCATTGCCGCCCGTCACATCTACGTCATCAATGCTCCGCCGGGCGCTGTCGCGGAATGCGGCGCGAGCCTGCATTACATGATGGACGTGTTGCCGCTGCACGAAGTGCTGGGCAAGGTGCTGAGCGGGTCGGGGGAGTGCGCCAAGGTCACCTGGCGGTTCCTCGGGTTCAGCATGCCGTTCTGGGTGCTGCTCAACCTGCTCGGCCTCGCCGCGCTCGGCGTGGGCGCCAACTTCCGCAAGCGCTGAGTCGTCACCGGTCTCGCTGCAGCGGGAGAGGATGCTCAAGAGACGGGTTTGGGTTCTGGCGTCCGATCCGGCATGTCCTGTCGCGCTTGGTCAAGACAGACACGCGCTCGTTGCAAGCTACCGACCCGGAGCCTTCCCCCGAGCTTGGAAAGGCAGACACGCGCTCGGGGGAAGGCCCCGGATCGGTAGCTTGTGATACGCGGCGCCTGAGCGCCCTTTCCGCGCCGCGGAAAAGGTCGCACGGCGCACCCCGCCGGGGACCCTGGGCGCCTCTGCATCCATTCGGCTACGTGCGCCGTGCGGGCCGTCGGGCCTGGAGTACACCCGCTATTGCCGCCTTTCGTTTCGGCCCGACGAAACGCTCAGGGGTGTGACGTCAGGCGTTCGATCCGGGACCTTTCCCAGAGCGCGTATCTGCCTTTCCAAGCTCGGGGAAAGGTCCCGGATCGAACACCTGCTTCTAAGCGCGTGTCGGCCTTTCCAAGCTTGGGGAAAGGCTCCGGATCGACCGCCTGTTCCGCAATGGGAGTCAGGTCAGCAACAGTTCCATGATCCGCTCGTAGGCGAGGCTCAGCGTGTCGATGTCCTCGACGCGCACGCACTCGTTGACCTTGTGGATCGTCGCATTGATCACGCCGAGTTCCACCACCTGGGCGCCCGTAGGCGCAATGAAGCGCCCATCGGAGGTGCCGCCGGTCGTCGAGAGTTGAGGGCTGCGCCCCATGGTTTCGCGCACGGCCCGCTCCACTGCTGCCGTCAGCGTGCCCGGGCGCGTCAGGAAGGGCAGGCCCGACACGAACCATTCCAGCGAGTATTTCACGCGGTGTCGATCGAGGACCTCGAGCACGCGCCGCTGCAGTTGTTCGACGGTCTGTTCGGTCGAGAACCGCAGGTTGAAACGCGCCTTCAATTCGCCGGGCACCACGTTGGGGGCGCCGGTGCCGGCCGAGATATTCGACACCTGGAATGTCGTCGGCTGGAAGAATTCGTTGCCCTCGTCCCAGTGCGTCGTGACCAGCTCCGCAAGCGCCGGCGCAAAGCCGTGCACGGGATTATCGGCGAGGTGCGGGTACGCGATGTGACCCTGCACGCCATGTACCGTCAGGCGGCCGGAGAGCGAGCCACGGCGTCCCACCTTGATGGTGTCGCCGAGCGCCTCATTGCTGGTCGGTTCGCCGACCACGCACCAGTCGATCTTCTCGTGGCGTGCCTCGAGCACCTCCATCACCTTGCGCGTGCCGTCGACCGACGGGCCTTCCTCGTCGCTCGTGAACAGGAAGGCGAGCGAGCCTGCGTGATCGGGATGCCTTGCGATGAACCGCTCGGTTGCCGTCACCATGGCGGCGAGGCTGCTCTTCATGTCCGCGGCGCCTCGGGCAAACAGCACGCCATCGACGATCACGGGCTGGAACGGATCGCTGCGCCAGTCTTCGCGTGGACCGGACGGCACGACGTCCGTGTGACCGGCAAAGCAGAGCACCGGGCTCGCATCACCGCGCCGTGACCAGAGATTCTCGACCGGACCGAAACGCAGCCTTTCGTTGCTGAACCCGAGTGGCTCGAGCCGGGCGCAGATGACGTCGATGCAACCGTGATCCTCGGGGCTGACCGAGGGGCGGCGCAGCAGGTCTTCGGTCAGGGCTAGCGTCGGGGACATCGTGCTGGGTTCGCTCTGGAATCGGTGCAGGACCCGGGCCGGGTCCGGCATTAAAGCCATAAGGGCCCGTCCGATCAAGCACTTGCGACGACGCCGACTTTGTCACATCGCTGTCACAGTAGGGCGGCAGACTGCGCGGCATTGAACGGGGCACACGCCCCCAGCCGACCCACAGCAGAGGATGCCTGACATGAAGCTTTCCTGGCAGCAGATCACCGTGCCGGCCCTCGCGCTCGGCCTCCTGGCCATGGGCGCCCCGGAGCGCACACACGCGCAGGCCGCGATCAAGATCGACGGCTCCAGCACCGTATTCCCGATTTCCGAGGCTTATGCCGAGGAGTTCCAGATCCAGAAGCGCGGCAAGGTCCGCGTGACGGTCGGTGTTTCGGGCACCGGCGGCGGATTCAAGAAATTCTGCCGCGGCGAGACGGACATCGCCAATGCCTCGCGCCCGATCTCGGTCGAGGAAATGGAGGCCTGCCGCAAGGCGGGCATCAAGTACATGGAAGTGCCGGTCGCGTTCGACGCGTTGACCGTGGTCGTCAATCCGGCCAACACGTGGGCCAAGACGATGACCGTCGCGGAACTCAAGAAGATGTGGGAGCCGGGCGCGCAGGGCCGCATCACGACCTGGAATCAGGTCAACCCGAAGTTCCCGAAGCAGAAGCTGATGCTGTTCGGACCGGGCGCCGACTCGGGCACGTTCGATTACTTCACCGAAGCCGTGAATGGCAAGGCGAAGGCGAGCCGCGGCGATTACACGGCGAGCGAAGACGACAACACGCTGGTGCAGGGCGTCGAGAACAACAAGAACGCAATCGGCTACTTCGGCTACGCGTACTACGCTGCGCACAAGGACAAGATGACGGCGGTCGCGATCGACAATGGCAAGGGCAAGGGCGCCGTGGGCCCGAGCCTCGAGAACGTGACCAACGGCACCTACAACCCGCTGTCGCGTCCGCTGTTCGTCTATGTCCGCGACACGGCGGCCAGGCGTCCCGAAGTGCGCGAGTTCGTGCAGTTCATGATGAACAACGGCGACCTGGTGAGCGAAGTCGGCTACCTGCCGCTGCCGAAGTCGGCCTACAGCCTCGCCTGGAAGCACTTCCAGGACGGCAAGCTCGGCACCGTCTTCGGCGGCCACGCGCAGGTGGGCATCACGATCGAGAAGTTGCAGGCACTGGAAGGTAAACTATAACGGCCTGCCCGCTTGCGGGGCCGGGCCGGGATCGCGAGGTCCCGGCCCGTTCGCATCTGTCACAGGGCGCCTGTCATGCGCCGGATCGGGGAACGGCTCATGTCTGCGACGACGGCAACTCGCTCGACTGCGATGGGGAAGGGGGCGTTCTCTTCGCGCGCCTACCGCAAGTACCGCGACCGCGTCGTCGAACTGGTCCTGCTGGCGTGCGCGCTGGTGGCGGTCTTCACGACGATTGCGATAGTGGTCATCCTGGTCGTGGAGTCTTCGTACTTCTTCGAGCACGTGACGATCCGGGAGTTCCTGACCGACACGATGTGGACGCCGCTCTTCGAGGACGCCCACTACGGCATCATGCCGCTGGTCTCGGGCACGCTCACGGTGACGTTCGTCGCGCTGCTGGTGGCAATCCCGCTCGGCACGATCATCGCCATCTATCTCTCGGAGTTCGCGACACACCGCGTGCGCGAAACGGTCAAGCCGGTCCTGGAACTGCTCGGCGCCGTGCCGACCGTGGTGTATGGGTACTTCGCGCTGCTCATGGTGACCCCGTTCCTGCAGCAGTTCATGCCGAACCTGCCGGGCTTCAACATGCTGAGCGCGGGCCTCGTCATCGGCCTGATGATCGTGCCGTACGTCGCCTCGGTCAGTGAGGACGCGATGCGCGCAGTACCGCGCTACATGCGCGAAGGTTCCTATGCGATGGGGGCCACCAGGCTGCAGACCGCGCTGCGCGTCGTCGTGCCCGGCGCGTTCTCGGGCATTGCCGCCGCCTACATCCTTGGGATCTCGCGTGCGATCGGCGAAACGATGGTGGTCGCGATCGCGGCTGGCATGCAGCCGACGCTCACGTTCAACCCGACCGAGCCGGCGGCGACGATCACCGCTTATATCGTGCAGGTCAGTCTCGGCGACCTGCCGCACGACAGCATCGGCTACCAGAGCATCTTTGCGGCGGGCCTGGTGTTGATGCTCATGACGCTGGTCTTCAACGTCATCGGCTTCTTCCTGACCCGCAGGTTCCGGGAGGCTTACTGAGATGTCTGCCGTGATGACCATCGAGGAATTGCGCGCCGGCCTTGCATGGCGCAAGAACCTCGACAAGGTGTTCGTCGTCGTGGGCCTGCTCATCCTGATGAGTTGCCTTGGGCTGCTGGCGCTGTTGTTCCTCGACCTGGTGCGGGATGGCGCCGCGCGGTTCGGCTGGGATTTCCTGACGCAGTTCCCATCGCGCAAGGCGGAACGTGCCGGCATCCTGTCGGCCTGGGTCGGCACGTCGATGATCATGCTCGTGACTGCCCTCGTGGCGCTGCCCATCGGGGTCGCCGCTGCCATTTACCTCGAGGAATACGCGCCGAAGAACTGGATCACGGGCGTCATCGAGATCAATGTCACCAACCTCGCTGGTGTGCCGTCCATCGTCTACGGCCTGCTGGCGCTCGGGCTTTTCGTCTACCAGTTCGGCCTTGGCCAGAGCGTGCTCGCGGCCGGCCTCACGCTCGCATTGCTGATCCTGCCGATCATCATCGTGGGCACGCGCGAGGCCCTGCGAGCGGTGCCCAAGGCCATCCGTGAGGCGGCGTACGGACTGGGCGCGACGCGCTGGGAAGTGACCAAGGATCACGTGCTGCCCTATTCGACCGGCGGCATCCTGACGGGCCTCATCCTCGGCCTCTCACGCGCGATCGGCGAGACGGCGCCCATCATCACGATTGGCGCGCTGAGCTTCATCGCATTCCTGCCGGGTTCGCCCGTGACCGGCGAGTTCCCGTTCGTCAATTTCGAGTGGCTCAAGAGCGAGTTCACGGCGATGCCGATCCAGATCTTCAACTGGGTCTCGCGGCCTGACCAGGCTTTCCAGCAGAACGCCGCCGCCGCCGCGGCCATCCTGCTCGGCATGACGCTGGCAATGAACGCGGTCGCCATCTGGATCCGCTATCGCTTCCGCAAGAAGATCAACTGGTGAGTGGCCCCCACATGAACACGAATGTCGTCCACAAGGCGGAAGCCCCCAGGCTCTCCATCACGATGGAGGAGCGCAAGACCTTGCGTGCGAATCCGGCCAAGGCTCTCGCCGAGAAGCTCGACTTCTGGTACGGGACCAACCAGGCGCTCAAGAACATCAACCTCGCGATCCCGGAGAACCAGGTCACGGCGCTGATCGGACCATCGGGCTGCGGCAAGAGCACGTTCCTGCGCTGCTTCAACCGCATGCACGACCTGCAGGCGGACACCCGCTATGCGGGCAGTATCATGCTGCACCCGGAGAACGTGAATCTCGTCGGCAAGGACGTCGATCCGATCGAGGTCCGCATGCGGATCGGCATGGTCTTCCAGAAACCGAACCCGTTCCCGAAGACGGTGTTCGAGAACGTGGCCTACGGGCTGCGCCTGCGTGGCTTCAGCAACCGCACCGAGCTCGCCGAGCGCGTG
>JAOUGW010000187.1 GCA_029865465.1 Gammaproteobacteria bacterium
GCAGCGTCGCGAGTTGCCTCAGGAGCGTGGTGGCATTACTCGATTGCAGTGCGCCGTTGTTGTTGAGCACGCGCAGTTCCGTGGCGACGATGTTCACGCCGACCTGTGCAGCGAAGATGCCGTCGACCGTATTCAGTCGCGAGAGCATGACGCCCTGCGGATCGATGAACCGCTGCCCGAACTGCACGTCGGCCACCAGGCCGATCGCCAGTTCGCGACTCGCTGCAATTGCCGCCGCGGTCGTCGGCGGCGCAAGTTCCTGTGCCAGTGCGGTGTACTGCGCGGCGCCGGTAGCGGGCTCCGCCGGGGGCGTAGCGATGCAGAATCCCGGTCCGAGCCCGGAATCGATGTCGGTCGCGCGGTAGATCAGCGTCGCGTCCGGCCCGCCAGGCACCCGTTTCGTGAGCATCGCCGAGATCGTGCGCGCAGGCGCGATGGCGTAGACGTCCGTTCCGTCGGAGATGGCGCCATAGAGGCCGTCGTTGATGCTGGTGAGTCGCAGCCAGGATTCCGGCAGGTCGGCCAAGCGGCCCTTATAGAGGACGTGCGGTGGCAGCCCCTTGCGCTGCTCGGCGGGCAGTTGGCGCAGGACGTCGGAATTCGATTCGATGTCCAGTTCGAACGACCGGCCGAATGCCACTAAGCGCACCCGCAGCGGCTTCCCGGCACCCCGCAGTACTGCCTCGGTCGGCAACGTCGCCGCGGTCAGGTCAATCGGTTCTGCGTGCCGGATCCTGGTCGATGTACGCTCGTGCGCCAGTGCCGGAACGGTGCCGGCCAGCAGGAGCACGAGCAGGGATCGTCTGAATAGGCTGACAGTCATCGGATCAGGATTGGGGCGCGAGGCGCAGACCCCGTGGACTATGGGCAACGCGTGCGGCGCCGGCCAACGAAGTGCCGAAATGGCGCCCAGGTTCTTGACGCACCGCACAGATAGGTTCCGGCGAACCGGCTCAGCCTGGACAGGTGGTTCGAATTTCCGATCCGCCCGGCCTATTCCAGTCCCGCCTGCCGCAACGCCGCGTTGCGCCGGGCGTCGATCTCCGGCCGGGCGACGCCGTACATGCCCTGCACGAACTCGAGTGACAGATCTGGGTAGGCCCGGCGGGCCTCCTCGATCGCCGCGCGGGCCTCGTCGACGCGGCCGAGCCCCACTGCGTTCATCGCAACGAAGACATGGCCGAGAAAATACTCGGGCAGCTCGGCCAGCAGGCGACGGGCGGCACGCAGCCCGGCGTCGTAGTCGCCCAGCTGCCAGTACGCCTGCGACAGGTTGTCGTTGACGATGGACGACATGGTGCCGAGCGGGTTGAGGCGCTGCGCACGAAGTGCTGCTTCGATGCAGCCCTTGGCGTCGCTCGCGACCAGCAGGTTCCAGCTCAGCCAGCCCCAGGCTTCCGGCATGCTGGGGTTGAGTTCCACGGCACGCCGGGCCGCCGTCAGCCCGTTGTCGATATCGCCACTCATCACGTAAGCCCAGCCGAGCGCCGCCTGGGCCGCCGGATCGCGCGGGTCGAGCGACGTGGCCCGGCGAGCCACCTCGAGCGCCGCGGCGATGGTCTCGACCGGCGTCTCGTTCCAGCCCAGCACCACCTCCCACAGGTTGACGAACACCAGCTGCGCCAGCGGCGTGGCAAAGCGCGGATCCCGATCCGCGGCCGCCGTGAACTGCTCGCGCGCCGCGGCGAAACCTTCGCGCGAATACCGATCGGCGTTCTGTAACCCCAACTGGTACAGGCTCCAGGCTTCGAGGTCTTCCGTGCCGCGCTGCTGGGCCCGTGCAGCCTCCGCTCGGTTCAGGTCGATCACCATCTCCGCTGCGATCTGGCCGCCGAGCTCGTCCTGCAGCGCAAATACGTCGGCGATTTCGCCATCGTACGTGTTCGCCCAGACGTGCTCGCCCGAGCTGGCGTCGATGAGCTTGGCCGTCACGCGGATTCGGTTGTCCGCGCGCCTTACGCTGCCCTGCACCAGGTAGCGGGCGCCCAGCGCCGCGCTGGCCCGCGCGAGGTCGACGTTTCCACCACGGTACTGGAAACTGGAATTGCGCGCGATCACCGGAAAGGCACGCCAGCTCGCCAGGCGCGTGATCAGATCCTCCGCCAGGCCATCGGCGAAGAAAGCCTGCTCGGGATCGGACGATAGATTGTCGAACGGCAGCACCGCGATGGCCGGCCGGCCGTCGAGTGCCTGCGCCTGGCTGCCAGCCTCGGCCACAGCCGGCGCGGACGGGACGGCTGCCAGCCGCTGCCCGAACCGATCGTAGGCGAATAGCGCAATCGCCAGCGCAACCAAAGCGAAGATGAGGTAATCGAGCCGCCGCGCGGTGCGTCGCGCTCGCGGCGCAGGCGACCCGCCCTCGGCCCCCACCGCGTCCTCGCGCCTGAGCCCGTCCGGGGTCAGCTCGTACACCCAGGCGAAAGCGGCGACGAACGGACAACCGATGATGCCGATCCACAGCACCACCGTCGGCAGCCAGGCGGGCAGGTTCAGCAATGGGGTGACGGTGGTGGTGACTTCGACCACGACCCAACCCAGCGCCAGGTAAGCCGCGCTCACCTTCACCACGTTGCGGCGCTTCAGCTCGGCAAAGAGCGACATCCGGCTTCCGGCAGAATTGTCATTGTGATCATGTTCACCGATCGGGGGGGCATTGTGAAGGCGCTGCCTCTGCCGCCGCGGAATGCGCACAGGAAACTCAAACTACCTGTCCCAACCGAGCCGATTCGCGTGACCGGCCATCGGTCGGGCACAAACTTGGCGCCGGCGGATGGATAGGATCCCCGAACGCTCATTTGTGTCAAAGGGCGGGCGCGAGGGCGGGAGTGCTGCGGGTGTGTCGGAGGCAAGTGTGAACCTGCGTGCGGTAGCGCGGGCGAGCGGAGTGCTCGTAGCGGGTGCCTGAGACGGCTTACGACCTCAGAGCAGCGCTGCGCCGGCCGAGACCGGAAGTCCGGTGGCGTCCCGGGACGTGGTGCAGGTGAGACGGGCTGGCGCGCCGCGGCAGGCTTGTGCGACGGTAACTGAGACGAGTGTGGGCCAGTGCCAAGCCAGTTGAGCCCAGCCGGACCGGACGTCGCTCGCTCGCACAACCCTCGTCGATCCCGGTTTCGACGGCATTCTTTGACCCCGCAACGCTCAGTCCGCCGTTTACAGGGATGTACACCCTGCCAACGGAGCCCGAACCATGAGCATCCCTGTCAAACGCCGCACGCTGCTGGCGACCGCCGCGGCAACCCTTCTGGCGACTGCCATCGTGCCAATTGCCATCTCACGAGCCGACTCGCTTGCCCGCGTCGACGTCTACGACCGCAGCGCCGGCGAGGCCTTGCCCATCTACCGTCATCACGGGCGTCGGTATGTCGAGGGTCAACCCGGCAACGAGTACGCCGTCCGTATCCGCAACTGCACCGACCGGCGGCTGCTGGCCGTGCTGAGCGTCGACGGCGTCAATGCGGTGACCGGTGAAACCGCGTCGCCCGACCAATCGGGCTACGTCATCGAGCCCGGTGGGTATGTGACGGTACAAGGCTGGCGCAAGGACCTCGACCGGACCGCGGCCTTCTACTTCTCCGATCCGGAAGACTCGTACGCCGCACGCACCGGGCGGCCGCACGACCTGGGCGTCATCGGCGTGGCGCTGTTTCGCGAGCGGCCGATCGAACGCCAGGGCTGGTTCAGCAGCGACCGTCGGTCAGCCTCCCCATCGTCACGTGAGAAGGCCGAGGCTGACGCTGTCGGGAAAGCGGCGGACAACCGCGCTGCAGGCGAGACGGCGGCGGCGCCCGCCGCACAGCAGCCATCGCTCGGTACCGGACACGGGCGCGGGGAGTACTCGCCCGTCCAGCAGGTCGAGTTCGAGCGCGCCAGCGCACGACCAGACGAAATGGTCGCCATCCGCTACGAGCGTCGCGAGACCCTGGTCGCGATGGGTGTCCTGCCGCAGAGGCGGCATGGGTGGCGGGATCCCGATCCGTTCCCGGGCGCGCTGAGTTTCGTTCCGGATCCTTGATCAGCGCGATTGCTGCATCCGTCGCGCCGCTCGATACTGCGCGACGGATGCACCCCCGCAACGCCGAGACGGAAACACGCGCTGACGAGGCGCTGATGCGTGCCTACGGCCAAGGCGATGCGCGGGCGTTCGAGACGCTGTATGCGCGGCACAAAGGCGCCAGCTACCGCTACTTCCTGCGTCATGCGGGCGGTGACACGGCGACGGCGGACGAACTGCACCAGGATCTTTGGCTGCGCGTGATCGGTGCGCGCGAGCGCTACGAGGCGCAGGCGAAGTTCTCGACCTGGCTGTTCACGCTCGCGCGGCATCGCCTGGTCGATCACTGGCGTTCGCGCCATGGCATTTCGCTGGCGTCCCTCGAGGACGACGCGGTCCTCACGCAAGTGGAGGACAGCGCAGCCGCGTCGCGCGATGTCGACGACGATCCACTGCACGCGTCGATCGACGCAGAGACTCGCCGCCGGCTCGTCGCCGCCCTCGCCGACGTGCCGCCGCTGCAACGGGACGCATTCCTGCTGCACATCGAGGGTGGACTGTCGCTCGACGAGATCGCGAGCCTCACGGCCACCTCGGGCGAGACCGTGAAGAGCCGCTTACGCTACGCGTACCGCCGGTTGCGCGCGACGCTGGAGGACCTGCAATGAGCGACCACGACCGCCTCGGCTCGCGTCCAGCGAACGGAGATGCCGAGTTGGAACGTGCCTGGCGCGACGCGTCGGACGAGCAGCCCCCATCACACCTCGATGCCGCGATCATCGCTGCTGCACGCAAGTCCGTTTCGGAGGGCGGCAAGCAACCGACGACGGCTCCTGCCCGCGTGCGGTCGCAGGACTGGCTCACGCGGTGGCAGCCGCTGGCTGCTGCGGCCACGGTTGCGGGGCTGGCGTTCGTCCTGGTGCAGATGCTGCCGCGCGAGCACAGCGGCAGGCCGTCGATGCAGTACGAGGAGTCGGCTCCGGCTCCGGCCTCGGCCGAGCCGCAGCCGCAGAGTTCGTCGGCGCGCGGCGCGACCTACTACGGGCAGGCGCCCGGAGCCGCCGGGGATGCGGAGTCGCGTGAGCAAGTCGCCGTTCCAGAGCAGGCACCGTCGCAAAGCGAAGCGCCCGTGCCGCCACCGCCCACTCCACCGGCGACCACAGCCAAGGCAACGGCCAGCGACGCGGCGGCAACGGCCGACGCATCGGCGGCCCTTGGCGAAGACAGTGCCGATCGACGGCAGGAAATGGAGCCGCAACTGACCGGCCGAGCGGCGACCGCCGCCGCGGGTGCGCCATCGTCACCGGCTCGCGAGAGGGAACTCGGCAATTCAGCACCGCTCGATACAGCGGCATGGGCTTCGAGGATTGTGGCGCTGCAAGAGTCCGGCGACGTCCTGGCCGCGGAGGACGCACTGCGGGCGTTTCGTGCCGCCGAGCCAGACGCCGACAGCTACCTGCCGGACTCGCTCCGTGAGTGGGCCCGGACAGTCGAGTGACTGCACCGGTTACATCGGCAAATGCAAAGGGGCCCTCACAGGAGGGCCCCTCTGTTCTGAACGCAACCGAGGCGGCGACCGCCTACTTCGGCAGCTTCGCGTAATACGCAGCCAGGTCGGCAACGTCGGCCGGTGTCAGCTTCTTCGCAGCCTTCGTCATCTTGGCGTCCTTGGTCCGCGTACCGTTCTGGTACTCGGTGATCGCCTTGGTGAAATCGGCAACCGACATGCCGGCCAGACCCGGATTCTCGTCGTCGCCCTTGCCGTCGTCGCCATGGCAGTCGACGCAAGCCGCTTCGGCCTTGGTCTTGCCAGCGGCGGCATCGCCGGCGTAGGACGGGCCGGCCAGCAACGCGAGAGCGGAGGCGAGCGCCAGAATCGAGAGCTTGTTCATCGTACGACTTCCTCGGTAGTAAAAGACCGCTAGCTCGGCGGGGTATGCATTAGACCAACGGCCGTCCCCCCCTCGGATGAGCAGATGTACTTATACGTTTACGCAGGCGGGCACTCCCAGGCGGCGTGAGCCTTGCAGTCCCGCTGAACCGAACCTACGGCCCTGAATCTGGCAAGCGGGGACTCGCGAATTTCCTCCCAGTAGATGAATTTAAATTCATGAATCAGGAGTAGTAAATTATGCACGCCCGTACGCTGACCTTGTCCGTAGTCGCCACCCTGGCCACGGCGCCGTTTGCAGCCATGGCCGGGACCGAAGCCACGGCCAGGTTCTGCGAGACACAGTACTCCAGGGAATGCCAGGGAGCAGTGACGCCATCGCAGATTCTCGGGCGCTTCAAGCAAGGCAACGAGCGTTTCGCAAGTGGGCATGGCACCCATCGCAACTACAGCCAGCAGGTCAAGGAAACGGCCAAGGGCCAGTTCCCGCTTGCCAGCATCGTGTCCTGCATCGATTCGCGCGCACCGGCGGAGCTGATCCTGGACCAGGGCATCGGCGACGTCTTCAACGCACGCGTGGCTGGCAACGTCATCAACGAGGACATTCTCGGCAGTCTCGAGTTTGCGTCGAAGGTGGCTGGCGCGAAGCTGATCATCGTGATGGGCCACACGAGCTGTGGCGCCGTCAAGGGCGCTTGTGACAACGTGCAGATGGGCAA
>JAOUGW010000016.1 GCA_029865465.1 Gammaproteobacteria bacterium
TCGAGGCCGGGTACCTGGAACTCACCTCCGAGGCCTTTGATCTCGAGCAGCTGATCGACGATTGCATCGGGCTGCTCGCACCGCAGGCCAACAAGAATGGCATCGACCTGGTGGCGGCAGTGTCGCCAGCGATGCCGCGCGCACTGGCAGGTGATGCGCTGCGAGTTCGCCAGGTGCTGCTCAACCTGCTCGGCAACGCGCTGAAGTTCACTCCGCAGGGCGAGGTGGTCGTCCGCGCGGAACTGAAGCGTCGCAGCGGCGAGCAGGCGATCGTGCGGCTGGAGGTGCACGACACCGGCGTCGGCATGGACGAGTCGACCCTGCAGCGGATCTTCGAGGCGTTCCGCCAGGCCGATGAGAGCACCACGCGCCGATTCGGCGGTACCGGACTCGGCTTGTCGATCTGCAAGCACCTGGTCGAGAAGATGGGTGGCGAGATCGGGGCGACCAGCCAGCCGGCCGTGGGTTCGACGTTCTGGTGCGAGATCCCCTTCGGCGTCGCGCCGGAGGCTGGCCGCGACCTGCCGCCGGCAGGATTGGGCGGCCTGCGCGTGGTCGTCGCGACCCCGATCCAGTCGCTGCAGGGCGCTCTCGCGGCACGGCTCGCCGCGGAGGGTGCAGACGTCGTCGCCGTGAATTCCAGCGTCGAGCTCGAGTCCATCGTGAAGCACCGCGCGGACTGCCATGTCCTGCTCATTGACGCCGACCGGTTGAGCCGTCTCGATAAGCATTCAATGAGCCTGGCTGTGCCGGCCGATCCGCGCGTCGCCCGTATTTTCCTGAGCCGTCAGCCGCGTCCGACGGACGGCTCGACGGTGATAACGCGTCGGCGCGACAGGTTCCTTGGCAAGCCGGTACCCTGGGCTTCGTTGCGGCAGGCCATCCTCGAGGTCATGGGCAACGAGGTCGGGTCGGTGTCCGCGCCATCCCATGTCGTCCCGGTGCGCCCCGCGCCGGAGACCGCCAGCCGGCACGTGCTGGTCGCCGAGGACAACCCTGTCAATCAGCTGGTCGCCGAGAGCATGCTGCGCTCGCTCGGGCATCAGCCGACCTGTGTCGCCGATGGCCGCAGCGCCGTGGATCGCATCGCCACGCAAAGCTTCGATGCCGTACTGATGGATGCGAACATGCCCATCATGGACGGACTGGAGGCGACGCGGCTGATCCGCGACCTCGCCGGAGAGGCGTGCCACGTGCCGGTCATCGGCCTGACCGCGGATGCATCCAGCGAGGCCATGGAGGCTTGCCTGGCCGCGGGCATGGACGGCTGCCTGAGCAAGCCTTACACCCTCGAACAGCTGCGAGAGATGCTGGACGCGCCGAAAGGCCAGATGCCAGCGAAGATTTTCCGCTGCAGCTAGCGGAACTTCCGGCGTGTCCCGTACGGGGTCGTCCGCGTCAGGCGGGGGCGGGCAGCCGGCAGCGCGGCTTGGTCAGCAGCATCTGCACGTCGCCGATCTGCCGCTCCAGGAATCCGCCTTCGCAGTAGCAGAGGTAGAAGTCCCACATGCGGATGAAGCTGTCCGGGTAGCCGAGCTGGCGCACCTGCGCGAGGCGCGCAAGGAAGTTCTCACGCCACTTCCGCAACGTCGTCGCGTAGTGCGGGCCGATGTCTTCGAGGTGGAACACCTTCATGTCCGTGGCGCGCCGCAGCGAGCCCACGATCGCGGTGACCGACGGGATGAAGCTGCCCGGGAAGATGAAGCGCTGGATGAAGTCGACGGACTTGAGCGCCTGCTCGTACACCTGGTCCTGGATCGTGATTGCCTGCAGCAGCATGGCCCCGTCCGGTCGCAGCAGCGACGAGCACCTGGCCAGGTAGGTGTCGAGATACTGCGCACCGACCGCCTCGATCATTTCGACTGACACCAGTTTGTCGTAGGTGCCCGTGAGGTTGCGGTAGTCCTCGAGCAGCAGCGTCACCTGGCCGCTCTGCAGCAGGCCGGCCGCCGCGAACTTCTGCTGCGCCCAGTCGTGCTGCTCGCGCGAGATGGTCGTGGTGGTGACCCTGCAGCCGTATTGCTGCGCCGCGTGCAGCGCGAGGCCGCCCCAGCCGGTGCCGATCTCGAGGAGGTGGTCGCCGGGCGACAACCGCAGGCGGCGGCAGATGCGATCGAGCTTGGCCAGCTGCGCCTCGTGCAGGCTCGCGTCCTCGCGTTCGAACACGGCGCACGAATACAGCATCGTCTCGTCGAGGAACAGCGCGAACAGGTCGTTGCCGAGGTCGTAATGGGCCGCGATGTTGCGGCGGCTGCCGTCCATGCTGTTGCGGTTGAACCAGTGCAGTACGCGCCGCAGGGGATCGCTCACGCAGGCCGCGGCGCCCTCGAACGACTCCATCGCCTCGCGGTTGGCCACGAACATCCGCACCAGGGCAGTGAGGTCGTCGGCGCGCCAGAATCCGCGGATGTAGGCCTCGCCGCCGCCGACGGTGCCGCCGAACGCCGCATCCGCGAACGTCTGCGGGTGCAGCACCTCGAGCGTGGCGTGCAGATCGCACCCGGCCGTGCGCCGGCCGAACACGTGTTGCTCCCCTGTCGCGGGCACCACGACCGTGAGTTCGCCAAGCTGGATCTTCGACAAAGCGCGCAGGAACAGGCGCTTGCCGAGACGCTGCAGCCACCCGCCTTCGGCACTGTGGGACTCGGGCACCGCCAGGGCATCGACGGCAGGGATGATGGACGCTGTCGCTGTGCGGGTCTTGCTCATGGCGTGGTCTCGATGGCATCGACGCGGCCGGCGCGCTGCCTGTGCCCGGCACCGGTCTTGTCGGGGTGCGTGAAGAGCGGCGTGCGCTTGAGCCAGAGCCGCAGCGCCTGCCAGTAGATCGCGGCCGTCACCTTGAACGTGACGAGTGGATGCCGTGCCAGCGATGCGGCGAGCGTTGTGCCCGTGATCGGCCGCCTGCGCAACGTGAGCGTGGCGTCGAACAGCTTGCGTCCGTCGCGCCGGTTTTCCATGTGTACGGCGAGCGCGTCATGCGGACGCGTGAAGCGCCAGTCGTACTCCAGGTCCATGGGCATGAACGGTGAAACGTGGAAGTCCTTGTCGAACTCGAATTGCAGCCGGTCCGGCGTGCCGCGGTTGGCCGACTGCGGCAGCACGTAGCAGTGGCGCTCGCCCCAGGGCGTATTGTTGATCTCGGCCACGATCGCGACCAGGTGCCGATCGTCGGCATCGAAGCAGTAGTAGAAGCTCACCGGGTTGAAGCCGTAACCGAAGTGGCGCGGATGCGTCAGCAACCGCACGGGCCCGTCGGCTTCGATGCCGGCTCGGTCCCGCACCAGTTCACGGATGCATTCGCCGAGGTCGCGGTCCGGATCGCCGTAGTGATCCGAGCGATGCCAGCGTGCGATGCCCCAGCGCTTGCCCGCCGACCAGAACCAGCGCCCGCGGAAGACGGTTTCCGTCTCTGCGAGGTCGAGGTACAGCAGCGCGAGCCGGTAACGGAACGCGTGCCCCTCCGGCTCGAGCCGGCGGTGTCTAACCGACCCTTGGTAGAGGCAGCTGTGCACGTTCGAGGTCCTCGCCAAAGTGCGCCAGCGCCGCCTGTGCGCTGACGACGCCGTCCTCGTGGAAGCCCGACCGCCAGTAGGCACCGCAGAAATACGTGCGCTGCCCGCCATTCAGCTCACGGTGCCGCGCCTGCGCGGCAACGCCGGCCGGCGTGTAGACAGGGTGCGTGTACTGGAAGGATCGCAGGATGCGGCTGGGATCGATTGCGTCGCGGTGGTTGAGAGTGACGAGGAATCGCAACGGGGCATTGCGCAGGTCCTGCAGCACGTTCATGTCGTAGGTGAGCGCAACGGGCTCCTGCGGATCGCGCAGCAGGTGGTAGTTCCATGCGGCCTGCGCCAGCTTGCGTCGCGGCAGCAGGCTCGCGTCCGTGTGCAGGATCGCCTCGTTCGCGGCATACGGCATCGCGCCCAGCGCCTCCCGTTCCGCCGGCGTCGGCGCTTCGAGCAGCGCCAGGGCCTGGTCGGAGTGGCACGCGAGGAATACGTGATCGAAGCCCTCGACCTCGCCGGCGCGCGTGCGCAGCAGCACCTGGTTGGGCAGGCGGCGGATCGAGGCGACCGGCGTCGACAGCCGCACGCGTGCTTTCGTTGCCGCGAGCAGCGCACGGACGTATGCGCGCGAGCCACCGCTCACGGTTCGCCATACGGGCCGGTCATCGACGTTGAGGAAACCATGGCGATCGAAGAAGCCGATGAAGAAGCGCGCCGGGAAGCCGAGCATGGCGGACGCTTCCGCCGACCAGATCGCACGACCCATCGGCACGATGTAGTGCTCGACGAACTGTGGTGAATAGCCGCCCGCTGCGATGAATTCGCCGAGCGTCACGTCGCGTGAACCGGGTGCGTCGAGCCAGGCCTTGGCGCGGGTGTTGAAGCGCAGGATGTCCGCGATCATGCGCAGGAACGACGGGCGCAGGATGTTGCGGCGCTGGGCGAACAGCGAGTTGACGGACGTCCCGTTGTACTCGAGGCCCGTGCGCTCGCAGCGCAGGCTGAAGCTCATGTTCGACGGCTGCCAGGCCACGCCCAGCTCGTCCAGCATCGCGATGAAGCTGGGATAGGTCCAGTCGTTGAAGACGATGAAGCCCGTGTCGATCGACCAGTGGCGGCCGCCGCAATCGACGTCGACGGTGTTGGTGTGTCCGCCCGCGTAGTCCGCGGCTTCGAACAACGTCACCTCGTGCGTGGCCGAGAGCCGCCATGTCGCATACAGCCCGGCGACGCCTGCCCCGACCACGGCTATTCTCATGCGGGCGTCGCCTCGCGCACGTCGCGGATGCGGACGGGCACGGTGTTCAGGTCCCAGATCACGCCGATCGCCGCGAGGCCGCGCAACAGGTAGTACGTGACGTCGAATTCCCACCAGTAGAAGCCCTGGCGCACGGAACTTGGATAGTGGTGGTGGTTGTTGTGCCAGCCTTCGCCGAGCGTGATCAGGGCGAGCAACGCATTGTTGCGACTGTCGTCCTTCGTGGGGTAGCGACGCGAGCCCCAGCCGTGGGCCAGCGAGTTGATCGTGTAGGTGCCGTGGTAGCACAGCACGGTCGAGACGAAGAAGCCCCATACCAGCAGCTGTCCGCCCGTCGTGCCGAGCGCCGGCGCGAAGTGCTCCAGCGCCGCGCCGGTCAGCAGCAGGGCGAGCGCGAACGCGAACGGTACCAGGATGTCGAAGCGATCGAGCCAGCGCAGTTCCGGGTACTGCAGCAGGTCGCGCACGCGCCGCAGGTCCGGGTGGAAGTGGCGCTTCGACAGGAACCAGCCCATGTGCGCCCAGACGAAACCGTCCTGCACGGGCGAATGCGTATCCTGCGGCTTGTCCGAGAAGGCGTGGTGGTGACGATGATGCGCGGCCCACCAGATCGGTCCGCGCTGCACCGCGGACGCGCCGAGGACCGCGAATGCGAACTGTGCCGCACGCGAGGTCTTGAACGAGCGGTGCGAGAAGTAGCGGTGGTAGAAGCCGGTGATCGCGAACATGCGCACCAGGTACATGCCGGCGCAGACGGCGATGGCCGTTGCGCTCACGCCGACATGGAAGGCAAACAGGCACACGAGGTGCATGAGCGCGAAGGGCACGATGCGGCCCCAGTCGACGCCGTCCGCACCGCCGGTCGCCCGCGGCGCGTCCGGATCGGGCGCACCCGCATCGAACCACTGTCGCAGCTTGTGCAGGCCGCCGCCCTGGGAGTCATGCACGCGGCGGTCGCTCATCGGCGGGCGGCGCTGCGTTCGAGGCCGAGCAGCTGCACCCGCAGGTCGCCGACCACGCTGCGGGAATCGAGCCAGATGGACAGGAACGCGGGACCGAACGCCGGATCGTCGACCTGGCCCATGAGGCCACGATGATCGTAAAAGCGCGTGGCCTGGCCCGGCACGACCACGGTCGTGACGTTGTCGCCCGGACCGACGTCCGTCCAGAACGTGCGCAGCGATGCGAGCCAGTGCTCGCGCTTGTCCGCCGGCAGGGAACCGAGCAGCCGCCAGGCCGTCGACGTGATGCGCAGCAGTTCGTCGCGCGAAAAATTTCGCCGGTATGACAGGCTCAGGGCCACGGGCTCGCCGGGTTCGTAACCGGTGAAGTTGCCGGCGGGTGTCCACAGGCTGGCGTGGTAGATGGGGCGGCCGAGCCAGCTGAGCTGGCCGGCACCCACGCGCTGCAGCCCGTAATCGCCTTCGAGCACGGCGTCCGGCAGGCTCGACGCGCGCGCGTGCCCCGCCAGCAAGGCTGCTGCGGCCGCGACCACCAGGGTGATAGAGCGGAGGGAGGGAGTCGGAGCTGGCATGGCCACCGTTTCGACGACCCGGAGGTCGCGGATTCAGGCACGGGCAACCGCAGTCGGCTCCCGGATGGTGGCATAGGCCGCCAGGGCGGCATCCCGGCTGGCCGCAAGCTTCACGATGGGGTGAGGGTAGGTCCGCCCAAGTGCCACGCCGGCCTGCGCCAGGACCTCCGCAGGGGCTTCCCAGGGGCGATGAATCCACTTGTCGGGCAGCTGTGCCAGTTCGGGCAGCCAGCGGCGGATGTACACGCGCGCCGGGTCGTACCGCTCGGCCTGGAGCACCGGGTTGAAGATGCGGAAGAACGGGGCCGCGTCGGCGCCACACCCCGCGGTCCACTGCCAGCCCAGCGTGTTGGACGCGAGATCCGCGTCTACCAGCGTGTCCCAGAACCAGCGGGCGCCCGCGAGCCACGGCTGCCGCAGGTTCTTCGTCAGGAGCGACGCGACGATCATGCGCACGCGGTTGTGCATGAAGCCGGTCGCCCACAACTCACGCAGGCCGGCATCGACGATCGGGAAGCCGGTGGCGCCGCGCTGCCAGGCGCCGAGCAGGGCCGGGCTTTCCGCCCACGGAAAGCGCTCGAAGCGTTCGTCGAGCGGATGTTCGGGCGTGTGCGGGTAGTGGTGCAGCAGGTGATAGGCGAATTCGCGCCAGCCGAGCTCGCGGACGAAGCTGTCGGCGGATTTCGCAGCCTGCGGCTGATCGACTATGGCATTGCGCGCTGCGACCAGGCACTGGCGCGGACTGATCTCGCCGAAATGCAGGTGGGGCGAGAGCCGTGAACTCGCGGGCAGGTCCGGGCGATTGCGGCCTTCGTCGTAGCGGCCGATCCATTCGCCGCAGAATTCCTCCAGCCGCTGCTGCGCGCCCCGCTCGCCGGGCGTCCAGTGCTGCGCGAATGCCGCGTCCCAGCGAAGCTTCGGCAGCAGATCGAACTCGCTCAGCGACAGGCTCGGCACGGGTTGCGACGGTCCACGCAGCCGCCTGGGCGCCGGCAGCGGTGCCGGTTGCTCGTCGAGTCTCATCTGGCATGCACGCCAGAACGGGGTGAAGACGCGGTACGGCCCACCCTGGCCGGTGCGGATCTGCCACGGCTCGTGCAGCAGGTTCGCGTTGTGGCTCTCGCACTCGAAGCCGAGTTCGCGCAACCCGGCCTTGACCGTCGTGTCGCGCGCGACAGTGGCTGGATCGTAGAGCCGGTTCCACACGACCTTGGTGGCGCCCACTTCAATCGCCAACTCGATCAGAGCGGACAACGCAGGCCCTCGGCGAAGGGTGAGCGCTACACCCTTCTTGCGCAGTGCCGCAGCGAGTGCGTCCAGGCTGTGGTGCAACCACCATCGACTCGCGGCACCGGGCGGCCAGGGATTTTCTTCTTCCGGCGCATGCACGTACGCCGCGACGACGTGGTTGCCGTCCGCCACGGCTGCAGCAAGTGCCGGATTGTCGGACAGTCGCAGGTCGCGCCGGAACCAGACGAGGGTAGTGGTGCCGCTCATGCTGCGTTGACCTTAATTGAAAAAGCCGCGCCCCGTGAGGAGCGCGGCCTTCGTTGCAGCCCGGGGCGGGTCAGCCGACCGAGTTACGCAGCGCGGCGATGCGCTCTTCGAGCGGCGGGTGCGACATGAAGAGGCGCTTGAGTCCGCCCGGCTTCTGGCCACCGGCAATGCCGAACGCCGCCATCTTGTCGGGCAGCGCCCCGGAATGGCGCTGCTGCAGGCGCTCGAGCGCACCGATCATGGCCTGGCGACCGGCGAGCGTCGCGCCACCCGCGTCGGCGCGGAATTCACGCTGGCGCGAGAAGTACATGACGATCATCGAGGCGAACAGGCCGAACACGATGTCGGCCACGATCGTGGTGACCCAGTACGCCGGGCCGTGACCCTCTTCGGTCTTGAAGATCACGCGGTCGACCGTGTGGCCGACGACGCGCGACAGGAAGATCACGAAGGTGTTCACGACGCCCTGGATCAGCGTGAGCGTGACCATGTCGCCGTTCGCGACGTGGCTCACTTCGTGTGCGAGCACGGCCTCGGCTTCCTTCTGCGACATGCTGTTGAGCAGGCCGGTGCTGACCGCGACCAGCGCCGCGTCACGGCGCGCGCCCGTCGCAAACGCGTTGGGCTCCGGCGAATCGAAGATGCCGACTTCCGGCATGCCGATGCCGGCGACCTGGGCCTGCTGGCGAACCGTGCTGACCAGCCAGTTTTCGGTGGAGTTGGCCGGCTGCGTGATGACGCGCACGCCCATCATCCGCTTGGCGGACCACTTCGACATCGCGAGCGAAACGAAGGAGCCGATGAAGCCGACGAGGGCCGCGTAGATCAGCAGGGCGCCAAGGTTGAGGTCCACGCCCTGGGCGTCGAGGATGCCCTCGAAACCGATGAGCCGCAGCACGATCCCGAGCAGGACCACGACGGCGAGGTTGGTGGCGAGGAACAGCAGAATCCGTTTCATCTTGGCGTGTCTCCAGCGGGCGATCCCTTGAGGCCCATTCGCTTGGGGTGATCTTCCGGGTTTCAATCCCTGCCGCACCCAGGCGTGGCGGCGGGGCCCGGCGTGAGCGCATAATAACAGGAACCTGAAAACCGGAACTGGGGTTCGGACAAGGTCCGATCGCCGGAGTTCCGTCCCGCCCGCAACGAGGTGCCCCGATGCCCGCAATCCCCGCCCGGCACTGGACCTTCCTGAGCAACCACGCGCACGTCCTGGTCTGCCTGGCCCTGGACCCGGACGCGCGGCTGCGCGACGTCGCGCTCAGTGTCGGCATCACGGAACGCGCAGTCCAGAAGATCGTCAGCGACCTCGAGGAAGCCGGGGTCATCGTCCGCGAACGCGCCGGCCGGCGGAACTCCTATCGGCTCAACCTCGACGTGCCGTTGCGGCACGCGCTCGAATCGCACAAGACCGTCGGCACCCTGTTGTCGCTGGTCCTCGACCGTGCCGGCCTCAAGCGTGTCCGTTCCGCTTGATGGCTCAGCGCGGCTGCGCCGCGCGCTGCGCGAGGGCCAGGCCGCGCTGCGGGTTCGACTTTCCCGCCTGCGCGAGGCCAACGAGCGTGACGTTCACCAGTCTCGGGTCGACTGCCGGCGCCTGCGTGCGCTGCTCAAGGCATTCAGGCCGTTCTTTGCCGAGGACCAGGTGCGCGGGCTGCGGGAAGCGCTCGGGCGAGTCGCCGACCTGCTCGCCGAGATCCGCGAACTGGACGTCCTCGCCGCGCAGCCACCCTTGCGACACGGTTCATGCGATCGCGAACTGGCGGCCGCCCGACAGCAGGCCGTCAAGCGACTCGCCCGTCGGCTGGCAAGTCCCTCGAATCGGGCGGCGGTCGAGTTGTCGGCCCGTGGCCCGGGCCGCGGCTATCACAGCCTGCGCGCCGGCATCACCGCCGCCGACGTGTTGCGACGCGTGCGGCGCTCGTGGCGCCGCGCCCAGCGCCTGGTGGAATTGCGCCCAGGCACCCGACGCGAACTGCACGAACTCCGTATTCGCCTGAAGAACTGCCGTTACGTGCTTGAAATTGTTGCGGATGTATCGCCGAGGGATGCAGCGACCCTGCGTCGCCGGTTGCGCGACGCACAACAGAACCTCGGTGACCGGCGAGATGCTGCAGCGGCAATAGACTGGTTGCGGTCAGATCGCGAGCGGGCGGCACGCAGCCGGGTTGCGCTGCGGTCGTTGGAACGACGCGTGAAGGAACTGGACCGGGACCTCGATCCGACGCTCGAGCGCCTGGCCCGGGCCGGCAAGCGCTGGGATCACGCGATCACCCGGATGATTGAGTCGGACCCGGAAGATCCATCCTGACGACGAGCAGGCCGCCGGAATTCGGTTCGGTGTGGACCGAGAATCCGAAGCGCCGTGCCCACGCGGCAATCCGCGAGTTCTCGGCCAGGGTCGTGCCTTCCAGGCAATCGATTGCGCGAGCCTGTGCCGCGGTGGCCAGCGTGCGCATCAGTTCCGTGCCGAGGCCCCGTCCCTGCCAGCCATCGGCCACCACGATGGCGCACTCGGCCCGCCTCGTTCCCTCGACGCGGGCATAGCGGGCCACGCCGACGAGAGTCTCGCCCTTGGAGTCCTGCGTGACGCCACCGACCGCCAGCCGGTCGTAATAGTCGAGGTCGAGCAGCCGTTCGAGATCGCGCTCGCTGGCCGTCGTGGCGAAGTACTGGACGCGCAGGTACAGCGTCTGAGGGGACAGCGCCTCGATGAACCGTCGCTCGAGGGCAAGGTCTTCATGGCGCAGCGCGCGGATGGTGACCGCAGGCGCACCGGCGGGTTGCCAGGTGCGCTCGAGTTCGTCGGGGTAGTGGCCGCGAAGGGCCTCAGGCGTAACGGGCGCAGAGGAAGGAGGGCGTGTCACTCGCGATCGCGGTATTCGTCGTCTTCTTCGTCGAGGTCGTCGTCCTCGTCATCGTCCCAGTCGTCGTCCTCGTCATCGTCCCAGTCCTCGTCCTCCTCCTCCTCGTCTTCCTCATCGTCCGTGACGACGTCGTCGACCCAGCCTTCGGGCGGCAGGGCCAGGTCGAGGTCCATCTCGTTCCACTGGTCGAGGCTGATTTCCCGGATCTCGCGATCCGGCCACTGGATGCGGACGATCTCTTCGTCGGGGTCGACCGCAAGCACCTGGAACGCCTCCTCGTTGTCGAGGTCTTCGTACCACTGGCCTGCCTGCGGTTCGTAATCACGGCTCACGGATAAATCCTCGACGGCAACGCCGCCCGAAAACGGCGTCAGAGCGCGAGCAACTATACGGTCGGGCGCTCGGCACAGGCAACCGGAACACACCCGATGCTGCACTGCCGCAATTGACGTACACTCGGGTACATACCGGGGTTTGCCAGAGGACTCAACGTGTACACGTATCGCGCACCGCTCCGTGACATCCGCTTTGTCGTCCATGAAGTGCTCGACTTCGAGCAGAAATATCGTTCCTACGGCCGCGAAGACCTCAATCGGGAACTGCTCGAGGGCATCCTGGAGGAGGGCGCGCGTTTCGCCGAAGACGTGCTGGCCCCCACGAACCGCGTGGGCGACGTCCACGGCCTGGTCTTCGAGAACGGCGAGGTCAAGACGCCGCCCGGTTTCAAGGAAGCCTACGACCGCTACTGCCAGGACGGCTGGATCACGATGACGGCCGACCCGGCCTGGGGCGGCCAGGGCCTGCCTGGCGGTTTCTCGCTGGCCTTCGGTGAGATGCTGGTGTCGGGCAACATGGCGTGGCGCATGTACTCGGGTCTCACCGAGAGCGCAGCGCTCACGATCGCGGCCCACGGCAGCGACACGCTCAAGCAGGCCTACCTGCCCAGGATGATCAAGGGCGAATGGTCCGGCACGATGTGCCTGACCGAAGCTCACAGCGGCACCGACCTCGGCATCCTGAAGACCCGGGCCGAGCCGCAGGCGGACGGTTCGTACAAGATCACCGGCACCAAGATCTTCATCAGCGCCGGTGAGCACGACCTGACGAAGAACATCGTCCACCTGGTGCTGGCGCGACTGCCGGATGCGCCCGCGGGCACCCGTGGCATCAGCCTCTTCGTCGTGCCGAAGTTCAAGCCCGACGCGAACGGCGATGCGGGCGAGCGCAATGGCGTCGTGTGCGGCTCGATCGAGCACAAGATGGGCATCCATGCGTCGCCGACTTGCGTGATGCATTTCAACGACTCGACCGGCTGGCTGCTCGGCAAGCCGAACGAAGGCCTCGCGTGCATGTTCACGATGATGAACCAGGCGCGCCTCGGCGTCGGCCTGCAGGGCCATGGCCTGTCGGAACTCGCCTGGCAGGCGTCGATCGCCTATGCCAACGATCGCCTGCAGGGTCGTGCGATGACGGGCATCAAGGAGCCCGGCAAGGCGGCGGATCCGATCATCGTTCACCCCGACGTGCGTCGCATGTTGCTGACGCAGAAGGCGTTGGTCGAAGGCGGGCGCGTGCTGTGCTTCCTCACCGGACGCGAGATCGACAGTGCGCACCTGAACCCCGACCTGGACGCGCGCCGGGCGTCGAACGACCTGATCGCATTCCTCACGCCGATCGTGAAGGGCTTCCTGACCGAGGCGGCGATGGAAGTGACGAGCCTCGCCGTGCAGATCCACGGCGGCCACGGCTTCATCCGCCAGACGGGCGTCGAGCAGCTGATGCGTGACGCGCGCATCACGCCGATCTACGAAGGCACGAACGGTGTGCAGGCGCTCGACCTGCTCGGGCGCAAGGTGTTCGGCACGGGCGGCAAGAGCCAGCAGATGATCGCGGCGCGCATCGTCGAGTCGATCAGGAAATTCGGCGGGATGCCCGAGATCGCGCCGCTCGCCGCCGACCTCGGCCGCCGCCTGGAACAGTGGGGTAGACTCACCGCCGAGCTTGGCCTGGCCGCGAAGAACAACCCGGACGAAGTCGGCGCCGCCGCGACGGACTACCTGCACGTCTCCGGTTACATCTGCCTCGCCTGGTGCTGGCTCGTGGCTGCGGGCGTTGCCGCGAAGAAACACGCCGAAGACCCGAATGACGACTTCTACATGGCGAAACTGGTGACTGCACGGCACTACTTCTCGCGCATCCTGCCGCGCGTGGATGCGCATGCGGCCGCCGCACGGGCCGGCTCCACCGGGCTGATGGCGCTCACGGCCGATCAGTTCGCGATCGCATGAGCGCACCCGCGGCTGCGCGCGGCGGGGCACGCCTCGCCCGTGCCAGGCGGGTCGTGGTGAAGATCGGGTCGGCGCTGCTCGTCGAGAAATCGACGGGCCGCGTCAATCGCGCGTGGCTCGAGACCCTGGCCGCGGACGTCGCTGCGATGCGGGCCCGCGGACAGGAAGTCGTGATCGTCTCCTCCGGCGCCATCGCGCTAGGCCGGCGCCAGCTCGGGCTCGCGCCCGGCAAGCTCAAGCTCGAGGAAAGCCAGGCCGCTGCGGCCGTTGGCCAGATCCGTCTCGCGCACGCGTGGAAGGAAGTGCTCGAACAGCACGACTGCGCAGTAGCGCAGATGCTGCTGACCTTCGGCGACACCGAAGAGCGCCGTCGCTACCTGAATGCGCGCAGCACGCTCAATACGCTGCTCAAGCTCGGCGCGGTCCCCGTCATCAACGAGAACGACACGGTGGCGACCGCCGAGATCCGCTACGGCGACAACGACCGGCTTGCCGCGCGCGTCGCCCAGATGGCGAGCGCCGATTGTCTCGTGCTGCTCTCCGATGTCGACGGCCTCTACACCGCGGATCCGTCACGTGATGCGAAGGCGCGCTTCATCCCCGAAGTGACCGGCATCACGCCCGAGATCGAAGCGATGGCCGGCGGTTCCGCCTCCGACGTGGGTTCCGGCGGCATGGCCACGAAGGTGCTCGCCGGCAAGATCGCGGTCGCGGCGGGTTGCAACATGTGCATCACGGCGGGTCGCGAGCAGCATCCGCTGCGGCGCATCGAAGCAGGTGGCCGCTGCACGTGGTTCGTGGCGAAGACGTCGCCGCAGACCGTGCGCAAGCAGTGGATTGCGGGCTTGCTGCAGCCCGCGGGCGTGCTGCACGTCGACTCCGGCGCGGCGAAGGCGCTGCGCGGCGGCAAGAGCCTGCTGCCGGCGGGAGTGACCAGGGTCGAGGGCCGCTTCGACCGTGGCGATGCGGTCATCGTGCGCGACGCGGATGGCGCGGAGATCGCGCGCGGCCTGAGCGCCTATTCGAGCGAGGACGCCCGTCGCGCGAGCGGTCGCCGCAGCCAGGAGCTCGAGGCGATTCTCGGGTATCGTGGCCGTGACGAGCTGATTCACCGCGACGACCTCGTGCTGACGTGACCACCGACGAAGCCATTGCCCAGACCATGCAGCAGCTCGGCCGCGACGCGGTCGCGGCGCAGCGCGTGCTCTCGATCTCGAGCGGCGAGCAGCGCAACCGGGCCCTGCACGCGATCGCTGCCTCGCTGCGGCTGCACCGAGCCGCGATTCTCGCGGCCAACGAACGCGACATGAGTGCTGCGATCGCCGCCGGGCTCGGGCGCGCGGCACTGGATCGCCTGCAACTCGATGCCGCGCGCATCGATGCGATGGCGCGCGGGGTCGAGGAGATCGCGGCGCTGCCCGACCCGATCGGCACGGTGCTGGCCGAGTGGACGCGCCCGAACGGGCTGCGCTTCCAGCGCGTCCGCGTGCCGCTGGGGGTCATCGGCATCGTCTACGAAAGCCGCCCGAACGTGACCTGCGATGCGGGCGCGCTGTGCCTCAAGGCGGCCAACGCGGCGATCCTGCGCGGGGGCAGCGAGAGCCACCACTCCAGCATTGCGATCCACGCGTGCCTCGTCGAAGGGGTGAGTGCCGCCGGCCTGCCGGACGCCTGCATCCAGCTCGTGCCCACGACCGATCGCGCCGCGGTCGGCCAGATGCTCGCGGGCATGACCGACTTCATCGACGTGATCGTGCCGCGGGGCGGCAAGAGCCTGATCGCGCGCGTGCAGCAGGAAGCGCGGGTGCCGGTCATCGGTCACCTCGAAGGACTGTGCCACGTGTATGTCGATCGCGCGGCCAACCTCGAGATGGCGCGCTCGATCGTGCTCAATGCCAAGCTGCGGCGCACCGGGGTCTGCGGGGCAGCCGAGACGCTGCTGGTCGATGCCGCGGCCGCACGCACGCACCTCGCACCGCTGGTGCGCGAACTGCTGGCTGCGGGCTGCGAAGTCCGTGGCGACGCCGCGACCTGCGCCGTCGATTCGCGCGTGGTCCCCGCAACGGAGCAGGACTGGCACGCCGAGTACCTCGACGCCATCATCGCCGTGAAGCTCGTGGACGGCGTGCAGGGCGCGATCGGACACATCGCGCGCTACGGCTCGGATCACACGGACTCGATCGTCACGGACGACGTCGCGACGGCCGAGACGTTCCTCGCGCGGGTCGACAGCGCGATCGTGCTGCACAACGCGTCCACCCAGTTCGCGGACGGCGGCGAGTTCGGCATGGGTGCGGAGATCGGGATCTCGACCGACCGGTTCCATGCACGCGGTCCGGTCGGCGTCGAACAGCTGACGAGCTACAAGTACGTCGTGCGGGGAAGCGGCCAGGTCCGGCCCTGATTGCTCAGGTGTCGACGGCGGCGAGTCCACCGACCAGCGAATAGACCGCCGCGTATCCCAGCGAGCGCAGGTGTTCTGCAAGCGCGAGACTGCGCACGCCGTGGGCGCACACGATCAGGTAACGGCCCTCGGGCGGCAACGCGGTCGAGCCCTGCAGCAACGCGCTGAGCGGCAGGTGCCACTCGATCTGCCTGGCCGGGTCGTCCATGGCGCGTTCCCACGACTCACGGATGTCGACCAGCGTCAGGCCCGACGCGCGGGCGGCAGCCAGGGTCGGGTATACGAGTTCGAGGGCGGCCGTGTCGATGGCGTCCACCCGCAGCTCCCGCGGCGAGTGGTCGCAGGCCGGATTGCGCGCCGCCTTGAGCGTGCGCCAGTGCATGCCGAGCAGGTCGAACACGTGCAGCGCCGGGGCGCCCTCGACCGGCAGGCCGAGCAGGATCTTCAACGTCTGCATCGCCTGCAACGCGCCGAGCGCCGCCGGGACCGGGCCAAGAACTCCGGCCTGTGCGCAGTTGCCGACCAGCCCGTCGCGCGGCGCTTCGGGCCAGAGGCAACGCAGGCAGGGCCAGTCCTCGCGCGGCAGGTAGACCTGCAACTGGCCTTCGTACTGATAGACGCTGGCGAAGACGGCGGGCTTGCCGAGGATCACCGCGGCGTCGTTCACGGTGAACTTGGTCGCGAAGTTGTCGCTGCAGTCGACCACGAGGTCATACCGCGCGAGCCAGTCGACGAGGCTGGCGGAGTCGGCGCGCTCCGCATGCACCGCGAGCGTCACCTCGGGGTTCAGTTGTCGCAGCCGCGTCGCAGCCACGGTCGCCTTCGACTTGCCGATGTCCGTGACGCCGTACAGCGGCTGCCGGTGCAGGTTGCTCGCTTCCACGACGTCGCCGTCGACGATGCCGATGCGTCCCACGCCGGCCGCGGCGAGGTACTGCAGCACCGGCACGCCGAGACCGCCGGCGCCGATGACCAGCACCGAGCCTGCGTGCAGGCGCTGTTGTCCGGCGACGCCGACTTCGGGCAGCGCGATCTGCCGCGAGAAGTCCGGTGCGCCGTGCGGATGAGAGTCCGCAACGTGCGCCCGCTCGTGCCGGTGTTCATGGCCGGGCGAACGGTCAGCCGCCGGCGCAGGGGAGTGGCTCGCGTGGTCACCCGGTTGCGCGCAGCGCTCGCAGTTCACCCAGCCCGAATCGCCATCGACGTAGTGTTCCTTCTTCCAGATCGGCACACGGTGCTTCACTTCGTCGATGATGTAGCGACAGGCCGCGAATGCTTCCGCGCGATGGCGTGAGCTCACGCCAACCCACACGGCCATTTCGCCGAGGCCGAGGTCGCCGATCCGGTGGACGCAGGCGGCATGCTGCACGCCGTATCTCGCGATCGCCTCGGCGACGATGCGTTCGCCCTCCCGTTCGGCGAGCGCAGCATACGCTTCGTATTCGAGCCGATGCACCGCGCGGCCTTCGTTGTGGTCGCGCACCCAGCCTTCGAACGTCGCATAGCCGCCGCACGCCGGATCGGCGAGCGCCTCGCGCCCGCGGGCCGCGTCGATCGGCACCGTGCTGAAGGCAAAGGGTTGCATCAGCCGCCCGCGACGGGAGGAATGAAGACGACGCGGTCGTTGGATGCGAGCGGCGATGACCAGTCCTGGAACTCTTCGTTCACGGCAACGCGCAGCATCGAGAGCGGCAGCGTGAAGCCGTGCTTCACCCGCACTTCCTCGTACAGCTCGGCAGGCGTCGCGGCCGCTGTTTCCAGGCGTTCCTCGCTGCAGCCGGCCTGCTCACGCAGCACGGCAAAGTACTGGAGCGTGATCTTCTTCATGGGTTCGCCGGCCCGCCGAGGCTGCTCCGGGCGCGTTGCAGTTCTTCGGGGGTGTTCACGTTGTCGAGAGCAGTGGGGTCGGGCTGCTCGAGCAGCGCGACGCCGGTGCCAATGATGAATTTTCGCGGGCAGTTGCGGCCCGACGCGATGGCTGACAGCACGCCGTCGCGCGATACAGGTTCATAGATCGCGCAGAGTGGCTCGGGCAAGCCGTCGTGACTGCTCGCGTAGGCGACGACCGGCCGGCCGTCGCGACAGCCGGTCAGGTGGCCGATGGCGACATCGTCGACGAAGGGCAGGTCGCAGGCCAGAACGAGCCACGCGTGATCCGGGTACGCCGCCTGCGCCGCGGCGATGCCCGCCATCGGTCCGGCGCCGTCGTGCAGGTCGACGATCACGGGCTGGCCGCGCCGCACCGGGTCGTCCTGCTGGTCGGCGCGAATCGACACGAACACGCGATCGCAGTGTCTAGCCAGCGTGTCGCGCGCCCAGTCGAGCTGCGGGCGGCCGTGGAGGGCGAGGGCAGCCTTGTCCTGTCCCATGCGCCGGCTGGCGCCCCCCGCCAGCACCAGGCCGTACAGTGGTGCGAGCCCCTGCGTCATTGCGCGCTGCCCGCGCGCACGTCGCGCTTGCCGCCCTGCTTCGCGACCAGCCGCGTTTCGGCGATGACGATCTCGTGCGAGAGTGCCTTGCACATGTCGTAGATCGTGAGCGCCGCGATCGAGGCGCCGGTCAGAGCCTCCATCTCGACACCCGTCTTGTCGTGCAGCGCAACCGTGCAGCGCACGACGGCGTCGTCGTCGTGCATTTCGATGACGACGTCGCAGCGCTCGAGGCCGAGCGGGTGGCAGAACGGGATCAGTTCGTGCGTGCGCTTGGCGGCCATCACGCCGGCCACGATCGCAGTGTGGAACACGGGTCCCTTCCTGGTCGCGAATCCAGCGTCACGCAGCGCACTGGCGACGGAGGCCGGGAAGCGGACCCGTGATTCGGCAACGGCCGTGCGCAACGTCACCGCCTTGGCGCTCACGTCCACCATCGTGGGGCGGCCCTGTGCATCGACGTGCGTGAGTTCGCTCATCCTGTCATCCGCCGATGTAGTGCATTTCGACCTTGCGCAGCGGGGCTGCCCGACTCCGCAGTTCGCTGCGCAATTCGCTGTAGCGGTCGGCGCGCTGTGCCCATGCGCTGCGCATCAGCTCGAGCAGCTCGGGATCCGACGCGCCGGCGCGCAATGGCGCGCGCAGGTCGAGTCCGCGCGTGGCGAACAGGCAGGTGTACAGCACGCCTTCCGACGACAGCCGCGCGCGATTGCAGTCGCCGCAGAACGGTTCGCTGACCGAAGACACGAAGCCGATTTCACCGGCGTCATCGTCGTAGGTGTAACGCGACGCCACCTCGCCCCGGTAGCGGCCGGCCGCGGCCGTCACGGGCCAGCGCGCCTTGATCTGTCGCAGGATATCGGCCGACGGCACGACCTGCGCGGGCTCCCACGAGTTGCGGTTGCCGACGTCCATGTATTCGATCAGCCGCACGGTGACGCCCGTGCCGCGGAAACGGTCGAGCAGGTCGAGCACCGTGTGGTCGTTGAGCCCGCGCTGGACCACGGTGTTGATTTTCACGGGCCGCAAGCCTGCCGCGAGCGCAGCCTCGATGCCTTCGAGCACCTGCGGCAGCCCGCCGAAGCCGCCGCTCATCCTGGCGAACACGGCTTCGTCGAGCGAGTCGAGGCTCACCGTCACGCGGTGCAGGCCGTTGCCCTTCAACTCGGCCGCGTGCTGGGCGAGCAGGACCCCATTGGTCGTGAGCGCGAGGTCTTCGATGCCTTCGATGCCCGACAGCTCGGCGACGAGGTCCGGCAAGCCGTTGCGCAACAGGGGTTCGCCGCCCGTGAGGCGCACCTTGCGCACGCCGAGGCGGGCCGCGGCCCGCGCCAGCCGCACGATCTCCTCGAACGACAGCCGCTCCTGCGCGCGCAGGAAGCGGTACTTCTCGTCGAACGTCGACTGCGGCATGCAGTACGGGCAACGGAAGTTGCAGCGATCCATCACCGAAATCCGCAGGTCGTGCACCGGCCGGCCGAGCTTGTCGACCACCGGGTTGAACGGGCCCAGGTTGACGACACCGGCGGAGCTGCTCGGATCAGGCATGTGCGTTCACCAGCGGTACAGCGGCGCGAGGTAACCCGCCGGGAGTTCGCGGGGGCCCGGCGGCAGCTCGACGAAGCCATCGGTGCCGAGCAAGGAAATGAAATCGCCCGAGCCGCGCGTGGGCCGCGGCATGGCGACCATGCCCATGGCCGAGCTGTATTCCACGCCCACCGGCAGGAAATAGGCGAGCGCAGGACTGACCTTGAACCGCGCGCCCAGCGGGATGTGCTCGCCTGCGCGTGCCGTCGCGCCTGCCATCGCGGCGAGCGCGGGCACGACATAGCGCAACAGGCAGACCAGGGAAGACACCGGATTGCCGGGCAGTCCAAATACGGTCTGGCCCGTCGGTCCGATGCCGAACCACATGGGCCTGCCCGGGCGCTGCGCGACCTTGTGCAGCACTTCCTGCACGCCGAGCTGCCGCAGGACGCTCGGCACGTGATCGTAGCGTCCCATCGAGACGCCTCCCGTCAGCACGATCACGTCGTGCGTCGCGAGGTGCGCCGAGAGTCGCTCGGCGAGCACGGCGTGGTCATCCGGCAAGTGGTCTGCAGCAAGCCGCCGGTGGCCGCGCAGGCTCAATGCGCCGCGCAGCGCGTAAGTGTTCGAACGGCGGACCTGCCAGGCCGCGATCGGCTGGTCTGGATCGACGAGCTCGTCACCCGTGGTCGCAATCATGATGCGCGGCTCGGCGCGCACGTCGGCCCGCGACAGGCCGGCGGAGGCGAGCACCGCAAGCTCGGGTGCGCCGAGACAGGTGCCGCGCGCGAGCAGCAGGTCGCCTTCGCGCGCATCCAGCCCGCGCGTATGCACGTTGAGAAAAGGCTCGACGGGCATGTCATCGTCGACGACGGCAACACCGTCCTCGACCCGCAGGCGCTCGACCGGCACGACGCAATCGCAACCCTGCGGCAGCACGGCGCCGGTCATTGCTTCGAAGCATTCAGCGGGATCGACAAGAGCCAGGGGTGGGTGGCCGGCCGCCTGGGTGCCGGCGACCCGGAACCGGCGCTGGCCCTGGCGCCATGCCAGCGAGGCGAAGGCGATGCCGTCCATCGTGACCCGATCGAACGGTGGCTGGTCGCGCTCGGAGCGCACGGACTGGGCAAGGACCGCGCCCGCCAGGGATTCCAGCGGGCGCGATTCGACGGGCAGCGGGCGCACGCGTTCGCGCACGAGGGCCTCGGCCTCGGCCGGGGTCGGCAGGGCCGCGCCGGCCGTCATGCGGAAATGACCCTCGGGCGGACGCCCCGGTTCACTTGGCGGCCTTCTCCGCGAACGCCTTCTTTTCGACGTTCCAGCGGTCCACCAGCGCCTGCAGTTCGTCGAGCGCCGAGTTGTGCTTCTTGGCGTGGATCGATTCCACGGCGGCCTTCTTCTCGGCGATCTTCGGGTCTGCCGGATCGATCGCGGCCAGCTGCTCGGTCTGGTCCTGATCCAGGCAGGGCAGGTAGGTCTCCTGCACGTTCTTTGCGTAGTCCTTCACCAGGGCCTGCGCCGCCAGCATTTCCTCCTTGGTCGCGGATGCGCCGTTCGGCAGCGACTGCGGGGCCTGGGGATAGACGCAGGTGGCAGCCTCGGCGGCGGCGCTCAACGCCAGCAGGGCCGGGGCGAAGGCAAGGGCGGTCAGCATCTTCATGTCGTTGGAACCTCGATAGTGCCAGTGGGCGCGCAGCCGGCCAGGGCGGCTGGCGGTTCGCGGACGGGCACTATACCGCAGCCCCGGCGCGGTCCGGTCCGGGTCGGAAGGGTCCGGACATGCCCGGACGGGAGCCGACCGGGTCCCCTTGCCGGTACGCGGGGTTGGCAGCGTGCCGGGGGTTCGTGTCCAATGCGCCCTCCGCCCGACCGGACCCGCCTGGAATCCCCGCGATGAACCTCCTGAAATCAACTGCCCCCGTCACGCCTGCTCTCGACCATGGCCACTTCATCGGGGGCCGCGAAGTCGCGGGCCTGTCGGGTCGCAAGGGCCCGGTGCACAACCCGGCGACCGGTGAGTTGCGGGGCGAGGTCGCTTATGCCAGCGCGGACGAGACCAGGACGGCGATCGCCGCGGCCGAGGCGGCACTGCCTGCCTGGGCGGCGATGCCCCCGCTGCAGCGAGCCCGGATCATGTTCAAGTTCAAGGCCCTGCTCGAGGAACACCTGGACGAGCTGGCGCGGCTGATCACGGTCGAGCACGGCAAGGTGTTCTCGGATGCGCGCGGCGAAGTGATCCGCGGCACCGAAGTCGTCGAGTTCGCCTGCGGCATCCCGCAGATGCTGAAGGGCGAGTTCAGCGAGAGCGTCGGCACCGGTGTCGACAGCTGGTCGCAGCGCCAGCCGGTCGGCGTCTGCGCCGGCATCACGCCGTTCAACTTTCCGGCCATGGTGCCGATGTGGATGTTCCCGGTCGCGATCGCGTGCGGCAACACGTTCGTGTTGAAGCCGTCCGAGAAGGACCCGAGCTGCCCGATGCGTGTTGCGCAACTGCTCAAGCAGGCCGGGCTGCCGGACGGCGTGTTCAACGTCGTCAACGGCGATCGCGAAGCCGTGGACACGCTGCTCACGGATCCGCGCGTCGGCGCCGTGAGCTTCGTCGGCTCGACACCCGTCGCCGAATACATCTATCGCACGGCCTCGACGCACGGCAAGCGCGTGCAGGCGCTCGGCGGCGCGAAGAACCACATGGTCGTGATGCCCGATGCCGACACCGAGAACGCGGCCAGCGCGCTGATCGGCGCGGCTTACGGATCGGCCGGTGAGCGCTGCATGGCGATCTCGGTGGCCGTTGCGGTGGGCGACGCCGCCGATCCGCTGGTCGCTGCGCTGCAGCGCCAGCTCAGGCAGCTCAAAGTCGGCTCGGGGCTCGACGACGGCGTGGAGATGGGTCCGCTCGTGACCCGGGAACATCGCGACCGGGTCAGCGGTTACGTGGACCTTGGCGTGCAGGAAGGCGCGAAGCTCGTCGTGGACGGACGCGGCCTGAGGGTGAAGGGTCACGAAGACGGCTACTTCATCGGACCGTGCCTGTTCGACGGCGTCGAGCCGCAGATGCGCATCTACAAGGAAGAGATCTTCGGGCCGGTGCTGTGCGTCGTGCGCGCGCCAGACCTCGCCGCGGCGACGCGCCTCGTCAATCAGCACGAGTTCGGCAATGGCGCCGCGATCTTCACCGCCAGCGGCGAGGCAGCCCGCACGTTCACGCAGGGCGTGCAGGCGGGCATGGTTGGAATCAACGTCCCGATTCCGGTGCCGATGGCGTTCCACTCCTTCGGCGGCTGGAAGCGCTCGCTGTTCGGGGCGCTGCACGTGCATGGTCCGGACGGCGTGCGCTTCTACACCCGCCTCAAGACCGTCACGTCGCGCTGGCCTACAGCGCGGCGGGAAAGCGCGCAATTCGTCATGCCAACGATGAAGTAACGGTAAACTTCGCCTACCTTACGCGCGGCCGTAGCTCAGTTGGATAGAGCATCAGGCTTCGAACCTGAGGGTCGGGGGTTCGAATCCCTCCGGCCGCGCCAGTCAATCCACCCAAAGACAGTCCTTCAGGCCGACGGGGCTCAGCCCCGCATCGGGCCGTTGAGAGCTCACGATGCACAAGCATTATTCGCGTTCACTGCTCCTGCGGGCCGCCATCGCCCTGCAGCTCATTCCCACGCTCGCCGTTGCTGACGATGCCGGCGCCGCAGGCGCCGGTCTCGAAGTCATCACGGTCACCGCGCAGAAAGTCACCGAGGACCTGCAGAAGACGGGCGCTGCCGTCACGGCAATTTCCGGCGACGTCCTGGTGAGCGCCGGCGTGTACGACATTCGCGGCGTGCAGAACCTGATGCCGTCGGTCCGCTTCCAGGCCGAGAACGCCTCGACCGAGCTCTACATACGCGGTGTGGGCTCGACGCTCGACCTGCCCAACATCGAGCCGCCCAACGCCTTCAATTTCAACGGTGTCTACATCCCGCGCGAAGGCACCAGCGTCGGTCTGTTCGACATCTCGTCCATCGAGCTGCTGCCGGGCCCGCAGGGCACGCTGTACGGGCGCGCGGCGCTCGGCGGCGCGGTCAACGTCGAGTTCAACCGGCCGACGCAGGAGCTCGAGACGAGCGGCCTGCTCGAGGTGGGTGACTATTCGCTGTTGCACGGGACGATCGTGCAGAACCTGCCCGTGTCGGAGCATCTCGCGCTGCGGGGTGCCTTTGATTACATCCAGCACGACGGCTACCTGCGGACCGGCGCTGACTCCAAGGACGACTACGCGGGCCGGCTCTCGGCTCTCTATGCTCCCAGCGACGACCTCGACATCTACGTCTGGCTGCACGGCGCGAAGAAGGACGGCAAGTCGCCCAACCTGGTGCGCCGCGGTTACAACGGCGGCACGTTTGACGGCGATCCAAACGCCTTCAATACCAGCGACCCGTGGGACGACCGCATCGATCCGGGTGCGCCGACCGCGTCGCCGCAGGACTACGAGAGCATGGTGATCGGGGCGGAGGTCAACTGGGACCTGGGCGACGTCAATCTCACGTACATCCCGGGCTACTTCTACCTCGACTGGGCCGCGGACTACTGGCTCGAGAACATTCCCGCGCTGCTCACCGCGCACTACAACCAGGTCACCAACGAGCTGCGTCTGGCGAGCGACACGGATTCAAGGCTGCAGTGGCTCGGCGGCCTGTACGCATACCGGGTGACGAACGACGGCGACTTCATCGCCGGCGGCTTTCCGCTCGCGCAGGTCTCGCGCAACCGGCTCGAGGGCTATGCCGCGTATGGCGAGGCGACGTATTCGTTCACTGACGCCTTCCGCTTCATCGCCGGGGCGCGCCTCAGCTGGGACCAGCGCGAGGGCGAGGGCCTGACCGCGTTTGGCCAGGCGTATTCCGCCGACGAGGACTACGACAACGTCGACTGGAAGCTCGGCGTCGAAGTGGACATCGGCGCGAGCGCGATGGCGTACGCGACGATCCAGACGGGTTACCAGCCGGGCACGTACAACTCGTTCCCGGCCACACCCGGGCAGTCGAACCTCGTGGACTCGGCGACGATGACGGCCTGGACGGCCGGCATCAAGAGCCGCTTCCTCGACGACCGCCTGCAGGTCAACGACGAGGTCTTCTACTATGACTACGAAGACCTGCTGGTGCAGTCGTTCAACCTGAACACCGCCCTGCTCACCACGTTCAATGCCGCGCAGACCACGATCTGGGGCAACCAGCTTGACGTGCTGTTCGTGCCGACGGGCAGCGACCGGCTGAACCTGTCGGTGGGTTACCTGGACGCCGAGTACGACGACTTCATCGTGCCGGCCGGCGTCAACATCGGTGTTCCGAACCGCGACTTCGGCGGTTATCCGCTGCAGTACGCGCCGAAGTGGACGGTCTCGGCCGGCTACCAGCACGAGTTCCTGCTTGGACCGGGTCGGCTGCTGGCGCGCATCGAGACGCGGTACGAGGATTCGTTCTGGGGCACGTTCGCGCAGTTCCGCGGCACCGAGCAGCAGGACTATTTCAAGTCCGATGCCTCGATCACCTACTACGCGCCCGACGATCGCTGGAGCCTCGGTCTCTGGGTCAGGAACATCGAGAACGAAGCGGTGCTGGCGGCGACGACGACCGGCCAGTTCGGGCCGTACGCCGACGCGTTCATCGAGCCGCCACGGACGTGGGGTGCGCGGTTCACCTTCAAGCTCTGAGGCCTTGCTCCCGCCCCGCTGCAGCGGGAGCGGTGAAGAAACAGGGACGGATCGTTGCCGATCCGCCCCCGCCCAGCGCCGTCCCGGCGCGCTGCCGGCTAGAACTCCTGCGAGAACTTGATCCCGATCGTGCGCGGACGCTGCGGCACGACGTAGACCTCCTCGCCGCAGACCGATTCCGCGCACTGCGCGAAGCGCGAGACCTGCGCGAGTTTGTCGAACACGTTCGACACGAACAGCTCGAGCGTCCAGTCGTCCCTGCCGAAGCCCGCCGCGAAGTCGGCGATGGTGTAGCTCGGCATGTTGCCGATGATGGCGTTTTCCGCCACGCGGAGGTCGGTCGTGCGTTCGTCGGAGTAGATCACCGAGCCCTGCACGTAGCTGTCGAACGTCCCGACCGGGAACTTGTAGCGTACCGTCGCATTCGCCTTCAACTCCGGCGTGACGGGCAGCGGCGTGCCCTTCGGAGCCTCCGGATCGCTGGTCGTGGGATTGCCGTCGTCGTCGACGCTCGGGCAGTCCGGACGCGTCTCCGGCTTGCCGTTCGCGTTGACGAAGCCGCAGTAGTTTTCCGTCAGCTCGGAATCGAGCCAGGCGAAGCCCGCTGAAATGCCAAGCCGGTCGGTGACTGCCCAGCTCAAGTCCATTTCGACGCCGTCGATCTGCGCCGCACCCGCGTTGTTGATCTCGGTCAGGCCGTTGGCGCCGAGCAGGGAAAACTGGAAGTCTTGCCATTCCTGGCTGAAGACTGCGCCGTTGAAGCGCAGCCGGTTGTCGAACCAGGTCGTCTTCCAGCCGATTTCGTAGTTGGTCAGCCAGTCCGCCTCGTACGGTGGCAGGGTGCCGCGACGGTTGATGCCGCCCGGACGGAAGCCTTCCGAGTAGGTGGCGTAGACCATCGCCTCGTCGGTGAACTTGTAGGTCAGGTTCACTCGCGGGGTCACGCCATCTTCCTTCGTGGTCTTGTCGAAGACCTTGCAGGGTGCGCCGTTGAACGTGTCCGGCGTCGCCGGCAGCGAATTGCAGTAACCCTCGCCATAGGCCGGGTTGCTGACGTAGCCGTCGTTGAAGCCGAAGAAGCCTTTCAACGAGTTGTCGGACTCGAAGTAGCGCGCGCCAATGGTGCCGGTCAGGTTGTCGGTGAAGTCGAAGCTGAACTCCCCGAACACCGCGAAGTCCTTGTCGACACGCAGTTGCTTGGTCAGCCAGATGGTGTCCTCCCAACCCGTGACGCTGAGCTGCGAGCCGAGGCCGTCGATCTTGTAGCGCTGCTGGATGTCGTGTTCCTGCCGCTGCAGGAACACGCCGCCGACGAAGCGGAAACGCTGGTCCGCATCCGACGACACGCGCAACTCGTGCGTGTAGCGGTTGTAGCGGTCCTTGCCCTGGATGTACTGCGAAGGATCGATCAGGTCGCCGTTGTCGTCGTACCAGTAGGCGCCGTAGCCGTAGAGGGTGTCGTACCAGTATGAGTAGTCGGAGTAGTCCGATTCCGTGTCGACGTCGCGCTTGAGGTAAGAACCCGCGTAGACGAGGTCGAGGTTCGCGACCCTGCCTTCCACGGTGAGCGCGGCCTGCGTCCAGCGGTCGTCCGACGTTTCCGGATAGCCGTGCGCGAGCTTGAGTGCGCCGACCGTGGTGTCGTAAGCCCAGCTGCCGTTCGTTTCCTGTTTCTGGGCCATCAGCTGCGGCGTGATGGTCCAGTTGTCGGTGAGGTCCACCTGCAGCGCCGCGCGCGCACCGGTCGTGTCGGCTTCGTTGTAGTTGTCTTCGACGAAATCGGCGTTGTTCGCCGTGATGCCCGACGTCGGGAAGGTGCGTTCGCGGTAGACGTTGTCGATGTAACCGGCGTCGTGACGGTGCCAGCCGACCAGTCGAACCGCCGTGCGGTCGTTGATCGGCAGGTTGACCATGCCCTCGGCCAGGTAACCCAAGTCGCCGCCTTCGACTGAATTCACCTCCAGCCCGTAGCTGGCTTCGAATGCCGACGCATCCGGCTTGTTGGTGATGATGCGCAGCGTGCCCGCCTGCGAGCTTGCGCCGTACAGGGTACCCTGCGGACCGGCGAGCGCTTCCACGCGCTGGATGTCGTACAGGTGGACGTCGAGGGCGCCCTGGATCGTCGTGATCGGCTGTTCGTCGAGGTAGATGCCGACGCTCGGCAGCGACCCCGAGTGGTTGCCGTCGCCGCCGCTCGCCACGCCGCGCATGTAGACGCTGGCGAAGCCCGGGCCGAACGTCTGGTATGAGACGCTCGGCAGGTACTTCACGTAGTCATCGAACTTCTGCACGTTCAGCTCTTCGAGCTTCTGCGTGCTGAAGGCCTGGATGCTGAGTGGCACGGACTGCAGGTCTTCCGAGCGCTTCTGTGCGGTGACGATGATCTCCTCGAGACCTCCCTCGGTGGTCTGCGCATAAGCGACGGACATGCCGGCGAGCAGCGTCGGCACGCCGGCGGCCAGCGCTCGCATGGCAGACGGTCTGCCGGTCTGGCGCTGCAGTTTGCGTTTGCGGCTACGAGTCATTTGGTTCGGCCTCCCTCAGTGAGGCACCCGCCGGCGGGTGCGCGAATGCATTCAGTGCAGCGGCGGCGCTGCGGGGTACGCGTCGAGGACCGGGCCGAGCGCCGCCTTGAGCGGGTCCAGCCAGGGCTCGTAGTGACGCCAGTGATCCACGGCGTCGCGGAAGATCGGCTGGCGCACCTGCTCCGAGCTCGCCGTGCGG